>JANLTC010000315.1:0-14558 GCA_031362725.1 Deltaproteobacteria bacterium | reverse complement strand
GCCACCACCACCACTACTGCCGCCGCCGCCGCCGCCGCGGCGATCCTGCGCCTCGTTGACTCGGAGGCTGCGGCCCCCGAAGTCACGGCCATCGAGCGCCTGAATGGCCGCATCCGCGTTGGCGCCTTCGCCCATCTCTACGAAGGCGAACCCTCGCGGACGACCGGTTTCCCGGTCCGTGATGACGCTGACCTTGTCCACTGCACCGTGACGCTCGAAGAGCTCACGGATTTCGTCCTCGGAGGCAGTGAACGGGAGGTTTCCGACATAAAGCTTCTTGCCCAATCGATCATCCTCGTCGCGCCGTCGCACGCAGCAGGCGGACGCGACACTCGCCGTAATCAAGGCCGGACCATCCGAACCATCGATCGCGCGCGAAACACTCTGCACCGCCGCCAGACTGGCCTTGCGCCAGCCGCCGACGAGCAGGAAAGACACTCGAGTCGTAATGGAGACACGCAGGAAGGATAAGAAGACTCTCGCCTGACGTGCGCACTCCCGACCGGAGGCGCCTTCGACCCGGCAGCGTATCAGGCGACTGGCGAGGCGTCACCCCGCCCGTGCGACCCGGTCCGGGGCGAACGCGATCGTCCCGGGCGTTCGGCCCGGACGCAGTTCTCCACGAGTTTCCACAGCCGCTGGCGCTCCGCATCCGTCTCCCGCGTCCAGGGGAGCCAATGCGTGCTGCGCGGCTCGCGATCGAAGCAGAAGGCGCCCGTGAGGCCCCGGCCCGGAGTGCTCGCGGCGAGCCACACCACCGTGTCGGCGCCCTCGGCAGGGGTCCGCAAGATCTTGCGCGCGACCCGCCAGAACCCCGGGATCGAGGAGCGCACGGCGGGCGTGTCGGCCCAACCCGGGTGCATCGAGTTCACGACGACCGCTGTCCTGGCGAATCTGCGGGCCCAGAGCTCCGCGAGCACGACCTGCGCGCGTTTGGTCTCCGCGTAGGCGGTGACGCCGTCGTAGCGGCGCTGTTTCCACTGCGGGTCGTCGAGCTGGAGTCGTTGCGTGTACATGCCCCCGGATGCGACCCAGATGACACGCGCATCCTCGGATCGTTCGAGTGCGGGACGCAGCAGCTGGGTGAGCAGGTGCGGACCGGCGATGTGGGTTGCGAAGCAGAGTTCGAGGCCGTCCTCGGTCTCCGCTCGCTCGTCCGGCAACACGCCTGCGTTGTGGACCAGCACGTCCACCGGCAGGGGCACCAGTTGCGCCGCGACTGCGCGCACCGACGCGAGTCGCGAGACGTCCAGCTCCACCACGGTGACGGAGCGCGAGCCCGTCTGTTCGCGAATGCGCGCCGCCGCGGCCTCGCCGCGTTCGCGGCTGCGGCAGAGCAGCAGCACGTCGGCGCCGAGATCGGCCAGCGCGAGCGCCGTCTCGAAGCCGATCCCCGAGTTCGCGCCCGTCACCAGGCAGCGTTTCCCCGAGAGATCGACGTCGAGATCCTCGGGACGGAACGCGAGCGCGTGGATGCCGAAGCCCGTGCGATCGAAGGAGAACACCACGGTCGGATCGACGAGTTGCGAGAGCCCGCGACCGAGCCATTGCATGGCGCGCGACGTGCGAGGAGTTTCCGCGATCGCGGGCGCCGCCGGATCGAGCGCTGCGACGATCGCGTCGATCGGAGCATGGTCGCCGGCTTCACGACTCGCGTGCCGGAACGCGACCGTTCCATCGGGGCGGATCACGAAGACGCCGCCGAGCTGCCACGGATCGCCCTGGACCGACGTCTGACGGTGCCCGGCCCGCAGTGCCCGGAGCGCATGCAGCGGAAGCCGCGGCGAAAGCAGCTCGACCCGGCCGCGTCGCAGGCCCGCGGCCCGATACGCGCGCAGCGCAGGATCGACGAGCAGCGGGCAATCGAGGCCCATGTCCTCGCGAAATGCGGCGGCGAAGTGCTGCGAGCCGTTGCCGATCACGACCAACTCGGCGCCGCGTGCGCGGATCTCGGGGAGATGGTCGCGCAACTGCGCGACTTGCTCGTGGCAGAACAGTCAGCCGAAGTGGCGGATGAAGACCAGCACGACGGGCCGGGCCGTCCACAGCGCACCCAGTCGCTGCGGGACTCCGCGGGAATCGGACAGCTCGATCGGTGCAAGGCGCGTGGCGAGATGCATGGGGGCTCGACTCCGCGTGTGTCTCGGTCAGAGTAGACCCCGATGCCGCCGCGTCGACCGATCGGAGGGTTCTTGCGTGCTGGATTCGCTGTCGCCGCGCTCGCGGCTGCACTCGGTGCTGCGCTGGCGTGCGGCAAGAAGGAGTCCCCGCCGCCGGCATCGACCGCGGAGCGCATCGACGGCGGCCGGCTCGGCCAGGTCGAGTTGTTCCGGCCCGACGATCCGCCGGAGGCGCTGGTCTTCCTGTTCTCCGACACGGGCGGCTGGAGCCCGGCCTTCGAAGCCGCCGCGATTTCACTGCGCGACGACGGCGCCGCCGTCGTCGGTGTCGATCTGCCGACCTACCAGAAGGGTCTGCGCGCCAGCGACGACGGCTGTCACTACGTGATCAGCGAGATCGAAGCGCTTGCCCAGAAGCTTCAGCGTCAACTCGGCAGTGCGTCGTATCGCAGCCCCATCCTCGCCGGTGTCGGCGAGGGCGCGACGCTCGCGTACGCGGGTCTCGCGCAATCGCCCGCGGCGACGGTCGCGGGCGCGGTGAGCGTCGATCCTGCAACGACGCTCAACACCAAGGTGCCGCTGTGCAAGGGTGCTCCGTCCGAACCTGTGCGCGGCCATGGCTTCGCGTATGGCGCGCAGCCGGATCTGCGCGGATGGTGGCTGGTTTCGTCGCGCACGCCGCTCGCACCCGCTCTCGCGGAGCTCGTCGACGACGTCGAGGAGCCGCCGCCCGTCGGCGGCCCGCCGCTCGATCGATTGGTCGCACTGATCACCAAGCAGATCGAGGCCGGCGATGCGTCGCCTGCGCTGCGCAACCTGCCGCTCACCGAGATCGTGCCCGAGAAGATCGGTTCGTGGATGGCGGTGATCTACTCGGGCGACGGTGGTTGGCGCGATCTCGACAAGGAAATCGGCGAACACCTCGCGCAGCGCGGTGTACCGGTCGTGGGCGTCGATTCGCTCCGCTACTTCTGGAGCGCGAAGACGCCCGATGAACTCGGGCGTGACCTCGCCGAGATCATCGACGCCTACGGCGACAGATGGGGCACCCGCGACGTCGCGTTGATCGGCTACTCGTTCGGCGCATCGGCGTTGCCGTTCGCGGTCAACCGCCTGCCCGCGCCGATGCGCGATCGCGTGCTCCTGGTCTCGCTGCTCGGTCTCGACGCGCGTGCGCCGTTCCAGATCGCGGTCGAGGGCTGGCTCGGCGCCGAAGCCGACAAGGAGGCGGCGCCCGTGATGCCGGAACTGCTGCGCCTCGATCTCGCGAAGCTGCAGTGCTTCTACGGGGAGGAGGAGGGCGACACGATCTGCCCCGATCCGCAGCTCGCCAAGGCACAGGTGATCAAGACCAAGGGCGGTCACCATTTCGACGGCGACTATGCGGCGCTCGCGCAGCGCATCTTCGACGCCGTGCAGAAGAACGCCAGGAAAGAACACTGAAGAGAGGCGCTACTTCACGATCGTCCCGGCGACGCCGCCGTTTACCAGCGACGCGACCTGCGTCAGCACGAGCGGGACGCTGAGATTGCTCGGCGCTGCGAGATAGCGCGGCTCCCACACCGGGCCGAACTTCTCCTTCCATTCGCGCAGACCCTGGAAGTTGTAGAAGTGCTCGCCGTAGCGGAACAGCAGCGCGCCGAGGCGATTCCAGAGCGGCGAGAGCCGGTGATGCTCGAAACCGGAGAGCGGCGCCATCCCGAGCGAGAACCACGCGTAGCCCTGTTCCTGGCCCCAGAACATCAGCTCGGTGAAGAGCGCGTCCATCGTCGACGGCGGCGCATCCTCGCCGTAGCGCATCAGGTCGAGCGAGAGTTCGTGTTTCTCGCCGCTCGGCCACACGTTCGCGAACGCGACGATGCGCTCGCCGCGGCGGATCACCGCGAGCGGCGTACGCGCCAGGTACGCGCGATCGAAGCAGCCGAGCGAGAAGCGCTTCTCGCGGGTGTTCTTCTTGGCCAGCCACGCGTCGGAGATCGCCGCCATCTCGTCGAGCAGCGGCGGCACGGCTTCGGGCGGCAGCACTTCGAAGTGACAGCCTTCGCGCGACATGCGATTGCGCGCCGTTCGAAGTTTCCCGCGGCGACCCCCGCCTTCGACCGTGAAGCCGTCCAGCGCCACGCGTGCCTCCTCGCCGAGCTTGCGCAGCGTGAGGCCGAGATCGAGATAGACGGGCAGATCGCTCGCGGAAACCTCGTAGAAAGACGTGCGACCGCCGTGGGCGTCGGCCATCTCGCGGAAGCGCCAGGCCAGCTCGCGCCGGACGTCGGGCGTGCCCACCGGATCGCCCATCGCGATCCAGGAGCGTCCCTCGATGCCGTACATCACGAAGCCCGCGCCGCCTTCGTGTTGAAGCAGACGCTTGTCGCCCAGCAGCGCCAGGTGTGCCTCGGCGCTCGGCGCCGCGGCGACGAGCGGCCGCAGGCGCTCGAGTACTTCGGCCGACGGCAGCTCCACGTCGGGCGGCGCTGGCCGCATCAAGCGATAGAGCGCGAACAGCGCGAGAAAGAAGCCGGCGCCGAAGAGCGCGCGCAACGATCGCGGCGCGTGACCGTGGACGTCGAAGCTCCACCACAGATCGTGCGAGTACTCGATGTGCCGGTACGCGAAGAGCGTCACGACGAGGGTTCCCAGCAACACCAGCGCGATGCCGACGATCCAGTCCGCCGAGAAGGATTCGGTGAGCAGCGAGCTGCGCCGATAGAAGAAGCGATGGCAGGGGAGCAGCGCGACGAAGGCGAGCGTGAGGAGAGTCGCTTCTTCGTAGTCGAGGCCCTTGGTGATCGAGAGCGTGGCGCCCGCCGCGAGACCGGCAAGGGAGAGGAAGTAGGCGGCATCGAGGCGCTGCTGGAGCGCGCGCGCGAGCAACAGCAGCGCGACGCCCGTCAGCGAGCCGAGCAAGTGCGAGACTTCGATCAGCGGCAGCGGGATCCAGCGCTCGAGCACGGGGATGCGTCCTGGCGCGGCGGGCGTCGCGCCCGACGCGAGCATCACGATGCCCGCGAGCAGCACCACCGCCGAAAAGGCGCGCGGCACGACTTCGGGAACCCACCGCGAGAACAGTTCCCTGCCGCGATCGAACAGGTGCCGGCGTTGCAGCGCCTCGTAGCCGCCGAAGAGCACCACCGCGACGACGAGCGGCGCCAGGTAGTAGATGATTCGATAACCGATCGCTGCGCCGAGCACGACCTCGCCGGAGAGATACGAGCCGAGCAGCAGCACCATCGCGCCTTCGAAGACCCCGAGGCCGCCCGGCACGTGACTCGCGAGGCCGATGACTTGCGCGAGCAGATACGCGCCGAGCACGATCCCGAGCGAGAGCCCCTTCGCGTGCGGCAGCAGCACGAAGAAGATCGCGGCGGCGAGCGCCCAGTCGAGCGCCGAGAGTACGAGCTGCGCGATCGTCCAACGCGGGCGCGGCAATGCGAACTCGAAGCCGCCGACGCGCAGCGGCGAGCGTCTCAACAACGAGAACGGCATGTAGGCGGCGAGCGCCGCGAGCAGTACTGCACCGATCGGGCGGCTCGTCGCAAACGGCAGGTGAAGCGTCGCGGGCAAGACGATCGGGTCGAGCGTCAGCACCAGGCCCCCGAGCGCGAAGAAGCCGAGCCAGAACGTGATCAGGTTGAATCCGACGACGCGGGCGATGTCGCCGGGCGCGACGCCGAAACTGGTCAGGATCCGGTAGCGCACTGCGTTCCCACCGAGGAACGAGAGGCCGATGTTGTGGCTGAACACGAAGCCGACGAACGAGGCAAGCGCAACGCGCGAATAACCGAGCGCGCTGCCGAGGAAGCGGAACGCCAGCGCGTCGTAGCCGGTCAGCAGCGCGTAGCTCGCAATCGTCAGCGCGAGCGCCAGCGCGCGGTCGCGAGCCGGAATCGACGCAACATGGGCAGCGATGTCGGCGAGTCGATACGACGCCAGCTCGTGGCGCAGCACCAACAGCGCGACGCCGAAGATGCAGGCGCCGACGACGGCAGGCAGCGCAGCGAGCACGCGGTCGCGCATCAGGGTGTCGCGCGCTCGAGCAGCAGGCCTTCGATGTGCGCGATCGCATTCAGCTGGCGCAGGTGAAGCTCGTCGAGCTTCAGGTGCAGGGCCGCGATCTCCATCTCCGCTTTGAGGTTCACCTCGTAGTCGTGGCGCGCGTCGAGCCGGTCCTTCTGTGACATCCGGTTCTGGCTCATCATGATGATCGGTGCCTGCATCGCGGCAAGACACGAGAGCACCAGGTTCAGCAAGATGAACGGGTACGGATCGAAGCCGATCGGACGCGCGACGTTGAGGACGATCCAGCCCACCATCACCGCCACGAAGATCGCGATGAAGGTCCAGCTTCCGCCGAAGCTCGCGATGCGGTCGGCGGCACGCTCACCGAGGGTGAGGCGCTGCTCGAACTCCGCCACCGTGTCGCGCGCAACCGGCTTGCGGTGCAGAACCTTGTCGAGGATGCGCCGCTCCAGCTCGCTGAGCTTCGCGATCTGCTGCTCCAGTGCGGAATCGTGCATCGCCTTCCTCCTCGGCCGCCGCGTATCGCGCGACCAGTCGCCCTGCGCTAGATCCTCGCCCCATGATGACCCAAGTCGTTCGCCGCGCATTCACCGTCGCGGCAGGGCTGGCTTGCGCGGCGTCGCTCGCCTGTTCCTTCTCCTACAGCTCGGAGAGCTCTTCGGACTCGTCGAATAGTTCGTCGGGCTCGTCGGCTGACGACGACGAGGCATTCCGCAGCGACGTCTCGCAGTACACCGAAGCGTTCGTCGAAGCGGGTGGCGGGGAGCAGGACGCTTTCTATTCCGGCCTCTCCAGCCTGGCCCGCAAGCGCGGCGTCAGTGATTGGGAAGCGGAGCCGTCCACCTGGGAAGCGATCGGGTTTGGCCTCGGGCGCACCAAGATCAACGACGCGCAGCGCACTGCGTACGAAACGGCCTGGGCAGGCGGCGATGCGGAGCGCGAGCGTGCGATGGCACGGGGCTTCGCGAACGCGCGGTGACCCGCGGGCTCGCCATCGCGTGGCTCGGTCTCGCGCAGCTGCTGGCGGCGAGTGTGCGCAGCAACGCCGAAGAGCCGAGCGACTCATTCGACTATCTCTACGTCCGCGCCCACGAGGGCAATGCCAGCGGCGGTCACGCCGCGATCCGGTTCGGTGCATCGACCTTCGACTTCCAGCACGATGCGGGCTGGCTCGCGCCGCGCCGCGAAGACTCGCGGCGCTTCCAGCATCAGTACCGCACGCTCGAGAACCGCAGCATCGACGTCTCCCGCGTCGCCGCGACGCCCGCGACGGTCGCGCGGCTGCGCGACACCTTCGAGCGCCGGGTGCTCGCCCAATCGCGGCAGATCGAAGTGCTGGACGAGCTGCACGACGATGTCGCGTTGCTCGAGGCACTCGGCGCGGAAGGGGAGGTGCGGGTGCCCGTTCGCGGCGCCGGATTTTTCGCGCGGGTCGCCGCCGACCGCACCGACGCGCCACCCGCGCTGATCGCGCTGCGTCGCCGGATCGAGGATCGGTATGGCGGCGACTGGCTCGCGCTGCGCCGCGCCGACGCAGAGAGTGCGCTGCGAGAGGTCTCGCTCGCTCCGGTGGACGCCCGCGCACTCACGGTGGATCCGCTGGTCTATCCGCGGGCCGGGCCTTCGCTGTCGTGGCGCATCGAGGTGTCGATCGCCGCGCTCGTCGCAATCGACGCGATCGAGCAGCCTCGGTCGCTCGCTGCCGGCGTGCGCGCGGGCGAGAGGCTTGCTGTCGATGCGGTCGAGGGTCTCGACGCGGCTTCGCAAGATCGACTGCGCGACGCGCGCGCGCGGCTCGAGGACGCTGCGGTCGCGCTCGCGGCGAGTCCGCGCGCCGATTGGGGCGAAGGGTTCCTGCTCGCTGCGGCGCGACTCGTGACGATCGACGAATCGCTCGCGAGCGACCGCCTCGTCACGCTCGATGCACTGCCGCCGGACGCCCGGGCGCTGCGCGTCTCGAAGCGGCGCCGCGCGCTCGTGCCGGTGCTGCTCGCCGAAGCGCGCGAAGACCTGGCCGTCGCGCGTGACGCATTCTTCGCGGGTCGCGGCTTCCAGGAACGGGCGTTTCGTACGCTCGAAGAGGCCGCAAGCCGCGTCGCCGAGCTGCGCGCGGTGTCGGACGGCGCATCGGTATTGCGGGTCGCGCCAGGTCCACTGCTGCCGGAAGGGCGGGCGCCGATCGCCGTCGGGATCCGCCCCGCCGCGATACCGGCCGATCTCGCGCGCGCACTCGCCGCCGCACGCGATGCGGAGCGCAGCCTTCGCCGCGCTCTCGAAGCGGAGTACCGCTATGACCTCGTCACGCGCAACTGCGTCTCCGAACTGTTCCGCACCGTCGAGGCCGCGCTCGGAGCGGAAGCGGGCGCGCCGCCGACGGCGGATCGCGGGGCAGCGCGCGCCTTCATCGTCCACGAATCGGAGCGGCAGCTCGGTGGTTACGTCGCGCCCGCGGCGCGCGGGAACTTCATTCCATTCGTCTCGTCGCGCGACGTGCGGGAGCGATGGGATGTCGTCGAGCGCGTCCATCTGCCATCGGCACGGGAACACGTGGTGGCGCGCGAGGGCACGCTGCGCGCGGCGCTGCGGGAGTCGAACGTCTTCACCTCGACTCTCTACGCGCCGGTCGATCGCAGCGGCTACTTCGTGTTCTTCACCGATGGAAACTGGCTGCTGCGCCCGCTGCTCGGTGCGGTGAATCTGGGCGCCGCGCTGGCGCGTTCCGGCGTCGGCATCGCGCAGCTCCCCTTCGATCGCGGAAGCGGCTTGCGCGACGGGCTCGACGGCGCATTCTGGAGTCTGCCCGAGCTCTTCTTCGCCAACATCCGCAAGGGCACGAACGAGTACGTGCCGCCCGCGCTGCGCCCGCCGCAGGGCTGAGTTCGAAATCGTGCCCTCCATCCATTGAACGGGAGGACTCTCCATGGCGACCCGCGTTTTCTTGACGTTGTCTGCGCTCGTCTGGCTGCCGTATGGCATCTGGTGCGCGCTGCATCCGTCGTACCTCGCGGAAGCTGCGGGTGTGGCGTTCCAGTCGCCGACCGGCAGCACGGAACTGCGCGCGATGTACGGCGGGCTGCAAGCCGCGCTCGGCGTGCTCGCGACGCTCGGCGCGCTGCGTCCCAGTTGGGTGCGGCCCGCGCTCGTCTCGATCGCGTTTGCAACCGCGGGCCTTGGCTCGGCGCGTCTCGTCGGCACGCTGCTCGATGGCGGTCTGTCTTCGTACACCGAGGTGGCGCTCGGCTTCGAGTTCACATCAGCGGTGGTGGCGCTCGTTCTGTTGAATCGCGTGACAAAAAGCGCTTCAGCCTGATGCTCGGCGCGCGTCGATCGTGATAGTCTCGCGCGCGGGCGATCATCATCGACCCGCCGACTAGATCCGTAGACCAGATCAACCAGAGGTGGGGATTCCATGGGCGACAAGTCTCCGAAAGCCAAAGAGAAGGCCAAGAAGCAGGGCTCTGCCGACAAGAACAAGAAGGGGCCGGCTCCGGCTCCGGCTCCGGCGCAGGGGGCGATGAAGAAGGGCAAGTGACGAGGATCGAGCAGGCAGCCCAGGGGGTCGCTCTGCACGATGCCGCTCGCTTCGAAGCGTTTGCACGCGCCTTCCTGAGCGGCGCCGGCCACGGCAGTGAACGCGCTTTCGCGAGCGCCGCCGCAGCGGCCTTCGCGTTCGCGAGCGCGCGCCGGCCCGGTGCGATCGACGTCGCCGTTGCGAACCCGGTGGATCGCCCGGGTCGCACCGTGATCCAGATCCTGCAGGACGACCGCCCCTTCCTCGTCGACACGGCGCGGCTCGTGTTGCGTCGGGCGGAACTGCGCGAGCGCCTCTTCCTGCATCCGATCCTTCCGATTCGTCGTGACGCCGCGGGCGCATTCGAGAACATCGATCCGGCGAGCAACGACCCGCGCGAGTCGGCGCTCTATATCGAGGTGTCGCCGCAGATCGACGATGTCGCAGCGCGCGCCGAACTCGAGACGTCGTTGCGCGACGCGATGCAGAAAGTGCGCGACGTCACCGAAGATCACGTCCCAATGCTGGCCGCGGTGGCCGCGCTGGACGCCCAGGTGGACCGCGCCGGGCGCGCGCTCTTCGACGGCGCCGAGCGTGCCCGCCGAGTGCGCGACTTCCTCGCGTGGCTCCTCTCCGATCACTTCGTGCTCGTGGGTTTTCGGCGCTATGCGCTGCGGCCGCTCGGCGGGGCGGCGGGCTTCGAGGTCGAGCTCACTCCGGGAACCGGCCTCGGCCTCTTCCGCGACGACGCCAACAGCCGCCTGCGCGCGGCGCGGCGCGGCCTGGATGTGCCCGAGGAACTGCGCGACATCCTCGACGACCCGCGCATCCTGGTGATCGGAAAGTCACGCGTCGAATCGCCGATCCATCGCCACGGCCGCCTCGATCGCATCGCGATCACCGTGTACGACGACAGCGGCCAGCCGTGCGGCCTCGGAATCCTGTTCGGCCTCTTCACTTCGCGTGCACTGCGGACGCCGGGTTCGCAGGTGCCGCTGCTGTCGGGCCGCCTCGGGGAAATCCTGCGCCGCGAAGCCGCCGTGCCGCGCTCGCACCGCTATCGCGCCATCGTCAGTGCCTTCGACTCGGCCCCGCTCGAAGTGCTGCTCGGGACCGACGTCGACGGCGTCGCAGCGTTGATCCACGAGATCGTCGAGTCCGAGGGTTCGAAGGGCACGCGACTGGTGCTGCGCGCCGATCGACACGGTCGGTCGCTCTATGTCGCGGTACTGCTGCCGCGCGAGCGCTACGGCGAGTCGCTGCGCGCACGCATCCGCGCCCACCTCGATGCGTGTACCGGCGCCACCTACGTGGACGATCGCGCATCGTTCCTCGAGGAAGGCGTCGTCGTGCTCCACTACTTCTGCACGACCGCGAGCGGACGGCTGTCGTTGCCGGATCCGATCCGGCTCGAGGCGGAGCTCGAGGAGTTGTCGTCGCGCTGGGAGGAACGATTCGAGGCAGCGCTCGCGCTTCGTTTCGGCGAGAGCGAGGGCATGCTGCTCGCCGATCGCTACACCGACGGCTTTCCGGAACTGCTGCGGGTCGCGACCCATCCGGTCGACGCGGTGCGTGGCGTCGTCGCGCTGGAGGCCCTCGCCAACTCGGGTGCGCCCACCTTCGCGCTCTACTTCGACCACGGTGACGAGCGGCGCGAGATCTGCACGCTCGACCTCTTTCTACCCGACCAGCCGCTGCTGCTCTCCGACCTGCTGCCGGTGATCGACGGCTTCGGCATCCGCGTGGTCGACGCGCAGCAACTCCGTGTCACGCCGCATGAGCGATCGGCCGCGATGGTGGCAACGCTGCGCGTGCTACCGCTCGGCGCCGAGCAGCGCGATCTCGACGCGATCGCGGAACGCCTCGGCGATGCGATCCGTGCGGTGCTCGCGGGCGCCGTCGCGAGTGATCCGCTGAACGGGCTCGTGCTCGGCGCCGGACTCGCGTGGCGCGAGATCGATTGCGTGCGCGCCTACCTCGAGTACTTCCTGCAGATCCAGGGAACGCTCGCGCGTCCCTTCCTGCGTTCGGTGTTGCTCGAAAATCCACTCGCGGTGCGCTTGCTCGTCCAGCTCTACGCGGCGCGCTTCGATCCCGCCCTCGAAGCTTCCGAGCGCAGCGCACTCGAGATGAAGTTGCAGCGCGCCTTCGAGGGCTATCGCGATCGCATCGCGTCGCTGAACGAAGACCGCGCGCTCTCGGGCCTGTATGCGCTGGTGATGGCGACGCTGCGCACGAGTTTCTTTGCGACGCTCGCGCCGCCGCACCGCATCGCGATGAAGATCGACCCGGCGCTGGTCCCCGAGATCGCGCCGCCACGGCCGTGGCGCGAGATCTTCGTACACACGGCGGAGTTGCAGGGCATCCATCTTCGCGGCGGACCGGTCGCGCGCGGGGGGCTGCGCTGGAGCGACCGCTTCGACGACCTGCGCGTCGAAGTGCTCGGGCTGATGCGCACGCAACAGCTGAAGAATGGGTTGATCGTGCCGGTCGGTGCGAAGGGCGGCTTCGTGCTGAAGCGTTCGGGACTCTCGCCGAGCGAGGCGCGCAAGCTCGCCGACGAGCAGTACCGCGTGTTCGTCGCGAGCCTGCTCGACCTTACCGACAATCTCGATGTGACAGGCGCATTGCTGCCTCCCGCGGGTGTGGTTCGTCGCGACGGCGACGACCCGTACCTCGTCGTCGCGGCGGACAAAGGCACCGCGCATCTTTCGGACGCGGCCAACGAGATCGCGCTGGCGCGCGATTTCTGGCTCGGCGACGCCTTCGCGTCGGGCGGCTCCGAAGGCTACGACCACAAGAAGTTCGCGATCACCGCGCGTGGTGCGTGGGAGTGCGCCAAGCAGCACTTTGCCGAGCTGGGCAAGGATCCCGAGCGCGACGCGTTCACCGCCGCCGGCATCGGCGACATGTCGGGCGACGTTTTCGGCAACGGTGCGCTGCTGATGCGCCGCGCGCAGTTGCTCGCCGCGTTCGATCACCGCCACGTATTCATCGATCCCGACCCCGATCCGGAGATCGCGTGGCAGGAGCGGCGCCGACTTTTCGAGCTGCCGACCTCGAGCTGGGCCGACTACGACCCGACGAAGGTTTCGCCGGGCGGCGGCGTGTTCCCGCGCGCCGCGAAGCAGATCGATCTCACGCCAGCATTGCGGGAGCGCTTCGGACTCGGCCCCGGTCGCATCTCCGGCTACGACCTGGTGCGTGCGATCCTGTCGCTCGATGTGGATCTACTGTGGAACGGCGGCATCGGCACCTATGTGCGGGCGTCCCACGAGTCGAACGCAGACGTCGGCGATCGCGCGAACGAAGTGGTGCGCATCGACGCCCGCGCGCTGCGTGCGCGGATCGTCGCCGAGGGCGGCAATCTCGGCTTCACGCAGGCGGCGCGCATCGAAGCGAGTCTCGCGGGCGTGCGCATCGACACCGACGCGGTCGACAACTCGGGCGGCGTCGACCTCTCGGACCACGAGGTCAACTACAAGATCTTGCTGGCCCCGCTGGTGCGCTCCGGTCGGCTGTCGGCCGAGCAGCGGCACGCGGCACTGTTCGGCGCCTCGGCCGATGCGTGCGAGAGCGTGCTCACGCACAGTCGCGGCCAGGCGCTGGCGCTCTCGCTCGACGAGCGTCGCTCGCGCAACGAGCCGCAAAGCTACGCGCGCGTGGCGCGCGCGCTGTGCGACGAAGCGGACGTCGATCCCGCAGCGCTCGGGCTGCCGAGCGACACGGCCCTGGCCGCGCGCGCCGCGCAGGGGCGCGGCTTCGTGCGCCCCGAGTTGGCGGTGATGCTGGGCCTTGCGAAGCTCGTGACGCGGCGTGCGCTCGCGCAGCACGCGATCGTCGACGCGCCGTATCTGGAGTCGCTCTTCGCCGGCTACTTCCCCCGTGCCTTCCGCGAGGACTGGCCCGACGCGCTGCGCGAACATCGTCTGCGCCGCGAGATCACCGCGCTGGTCGTCACCAATCGGCTGATCGATGCGGGCGGCGCCGCGCTGGTGCCGTCGCTCGTCGCGGAGCTGGGCGTTCCGATCCCGGAGGTCGCCGCCGCGCTGCTGATCGCCGAAGACGTGCTCGAGATCGGGCAGCGGCGCACCGAGTTGCTCGCGCTTCCGTCCGACGTAGCGCGCGACGTCGTGTACGACGCACTGCTGGAGATCGACCGGGGCGTGCGCAGCGTCGCGCGCCTGCTGGTCAAGAGCGGCGCGACCGCGCTCGACGCCGCGGCGATCTTGCGGCGCCGCACGGGACTCGCGGCGTTGCGTGCGGACACGGACGCCTTCCTGTCGGACGTGGAGACCACGCAAGCGCGCGACCGCGAGTCGGCGCTGCAGCAACGGGGGATCCCGACCGAGTTGGCGCGCGACCTCGCAATGCTCCCGCTCGCCGATCGCGCGCTCAATGTGCTGCGGCTCTGCGAGCGGCTTCCGATCGCGCCGGCCGCGGCGGCGCGCGTCTATACCCGCATCGGCGAGGGAACCGGCATCCACTGGGTACACCGGCGGCTGCGCGATGCCGAAGCCATTGGCCTGTGGGACCGTATGGTGCTCGTCGACCTGCGCTTCGACCTGCTCGATCTGCAGCGCCGGTTGACCGAGTCCGTGCTCGCGGCGGATCCCGGAGATCCGCTCGCCGCCGCCGATGCGTTCCTCGCGCGTCATGAGGTGCTGATCGAAGCAATCGAGGCGCTCGAGAAGCAGATCGCAGCGAGTGACGGTCCGAGCGCGCTGGTGGTGCTGACGAGCCGGCTGCGCGGACTCGCGACCGCCTAGGCCTTGTGATCTCGCCGCTCGGCTGCGCCTCGCTACGCAGGAATTGGCGTGGCGCCACCATATGGATCTCGCCGCTCGGCTTTGCCTCGCTACGCGGGAGCGCGCGAGCCCCGCCCTCCAACGTCCCGCGTAGCGAGGCAAAGC
>JANLTC010000243.1:0-85071 GCA_031362725.1 Deltaproteobacteria bacterium | reverse complement strand
GGCTGCAGTCGGCTTTGGCTCCTACCCGAAATCGGCGCAGCGCGCACAGCTCGCCCTGGCTGTCGTCAAGGCTGGCGTCGACTACCGGGATCTCTACCGCGTCAGCGAGGAGAAGGCGCGCGAGCTGTTTCGCCTCGCCGCCGATGGCGCCTCCGACCAGGAGATCCGCGCCGCTGCGGCGGCCTGACCCGGCCCGAGAGCCGTACTGACACGCGTCGAGGTTTCCGAAAGGATGTCACCATGAGCACCGTTCTTCCCGCAGTCCACGGCCGCATCAACGACCTCGACAGCCACCTCCAGGTGCCGGCGTCCCAATGGGGCGAGGTCTTCGGCGGCGCGACGGCGCGGCTGGCCGAGCAATTCCTCGGCAACCGGTTCTTCGACGACACCAACGAGCCCGAGCGGACGGTCGAGTCGGTGTGGAAGACGAAGGGCACGGCCGCACCCGGCGCGTCCACCCCCGAAGGCCGGCTCGCGACGATGGACGTCATGGGCATCGAACGTCAGCTCATCTTCCCGCAGGTGGTGCTGGCGGCGCCGGCTTGGTCCGACCATCCGAGCGCCGGCGCCGTGCTCCGCGAGTACAACGACGCCGTGCTCCGGTGGACCGAGGCAGGAAACGGTCGCCTCCGCCCCACGGCGTTGCTCAACCTCACCACGATCGACGGCGCGATCGCCGAGGCCGAGCGGGTCGTCGCAGGCGGGGCGCGGGCCGTCTTCATCCAGGATGGAATCGCGCCGGGGGGCTACTCGCCCGCCGCGCCCGAAGTCGACCCGCTGTGGTCGTTGCTGGCCGAAGCCCGCGTCCCGGTCACGTTGCACATCGGCGGCCAGCAACACTTCTTTGCGAGCACGGCGTGGCCGGAGACCGAGCTGCTGCGACCCGGCAGCTTCACGACCGGCGAACCCGTCGGCCCCCACATGTTGGCGACGATGCAGCTGTCACCGCAGAACTACCTCGCGAGCATGCTCTACGGCGGCGTGTTCGACCGGCATCCGGGGCTCCGCGTCGGCGTGATCGAACTGGGAGCGATGTGGGTCGGCCCGTTCGTCGATCTGCTGGAAGACCGCATGGCGCTCTCCCGTCGTCTGCGCGCGGCGCTGCAGCGGCGACCCACCGAAGTGTTCGTCGACCAGATCCGCGTGACCCCGTTCTTCTGGGAGCGAACGGCGCGCCAGATCGAGCGCTACGGGATGCCGGAGGTCTACGCGTTCTCGACCGACTTCCCGCACGCCGAGGGAGGCACCGATCCGATCGGACGCATGGCCAGCGACATCGAGCCGCTCGGCGCCGACGCCGTCGAGGCGTTCTTCGTCGGCAACGCCGAGCTGCTGCTGCCGAGCTGAACGGGGATCCCGGCTTCACGGGCGAGCCCCACGGGCCCAGGTGATGATGCGCTTCATCGCCCAACACCGTAACGGGGTTCGTGGTCGGGCGAGCAAGTCCCCGTGTCGGCGTCTCGGCGCTCGCGATCTGCGCAGGCCCGGTCGCAGCCGGCGATGCCTCCGCGCGCCATGGCGTCCTCGACGACTACGACGTGTCCCGGGGTTCGCCGCGCCGTATCCTGCGGCGGACGATCGACACGCGTGGGCCGTCGTGCGGACGGCGGCAGGCGAAGACGAGCGGGACTTTCGCTACCTCGTCGAGTTCGAGAGCGACGCGCCCGTCGGAGGGATTTCCATGATTCGCGGCAGCTGTCTGTGTGGCTCCGTGCGCTTCGAGTATGCGCGCGCCGTGACGGGCGTGGGCATGTGTCACTGCTCGCTCTGCCGCAAGGTGTCGGGCGCGGCGTCGAACGCGACGATCATCGTGCCCGAGACGGACTTCCGCTGGCTCGCTGGCGAGGAACTCGGCCGCGTGTATGCGACTCCGACTGGATGGAAGACGGCCTTCTGCGGCCAGTGCGGCTCGCCGCTTCCGCAGAAGCTGCGCGGCTCGGCGGCGTACTGGGTGCCAGCGGGGGTCCTCGACGACGACCCGGGCGTTCGCATGGCCGGGCACATCTGGGTCGGGTCGAAGGCATCGTGGGACGAGATCGGCGGGGACGCGCCTCGGTTCGAGGAGGGGCTCTCCGGCTGAGCGGCGCCCGGAGCGTCACGGGCGCACGAACGGACTCGGAGCGATTCTCACACCACCGCGCGTCGCCGCGGCAGGGAGGCAACGATGAAGCTCGTCAAGGTGCTCGGGATCGCCGCGATCGTCTACATCGGGATCGTCGTCGCGTTCGAGTCGGCAATCGGGGCCGCGGGCCTGGTACGAGCGCGCGCTCGCGAACCCCGAAGTGCAGGCGACGATCGACGGCCAGCAGCGCAGCTACACCGCCATGCGAGTCGAGGGCGCGGAGTACGACCAGGTGAACGGAGCGCACGCGCTCCCACTGGTCTTCCGCTTCGTGACGGGCTTCCCGCCGCGCAAGCTCGTGCGCCTCGATCCACGCTAGATGGCGAGCGCGGCAGCGACAGCAGTCCGCGTCCGGCCGGCGACCGCCGCCGACGGCGACGCGCTGGCGGCGATCTACAACCACTACATCCGCGAGACGATCGTCACCTTCGAGGAGGAGCCACTCCCGGGCGCCGAGATGGTGCGTCGCGTCGCCGAGGTGCACGACGGATCGCTGCCGTGGCTCGTCGCGGAGGAGGCCGGCCGCGTTCTAGGCTACGACTACGCACGTCAGTGTAGATTAGGAAGAACAAGCGGGGTTTTTGGTCGATAAAGAAATCTATGGCAATTCCTGGCTGAGCGGGAGAGCCCAACGGCTGGGGATGGAAGCGGTCGGCGGCGCTGCGGGGCGGCGCGGCACTGACGCCCGGGCGCACGAGGTTCGACTGCGCGGCGCGGCGCTGCGACACGCACGGTTCGGGGCGGGCGTTGCGGGTGTAGGTTGATCGATCTGCACTGGCGCGTGGTCCCGCGGACTGCTGCAGACGGTTCAGAACTCGAAGTCGGATGAGGAGGGGTCGGCCGCTTCGTCATCGACGTCGTCGTCGCACCGCGTCGGCGCCAGTGGTGGGGCGCGCACCGGGAGACCCAGGCAGGCGAGGATCGCCGACGTGGTGTCGGGCGGGTGGATCGCCGCGAGGATGCGCATCGGTCCGCGGCAGCGCGGACACTCGAGTACGTCGATCGCGAAGACGCGCTTCATCAGCTCGGCCCACGCGAGTCGCCTCGCCCGGGCGGCGTCAGGCTTGGGCGGTGTGTCGGCGTGGGTGAGCGGGGTGGCCGGCGGCGTCGCGAGCAACGCGCGCTCGCGCATCGAAGCGAGCGTCTCGATCGAGGCGGAGTCCGGTGTCGCCGAGGACGCTGCGCACGCGGAGTCGCTCTCGACACGCTCCCGCGTGGAATTGAGTT
Source organism: Deltaproteobacteria bacterium (assembly GCA_031362725.1). GTDB lineage: Bacteria > Myxococcota_A > UBA9160 > UBA9160 > PR03 > PR03. The sequence continues at coordinate 81,722 of JANLTC010000243.1, read as the reverse complement.
CGGGACTCGGGGAAGATTGACTTGCCCGTGCACCCTGCCCCGCCGGCACGATGCGATCGCGATCGCTCGCGCGCGGGCCGAGCACGCCGTGGTAGCGGACGAGATGGAAGCGCGGCGGCGGGACGAGCGCGGCGAGTTTCTCGATGAGCTCCTGCGGCGTGAAGACGACGTGGGTCGGTCGCGCCAGCGGTGCTTCAGGCGATAGAGCAGGCGACCGTCTTCGAGCCGTGAGAGCCTCTCGGTCGCAATCGCTGGACGCGCGCCGTAGCGGCACAGGCGTTCGAGGCGGCGCCGGTCGTGTGCGGGGACCGCGACGTTCGCGTACACGCTGACACCGCTGACGCTCGCGCAGCGCTCGCCTGGGAGAACCGGGAGATCGTCGGCGTCGATGCGGTCGCCCATGCGGAGCACACGCTGGCCGCTGCGGGAACCCGTTGCGACGCGGCTCGTGACCGAGGCGGCGTAGAGCGACGCGAGCAGCGGCTCTTGCGTTGCCAATGTGTCGTCCTCGGCAGATGTGTCGTCGCCGAGACCGCGACGCTCGAGCAGACGCGAAAGGCGCCGCGCCACCTGCCTTGCGACGCGCTCCACCTCGGTGTCGTCGGGTGGTGGGAGCGGGTGGAAGCGCAGCGCTCCGCCCTCGGATCGGGCGTAGACACCGTCGAGTACCAGCGAGTGGAAGTGGACGTTGAGGTTGAGCGCATCGCCGAAGCGCTGCACGAAGGTGACGGAGCCGCAGTGCCCACGCGCGATCGCCCACTGCCTCCGGGCGCGGCGCCGCAGCGAGCTGAACACGGACTGCACGAAGATCGCGAGCACGTCGCGCACGAGCGGCGCGTCGTAGGCAAGCCGGTAGCGCAGTGCGAAGGGCAGCGAGAGCACCCACTGGCGCACGGGGACCTCGGGCAGCACGCGATCGGTCAGATGTGCGGCGGTGTCGGCCATCCGGCGGCCGCCGCACGAGGGACAGAAACCGCGGCCCTTGCACGAGAAGGCGACGACGCGATCGAGACCACAGCCGTCGCAGTGAACGCGCAGGAATCCGTGGGCAAGGATCCCGCAGCGCAGGAAGGCGCGAAGCTCGCGCGCGACGAAGCGGGGCACCGGTCGTTCGCGTGCATGCGAGCCAGCAAGGAAGGTCTCGAGTTCCTGCTGCACCAGCTGGTGGAGGCCGCTCGCTTCGGGCTTGCGGCGCGCGTAGCTCCGCCCGTCGACGACGTTCGGATCGCGAGGTGCGCGGGCGGGCGTGGGCGTGCCGGGGCACACACCCGTGTGGATCTGCCAGCTTCATGCCGTGCGCGAGGGGAACCCTTTTCGCTCCACCTGCTCGCCGACACGAGAAAGCCGGACGCGCGTGCACGTTGCGGGCGTCATCCCGAATTCACGTGACGCCGCCCAGCCTGCATCGTTCTGCCTGCTACAGGGTTCACCACTCCGACAAACCCGGAGGCCGCTCCGCCGCGCGACTACCCATGCTTCCGCGGCGACCTTCCCGTCGCACGTGTGTAGGCCTGGTAGCCGAGCCAGCGCAGCGGCTCCGGCGGGATCGGGAGCAAGCGCTTCTGGTAGAACGGCAGGTCGCTCCACGCTTCGTGGTTGCCGTCGTAGAGGTCGGCGAGCACGCGCCCGGCGAGCAGCGCGAGCGCGACGCCGTGACCGCTGTAGCCGAGCGCGTGAAAAATGTTCTGATGCGCGCCACCGACGCCCATCGAGCAGATCCGGTCGAGCGTGATCGCGAGCGGCCCGGCCCAGCGATGCGCGACCTTTGTCTGCGCGAGTTCCGGGAAGTAGCGCGTCATCAAACCGTGCATGAAGCGCGCGGCTGGGTCGGCCGCGTCGACGGCGATCGCGAGCGCGCCGCCAAACCGATAGGTGTAAGCCGGGTTGCCGCCGCCGCCGAAGAGAAGTCGCCCGCCGGGTGTGCGGCACGCGTAGGCGATGCGGTCGTAGTCGTCGCTGAAGCCGTCCCACTCGCCCCAGCCGATGCGCGACCACTCGGCGTCGGCGAGCGGCGCGGTTGCGATCACGTGCGAGTGCAGCGGCAGGATGCCGTTCGTGAAGAAGCCGAGCGCTGGCGTGTACGCGTTGGTCGCGAGCACGACGGCGCGCGCGCGGACCTCGCCTCCTGGCGTCTCGAGCACCACTTCGGCGCCCGGGCGGACGCGCTGCACCGGTGTGTTCTCGTACACCGCGACGCCCGCGCCCTGCAGCGCCGGTCGCATCGCTTGCAAGAGCGCGAGGCCGTTGAGGCGTCCGGCCAGCGGATCGAGGATCGCACCGCAAGCGCCGGCGATCGCAAGTGCGCTCTGCGGAATGAAGTCGGCGGCGATACCGGCTGCGCGCCACGCCTCGACGCGAGCCTGCGCCGCCTCGGCCCGCCGCGGATCCGTGTAGACCTCGAGGCAGCCATTGCGGCGGAACGTTCCCGGTGGCGCGTAGCGATCGGCGAGTTGCTCGGCGAGGTCGATGCCGAACTGCGTCACGTCGTGGATGCGGCGCAGCGCCTCGGGCGTAGCGGGCGTGACGCCGTTCACCCAGTGCAGCACCTGCCCGCCGTTGCGCCCGCTTGCGCCGTGACCCAGTGCGCGGGCTTCCAGCAACACGATCCCCAAGTCCGGATGGCGCTGTTGCAAGTGCCAGGCGGTCGAGACCCCGGTCAAGCCACCGCCGATGATGGCGATGTCCGCCGAACGCGGCGTCGCTAAACTGCCTGCGGGCTGCGATGTCTCGCTTTCCGCGACCCAAACGGCTTGGTTCTGATCCATCATCTCTCCGACCGCTCCGGTGCGGGCCGCCCTCGGGTTCTGTGCGCGGACGGGAGGACCCCATGCCCTTCGGTACCCACGTCCGCCTGTGCTTGAAGGACCTGTATGCGCAGGACGTGGTCGAGATGATCGAGCGCGAGACGCGAAGATACGAGGTCGAGGCGATCGAGCACCCCGATCACCCGGACTTCAAGCGCGCCTTCGAGATTCTCTGGGGCGCCTTCGGTGCGGCCGGCGAGATGGAATCCGAGTCGGTGATCCGCAAGATGCTGCTCGACGACGCCACCGTCCCGCTGACCTCGGGAACCTACGCCCGCTACTTCCTGCTCGTCGCGCGCGACCGCGCCACCGGCGCGATTCGCGGCGTCCGCGATGGCCGCGTGCTGGTGAACCCCGCCTACAGTCCCGATCTCTGCCTGGTCTACCTGTCGCACATCTTCATGATGCCGGAAGCGCGCGGCACCGTGCTCACCTACTGGCTGCGCATCGCGCCGCTCGACCTCGCGGTGACGTATCTCCACACGCTGCATCAGCGTGGCGCGATCGCGCTGCCGAACCCGGACGCGCCGGGTCGCTACTACGGGATGCGCGTCGATCTCGCCGCCGAGGTCGAGTTCTTCAGCCCCGACGACAAGCTCTCGCTGCAGCGCATCCTGTTCTACGGACGGGGTGGCTTCGACGTCATCGATCCGAAACACTTCCCGTACCGGCAGCCGGACTTTCGCGATCCCGATCTGATCGCCAAGGCCGGCGACCGGCCGGTTCCCTTCATGCTGCTGCTGCGCCGCGTCGGTCGCGAGCGAGAGGCGCGACTCCCGATCGACGAGGCCCGCGCGGTGATCCAGCTTCTCTACGACGACTTTGCGGTGTTCTGCGAACCCAAGCACCTGGTGAGCAGTCTCGACGTCGTGCTCGGCCGACTCGAAGAGCGACGCGCGCGCGGCAAGAACGACGTATCGCTGCTGCCGCTGCCGACCGGCGCGAACGATCTGAAACGGCTGCGTCCGCTGTTCCGCTACGACGTCTACCGGCGTCACTACGGCGCGTCACTGGCAACCGATGCGTACCTGAACAGCGGGATCGCGGAGCAGATCGCCGCGCAGCCGCACTGGCTCGACGAGAAGCTGGCCGCGATCGCGGAGGAACTCGCGAAGACGTCGCGCTGGGTGTACGCGAGTCGGGACAAGAGCTTCGACCCCGAGGCGCCGCCGGCGTCCGGCGGCGAGGAGGGTTCGGCTTGAGCCAGGCGTCCGGTGCGGTGCAAGAGGCGACTCCGGTCATCTCGCTCGAGCGGGTCGGCAGGCGTTTCGGCGACTTCGTGGCCGTACACGACGTCAGCTTCGAGATCCGGCGCGGCGAGTTCTTCTCGATGCTGGGTCCTTCGGGCTGCGGCAAGACCACGCTGCTGCGGATGATCGCGGGCTTCGAGGACACGACCAGCGGCGTGCTGCGGCTCGACGGCGCGGACGTCGCCGGCGTGCCGCCCTATCGGCGCGCCGTCAACACGGTGTTCCAGAACTACGCGCTGTTTCCGCATCTGTCGGTCTTCGACAATGTCGCGTTCGGGCCGCGCATCCGTTCGCGGAAGCCGGACGAGATCGCACGGCGCGTGCGTGAGATGCTCGACATCGTGCGGCTCGGCGACTTTGCGCAGCGCAAGCCGAGCCAGCTTTCGGGCGGTCAGCGCCAACGCGTCGCGCTGGCGCGCGCGCTGGTGAACGATCCGAGCGCGCTGCTGCTCGACGAGCCGCTGTCGGCGCTCGATCTCGAACTGCGCCGCCAGATGCAACTCGAACTGAAGCGCATCCAGCGCGACGTCGGCATCACCTTCGTGTTCGTCACGCACGACCAGGAAGAAGCGCTGACGATGTCCGACCGCATCGCGGTGATGCGCAAGGGACACCTCGAGCAGGTCGGCGCGCCCGAGGAGATCTACGACTCGCCGGCCTCGGCGTTCGTCGCGCGCTTCATCGGCAGCGCGAACCTGATCCCGGTGACGGTCGAGAAGACCACGAATGGGCGCGCGACGCTGTGTCTGCCGGGCGGACGCCGCGGAGAAGTGTCGACCCAGGGACGAGCCTTCGACGCGGGCGCGTCCGCGCTGCTGATGATCCGGCCCGAGCGACTCGAACTCGCCGCGAACGAACCGCCGCCGGACATGTTGGGACTGCCCGTCACCTGCACCGACATGGTCTTCCAGGGTGCGGTGCGGCGCTGCGCGCTGCGCGATGCGGCCGGCGGCGAGTGGATCGACTATCTCGAGGCGTCGCGCGCGGCGCCCGGCGTCGTTCCCGGCGCCGCGCTGTGGGTCAGCTGGCAGCCCGACGCGGCGCGGCTGCTCCACCCGGGCGACTGAACGAAGCGAGCCCCGCGCTGCGCATCCTTTCGCGCCACGGCCGGGACGGCTGCGCGCTACTCGTCGCTGCCCCATGCGTTGAAGTTGTAGATGACCTCGGCGCCGATCACGACCTGGTCGTCGCTGAACCCGCTCGAATGGTCGAAGAACTCGTCGTCGCTGGTGCTCTTCTTGGTGACATCGTCGTAGCGGACTTCGCCCCGGATCTTCAGGTGATCGGTGAGCAGGTGATCGAGCGTCGCCGTGATGCCCCAGACACTGATGTCGGTCAGCGCGAAGGTCGTGTCGTTGGAATCGATCAGGTCGCCGTTCGGGTCGAAGCCGACGAGGCCGAAGAAGTTGTCGTCGTCGGTCACGTACTCGGCGCGGATCGCCAGGCTGGTCCGTTCGGTGAACGCGAAGCGACCGGCGGCCGCGACGCCCCAGGCGTGCGGATCTTCGGGCGCGTCGATCCAGTCGTAGTCCGCGTTGACCCAGAACGACAGCCGATCGGTCGGATCGATCGTGAAGAGGGCGTTCACGACGCCGCTCGCGTTTCCGCTGGAAGCGTCTTGTTCGTTGCCCCAGATGCCGTTCAAGCCGACCGACATCAAGTCGTTCTCCCAGCCGACGTGGCCGAGAATCGATTTCGATCCGTTGTTGTCCGGGTCGTCCGCGAAGTATCCGTTCACCGCGCCGAGCTTCGCATCGAAGCCCGAATCGCCAAAGGCGTACTCGGCGATCACGCCAATGTGGTCGAGGGGCTCGAGCAGGTTGTAGACGCTGCCCTGGGTGATGTTCCAGTTGAGAGCGTCGTTCGCGTACTCGCTGCCGATCGTCGTGCCGAAGCGGCCCGCCTTGAGCGTCAGTCCGTCACCGATCGGCGCCAGGTACTGCACGTAGCCATCGAAGACGTAGAAGCCCGAGTCGTCGCGGATGTCGCGGTTGCCGATGCCGCCGAGCAATTCGGCGGTCTTCCCATACGCCACATTGAGGCGGAATCCGGCGCGGTTCTCCTCGTCGATCTCGCGCTGGATGTCGACCCACACCGCCTGGAGCGCGAAACTGTTGGCGTCGGGGTGATTCGGGTAGAACGCATCGTTGATGCCGGCGTTGGTCCCGTCCTCGCCGCCGTTGCGGCTGGTGCTGGGCGCATTGACGTTCCAAAAGTAGCTGGCCTGCACCGACCCGCCGATGCTGATCTGCCCGAGGAACCCCGGCAGACCACTGCTCGCGCCGCGCGCCTCCGCAAGGCCCGCCTGGTCGATCAACTGCGACTGCTCGTCGAGGCGCTGCTTTGCCGACTCGAGCTGGTCGCTGGCGGCCTGGATCTGGTCGTCGAGTTGCTGCATGCGGGTCTGCGTCTGGCGAAGCTGACGCTCTACCGCGTCACTTGCAGCGATCGCGGACCACGGCGCCGCGAAGAGCAAGCCGGCGAGCACTGCGCTCGCAACGATCGAGCGCGAACAGGTCGAAGAACTCGAAGTCATGTCGCCCCCCTTTCCCGCCGCTGCAGACCGGGACTCCGCCCCGCGTCGGCCGAGAACTGCTCGAACACGCGGGGCACCATAGATCGCCACACCGCTCAGCGCTTCCGCCAGCGCAGCAGTGTCTCCTCGATCTCCCCGTGGGCGCGATCGAGAATGCCGGCGGGGTCGCTCTCCGCGCTGCGCGGGATCGGGTCGGCGAAGCGCACCCGGATGCGCGTGCCGTAGGGAACCGGCAGCAGGTTGTGAGACAGCAGCCGCCACGATCCGTCGATCGTGACCGGCACGACTTCGAGCGCGGGCGCGGCCCGCAGCAGCGTGATCGCGCCGGCGGGCTTGAACGGTTTCAGCTCGCCGGACCGGGAGCGCGTGCCCTCCGGATAGATCACCACCGAGACGCCGCGCGTTTGCGCGCGTTCGCCGAGTTCGCGAATCGCCTCGACCGCCTGGCCACGGTCTGCGCGATCGATCAGCGCGTTGCCGCCGCGTCGCAAGTTGTACGAGATGCTGGGGATCCAGCGCGCCAGTTCCCGCTTCGAGACATATTTCGGGTAGTTCGTGAGGAGCAGCGACCCCACGATCGGGATGTCGAACATGCTCTGATGATTGGCGATCAGCAGGTAGGGCGTATTCGGGCGGACGCCGGGGGCGCGCTCGACTTCGAGTCGCGTACCGCAGAGGTGACAGGCCGCGACCAGCGAGACATTGAGCCAGCCGACGACGATCTCGTGTGGCCGCGGGCCGAAGAGCCTTGCCAATCTTTGGAGCGGATCGAAGAGAACGAGGATCGCGCCGAACGCGAACAGGAACGGCAAGCTCAACACCCAATCGAGTAGGTGCGCCGGCGCAGCGATCTGCGGGCCGACGCGCGGCGCTGCGGATTCCTCGCGCGACGGCTTCTCGCCAGCGGTCGATGACTCGGCCACGGCTCTCCCCTCGAGCCGCCAGTGAGCGGCGGCGCTTCCCAAGGGCGGAAGACTCGCAGAGACCGCACGATGGGACCAGCCTCGCGCCCCCAAAGGTCTATGATGGCGCCTCGTCCAGCTCCGAACGGAGAACCCCATGATCCTGCTCGATCCGAACAAGCACGACCGCCCCTACCCCGACGAGCGCTCGCGCGAGGTGATGCTGAAGACGATCTCGTTCTTCGAGCGCCGCGGGAAGCGGAAGCTGAAGGAAGACGACCACGCCGCGGTCTGGTACGGCGAGTTCCTCGACTTCGTCCGCGAGGAGAAGATCTTCGCGACGATGTGTACGCCCGCGGGCTACGGCGCCGCCGACTCGCGCTGGGATACCTGGAGGATCTGCGAGTTTGCCGAGATCCTCGGCTTCTACGGCTTGCAGTACTGGTACACCTGGCAGGTATCCGTACTCGGCCTCGGGCCGATCAGGATGAGCGACAACGAGGCGCTGAAGCGCAGGGCCGCCCGCCTGCTGGAAGAGGGAGCGATCTTCGCGTTCGGGCTTTCGGAGAAGGCGCACGGCGCAGATCTCTACTCGACGGAGATGGCGCTCGAAGCCGCGCCGGGCGGCGGCTTCGTCGCGAACGGGCGCAAGTACTACATCGGCAACGGCAATCGCGCGGCGCTGGTCTCGACCTTCGGCAAGATCGCCGGAAGCGGTGAGTACACCTTTTTCGCCGCCGAATCGCAGCACGCGAACTATCACTGCGTACAGAACGTCGTGCACAGCCAGAACTTCGTGTCGGAGTACGAACTCCGCGACTACCCGGTCCGCGAGGAGGACATCCTCTCGCGCGGCGACGAAGCCTGGAACGCCGCGCTCAACACCGTGAACATCGGCAAGTTCAACCTCGGCTGGGCCTCGATCGGGATCTGCACCCACGCGCTCTACGAAGCAATCCACCACGCCGCGCATCGCAAGCTCTACAACATGCACGTGACCGACTTCCCGCACGCGAAGGCGCTTTTCACCGACGCGTATGCACGCCTCGTCGCGATGAAACTCGTCGCGTTGCGCGCCGCCGACTACATGCGCTCGGCGAGCGCCGAAGATCGTCGCTACCTGCTCTACAACCCGGTGGTCAAGATGAAGGTCACCACGCAGGGCGAGGACGTGATCAACCACCTGTGGGACGTGATCGCCGCCAAGGGCTTCGAGAAGGACACCTACTTCGAGATGGCCGCGCGCGACATCCGCGGGCTGCCGAAGCTCGAGGGCACGGTGCACGTGAACATCGCGCTGATCGTGAAGTTCATGGCGAAGTATTTCTTCCAGCCGGCCGAGCTGCCCGCGATCCCGCGCCGCGACGATGCGTGCAACGACGACTTCCTGTTCCACCAGGGTGCGACGCGCGGGCTCGGCAGCATCCGCTTCCACGACTTCGCGCCCGTCTTTGCGCGCTTCGAGCTGCCGAACGTGCGGGTATTCAGCGAGCAGACGGGTGCGCTGAAGGCGCTGCTCGCGCAGGCACCGCCCGATGCCACGCAGAGCCGCGACATCGACTTCCTGCTCGCGGTCGGCGAACTCTTCACGCTGGTGGTCTACGCGCAGCTGCTGCTGGAGAACGCCGAGATCTACGAACTCGACCGCGGGCTCGTCGATCAGATCTTCGACGTGCTGGTGCGCGACTTCTCACGCTTCGCAGTGCAGCTGCACGGCAAGCCGAGCATCAGCGCCGCGCAGGCCGATCACTGCATCGCGATGATCCGAAGGCCCGCCCCCGATGCCGCCCGCTTCGAGCGTATCTGGCTCGATCACGTCCACTCGCTGCGTGACGCGTACGCGATGAATCCCTAGCCGGCCTCATGAATGTCGCCGCTCGCCGTTGGCTCGCTACGCGGGAGCGCTAGAGCGGGGCCGCGCGCCGAAACACCGAGGTTTCTCCGCTTTCGCTGCGCAGCGAGAGTTCGTCCGCGCTCATCGCGACGATCGTGCTGGGCGTCGCGCCGTTCGCTGCGCGCGCATCCTCGGCGCTGGTGATCGTCAGTGTGATCACCTTCCCGGCGATCGCCCACGTCCCGCCGATCGTGCCAGTGACGCCTTGCGAGAGCGTGTTGCTGATGAAGCCGCGCTCACGCAGCTGCGCGCTGAATCCGCCGTCGGCGCGCAGCGAGATCGTCTCCTTCACGTCGCCCACGCTGCCTTGCCACTTGCCGACGATCGCGGTGGCGTAGTTCGCCTCCGCGATGGGCTCGGCGCGGGAACAGCCGAGCAGGCCTGCCGCCAGCACGGAGCCGAGCAGCAGCAGGGATGCGCAGCGCGGGATCCGCCGCGCTCCCATCGTCCGCAGATCCCTGCACCGACCGGTTCGTTCCATTGGGGCTGTCTCCCTTTCGCCGTGTGTTCGGATTGCGAAGATCCTGCGCGTCCCCATCCGGTAGCGGATCCGGCCTCCGAGATCGAAGCCAATCGACGCGGAAGAGGTCGTCGTCTCCCGCGGCAACGAAGCTCGTTCCTCGGGACGTCAAGTGCCCTTCCACTCGGTCCGTCCCCCCGGCAGTCGATCCGTCGATCGCCGCGGGACCGGCAGCGGCGACGGCGAGTTGAAACAACTGGCTGTCGAGCCGCCGGGCCACTTCGAGGTGTCGAGTCCGGAGCTTGCGATCAGGCGGATCGGGATCCAGCCGGGCCGCGCGTGGAGAGCTCCGCGAGTAGCGCCGCGGCCTCTTCGAGATCGCGGGTGCCGTGGCCCTCCGTGAAACAGTCGCAGATCGCCGCCAAGATCTGGCGGGCCTCCGTCGTTCTGCCCTGGTCGCGCCACAGGCGCGCGACGCTGATCGTCGATCGCAGCTCGAGCGATCGCGCCCGCCGATCGCGGGCGATCTCGATCGACCGCAGGAAACACACCTCGGCGTCGGCTGCGGGGCCCGTGGACGCGAGGAGCAGCTCGCCACGCAGCCGATGCAGGTCCGCTTCCCACCAGCGCTCGTCGGTGCGCTCCATGATCTCGAGCGCGCGCTCGACCACATCGAGTCCGTCGACCGTCTGGCCGGCCCGTCGATGCGCCTCGGCGAGCATCGCGTGGTACTGCGGCAGTCCCGAGTCGGCGCCGATCGCGCGATAGGCGTCGAGACTGCGGCGCAGCGCCGCGATGCCGCCCGCGAGCTCGCCCTGCTCGGCCAGCGCCCAGCCGCGCAGCAGTCCGTTCACCGCGGCGAAGAGCGAGAGCCCGTGCTCGCGCGCGAGGGTGAGCGACTCGGCCGCGAGCGCGTCGGTGGACGCGGCTTCGCCGCGCAGGCGGTGCAGCTCGGCGGCGAGCATCAAGGCCAGCGTGAGCACCGACGGATGGTCGAGCTGGCGCGCCAGCGCGATCGACTCACGACTGCGCTCGAGCGAGCGGTCCACATGGCCTTCGAGCCAGTCGATGAAGGCGAGGAAGGCGAGCGCCGCCACGTTCGAGTCGTCGCCGTAGACGAAGGGCAGGAAGCGATCCTGCTCGAAGTCGTAGAGATCGCGGCTCTTCTCGAGATGCGTGCGCGCCTTCGCGAAGTCGCCGCACCAGAAGAGCACGTAGCCCAGCATGCCGTGCGCGTACATGAAGAGACGGCGGTCTCCGACGCGTTCCGCGAGGCGGAGCATGCGCTGGGCGAGTTCTTCGCCCTTGCGGTGCTCGCCCTTCACCACCGCGTGACGACACAACCCCGCGACGGGTAGCAGCTGCGAGAGATCCTCGAACTGCTGGCACAGCTCCCAGGCGCGGGCGTAGGCGCGCTCGACCGCGGGGGCGACGTAGCCCTCGGTGATCGTCAGCGCCGCGCCGAGCGCGCTCTGCATCGTGAGCTCGCGCTGCTGCCGCTCGTGCGTGTCGGGCAGCGTCGAGAGCACATCGATCCCGTGCCTGAGAAGCCCGACCGCTTCGGCGGCCGCACTGCGGCGCAATGCGTTCGCGGCGGCCTGTTCGAGGTACCGCGCGGCGCGGTCGGGATCGCGCCCCTGCTCGAAGTGCAGCGCGAGCTCGGTGGCGATTTCGCCGGCGCGCGGGCCGAAGGCGGTCTCCAGGCGCTCGCCGATCCGCAGGTGCAGCTGGGCGTGCCGCGCTGCGGGAATGCGCCGGTAGGCGACGTCGCGGTACAGCGCGTGGACGAATCCGTAGCGGGCGGAGAAGGTGCGGTCGGGCCACTCGACGCTGCCGCGCGGGGCGAGCCACTGCTCGCGCCGCGCCAGCGTCTCGCAGCTCGCCTCGGCCTCCGCGGGGTCGGCTCCGAGCCCAGCGGCGAGGGCGGCCGCCGAGAACTCGAGACCCGCGACGGAGGCCACTTCGACGAGTGTCCGCTCCGCCGCGCCGAGCTGATCGAGCTGGCGCTCGAGCAACTGGCGCAGGCTGGCCGGCATTTCGCCGACCGCGGCGTACGCCTCCGGCCGCGCACTCCAACCTCCCTCTACACCGACGATCGCGCCGCGCGTCACCAGGTCGTTGACGACGCTCACGACGAAGAGCGGGATGCCGTCGGTCCGCTCGTGCAGCGCGTGGGCGAGATTGCGCTGCACGTCGTCGCTCGAAGCCGCGCCGAAACGCGCGCCGAGGTAGTCGCCGACCGCCGCCGCGTCGAGTGAGCCGAGCGCCAGCTCCTCGCAGCGGCCTTGCAGCTGGAGTTCGTGCTTCACGCCCTTCAAAGGATGGTCGCGGTAGATCACTTCGGCGGAGCGGTAGGTGCCGAGCACGAGCAGCCGCGCCGCGCCGCGGCGGCGCGCGAGCAGCGCGACGAGGTCGAGCGTCGCCGAGTCGCTCCAGTGCAGGTCCTCGAGCACCAGCACGAAGGGGCGGTCGGCAGCGGCGGCCTCGAGCGCTTCGGTCATCTCGCGCAGCATCCGCTCGCGCGTCGCTCCCGCGAGGTTCAGCCGACTCTGCTCCTCCGCCGTCAGGCTCTCGAGCACCGCCGGCATCTGGGAGAGCCAGGCGGGCGCGTGCTTGCGCAGCTGCGCAACGAGGCGCTCGCCGCCCGGCTCGCGGCACAGCTCGCCGAGCGCGGCCAACACCGGCAGATACGCCTCGCCCGCGCCGTGCTGCTCGATGCACTGCCCCCGACCGACGTACGCATCGATCGTACGCGCGTGGTGGCCGACGAACGCGTCGACCAGCGCGGTCTTGCCGATGCCCGGCTCGCCGCTGACGAAGACCACCTGGCGCTCGCCACGCACAGCGGTGTCCCACCAGGCAGCGAGGCGATCGAGCTCGGCCTGGCGCCCGACGAGTGCGGGTAGCGCGATCGCGAGTCGCGGCGCGCCAGCCACCGCGTTGCTGGCGGCAGCCGGCGGCGGCGCTTCGAAGGCGAGCGTTTCGAGCAGGCGATAGCCGCGCCGATGCACCGTCTCGATCAGCCACGGCTCGCTCGCCGGGTCGCCGAGCACGCTGCGGATCTCGCGCACGACGGTCGCCAGCACGCCGTCGCCGACTGCAGTGCCCGGCCAGACGCCGTCGAGCAGCTCCTGCTTGGTAACCAGCTGCCCCGCGCGCTCCGCAAGCAGATGCAGCACCGCGAAGGCCTTCGGCGTCAGGCGCAACGTCTCCGCGCCGCGCCGCACCCATTGGTTGGCGAGGTCGAGCCGCAGCGGCTCGCGCGCTTCGGGCTGCTCCGGACGCTCGGTCGATGTCATTGCAATCTCAGAGAAATCTCATTGCTTCGTCAGGACTTCCGGGCCCGGACACTCGTACCGTACCGCCAGCGATGAACGATCACACGCCCGACGATCGACGAGGCGACGACACGGCCGAGCGCGGCACGTCTGGCCAGGCGCTGCAGCCCGAACGCGCATTCGTCGTGCAGTTCCGCAGCGGGCCGCTGGCGAGCCGGCGCCGCTTGCAGGGTCGAGTCGAGCACGTGGTCTCCGGCGAGACGCTGCGCTTCGGCTCGACGGCGGAGCTGCTCGATTTCCTGACGCGGCTGCTCGCCTCGGCGCGCCCTTCGAGCGTCTCACGCCGGACGGCACCGCGCGCCCTCGACGATCGAGCTGCCGGCAACCTAGGCGACGCCCCGAGCGGTGACGGCGCGATCGGCGTTGCGCCCTACAAGGGCGAATAGGAAGGATCGCGATGAAGCGCCAAATGCGAGCGATCTGCGTCCTCTGTGCGCTCGCGATCGGGCTCCACGCGAGCCCGGCCGCTGCGCTCAGCAAGCATCGCGTGTCGGCCAGCATCGGCCCGTCGCTCGGAGACACCACCCTCAACCCGAACGACAGCTCCTCCTACATCGTCTACCAGAATGGTGTCGCGGGCACGGACCCGAGTTCGCGCCTTCTCTCCGCGTTCGCCGACAGCGCGAGCGGCGTTCTCGCGGTGAACGGCACGACGGACACTTTTCTGGCGCCCAATGCTTCGCGCGCAGTCGCTCTCATCGAGCAGCGGATGGTCTTGGATTCGGTGCCGACCGTCATCGAGGCGACGCTGCTCCTCGATGGCGACGGCGGCGGTGGATTGATCGAGGTCGACGCCAGGCTCCAGGTGGGCAATTGCATCGCCGGTCTCTCGCGCTCCGTGGGTACCGCGGCCGCCGGCTTCGAGGTCAACACGAACGGCTGCGACGACAGCACCTTCGTCAGCTGGAACGCGGGCGGCGGCGACGGCGCGCTGCACATCACGTCCACCTGGGTCAAGCAGCCGTTTCTCGGCGAGGTCTACATGGGCGCCCAGGTGAGCGGCGACTTTGGCGGAGTCGTCAGTGACATCCCGAGCGGTTCGTTCTCGAACAGTGGTCAGCTGTCGATCGAGACGACGGGCGGCGGCTTGGTCTTCTTCTCGGACTCGTTCCTCACCGTGCCGGAACCCGGCGCTTCGGCGGGACTCGTCGCCGCGCTCGGAACGATCGCGCTGCTGGCGAGGCAACGCGCGACGCAGCAGAACAGATCTCGCGAAGGTGGAGCTTTTCGTCACGGGGGCGACGCGGTTCGTTGCTCGCACCGAACCATCGCAGGGAGCACGCTGTGATCGGATCCTGGCGCCGGGGGACCTGGACGTTCCGACCGTCGGCGGCGCTGCTGGCATTCGCGCTCCTGTACGCAATGGGCGCCTCTGCCCAATCCCCGCCTCCGTTCCAGCCGGGCCGCGCGGACGAGCGCGTGTCGATGGAACTCGCCCTCGAGAACATCACGTCGCTGACAGCCGGCGGCTACGTCGAGATCTTCACGGACGGCATCGCGCGGGTCGACGACTTTCAGCAAGGCGCCGCCGCCGACGGCGGGCGGCTCGAAATGTTCCCGCATGCGGGCACGGGAGGCCAACCGCTCGACGATGAAGGCACGCGACCCTTCGTTCTGCTCAAGGGGGGCGCGCCCGAGTTCTTCGGCGAATTCCCCTATTCGCGCGCCTGTCCCCAGGTCGGTGTCTGCCAAGGCTTTCTCGAATTCCCGATCGATAGCGAGTCGGAGGCGCGCTTCGACGTCGTCGCGGGCACACTCGATGGCGCAGCCCATGTGGCGACACCGAATTACGGTCAAGACTTCTTCCGTGAGGGAGGCGTCTTCGCGGACAAGTACTACTCGCACGTCATCGTCGCGACATCCAGCGTCGATCTGAAGGACTGGGTCTACGTCACGGGCCCCGGCGCGACCGCCACCGTCACGATGACCGCGAGCTTCGACGTCTCGCTGGATACGCCGAGCGCCGCTTCGAACATCGATCCCATGTCATGGATCACCCAGGCGTACGGCGACGTCCTCGCGTTCAATGCCTGCGACGCCTACGCGGCGGGCAGTGGGCAGCTGCTGCCGACGGCCTCGCAGCGGACGAAGTTCACCTTCGGCATGGGGATTCGCGACTTCCAGCGACAGGAGGTCTGTCGCTTCGTCGGCCCGGAAGGGGCAGAAGAAGAGGTCTGCACGATCGAGTGGGTTGCCGGTACGGCGGGTGGATCGCAGTCCGTCGCGCGCGAGGCGCGGTCCGATGTCGGCTGGAGCGACGGACCGAGCGCGGAGCTCTGCAACGACGACGTGCCGTCCGAGACGCACGACATCGTCGGCTCGATCATTCCGCAGGCGGTGTCGCTGCCGGTGGAGATCCCGACGAATCGCTGGATCGAGGTCCAGGCCGGCATCGATCTTCTCGCCTCTTGCAGCGGCGCCTTCGCGTGCAACCTCGACGCCTCCACCGGCAACCCGGTGACGCTTTCGATCACCTCACCGAACGGAACGCTCGTCGCGTGGAACGGCATCGCGGGGCTGACGCGCGTGCCCGAGCCCGACGCGGTCGCGACGGCTGCCGCCGCGCTGTTCGCACTCATTGCGATCGCGCGCCGAGGTCGAGCATGAGGCGTACGCGATTTCTCCTGCTGAGTTGCGCCATCGTCGTGGCCGTCGCGAGCGCGCATGCCGCCGAGCTGACCTACCAGGGCGTCGCCGACTCGGCGAGCGGTGTGCCGTACCTCTCGAGCGTTGCGCACCTCGCGTTCTCGCCCGATGGGCGCAACGTCTACGCGTCGCGCAATGACTACTACGCCTTGATCGAAGTGCTCGCGCGCGATCCCGAGACGGGCGCGCTGAGCTTCGTCGAGGTCGACAACCCGATCCTGATCGGGCAATACGTCCGACACGCGCTGGTGAGCCCCGACGGGCGCTTCGTCTACGGGGCGGCCAGTGGCGGCGACGCCGTGCTGCGCTTCTCTCGCGACGCCGCGACGGGCGCCATCGAGTATCTCGACAAGACGGCGGATGGCATCGGCGGCGTCGTGAATCTCGGCTCGCCGCGCCGGCTCGCGATCAGCGCCGACGGTGCGCACCTCTACGTCGCGAGCGTCGCACCGGGCGGTGTGTCGGTGTTTTCGCGCGACGCCGCGACCGGCGCGCTCAGCCGGATCGAGACCGAACTCGACAATGCGGGGACGCGCCATTTCGACGACGTGCAGGATCTGAAGCTGAGTCCCGACGGGCTCTTCCTCTACGCGACGTCACCCGAGGACGCCATCACGCTCTTCGCGCGCAACCCAGCTGGCGGCTCGCTCACGTGGCTCGGCGACGTCGGTGGCGCGGTGCTCGCGCCCGGCTCCTTCGAAATCCTGCCCGACGGCGAGACCCTCTGTCTCGGCCAGGGCTGGCAGTCCAGCCTCTACACCGATCCCGGCCGATTCAGCTACTTCAATCGCAATCTCGGGACCGGCGCGCTGCAGAACTTCGGCTCGTTGCAGAACGCGCCGTTCTTCCCGGTGCAGGTGGCCGCCGAGCCCTATGGCTCGCACGTGTTCGCCGGCGGATCCAATCAGCTCGTGGTCTTCGATTTTGCCGCGGGCAACTCCCAGATGGAGGGCACCCTCGAGCAGGGCGTCGCGGGCGTCGATGGACTCTCCGGCATCGACGGACTCGCGATGGCGCCCGATGGACGACACCTCTATGCGCTCACCGGCGCCGAGAGCGCGACCTCGCGCATCGCGAGCTTCTCGACCGCCGTCTACGACGTGCTCGAAGTCGACACGGACGGCGTCGGGGCGCCCGGACTCGATGGTGCGTCGAGCGTGACGGTGAGCCCCGACGGCGAGAACGTCTATGCGACGGGCGCCGCCGAGGACGCGATCCAGGTCTTCTCGCGCAACACCATGACCGGCGCGCTGGGCGGGAGCCAGGCGGTGCGCGACGGCCTCGGCAGCATCACCGGTCTCAACGGCGTTCGCTCCGTCATCGTCAGCCCGGACGGCAAGAACGCCTACGCCGCGGGTTCCATCGCCGACGCGGTGGTCTCGTTCACACGCAATGCATCCGGTCAGCTCGTCTACCTCGACACGATCGTGAATGGCGAGGGCGGCGCGACCCAGCTGAACAACCCCGTCGCGCTCGCGATCACGCCCGACGGCAAGAACGTCTACGTCGCATCGAGCCTCAACTACTCCGTCTCGATCTTCGGCCGCAACACCACGACAGGAACGCTCTCGGCGGGCGGTCACTACGTCGATGGGATCGGCGGCGTCGATGGACTCTTCCTGGCCGAGTCGATCGCGGTGAGTCCCGACAACAAGAACGTCTACGTCGGCGGCAAGGGGGACAACGAGATCGCGATCTTCTCGCGCGATCCGAACATCGGCTCACTCACCTACATGGGTGTCGCGACGGGCGTGACCAGCGTCACTGGCGTCGCCGTCAGCCCCGATGGAAAGTTCGTCTACGCCGTCGCGTTCGGCGGCGACCGTCTCGTTCGCTTCGCGCGCAACGCGGTGACGGGTGCACTCGGCAGCGGCGTCGTCCGCACCCACAACGCCGGTGTGATCGACGGTCTCGAGGGTCCGCGCGCCGTTTCGATTTCGCACGACGGCAGCCGGCTCTTCGTGGCGGGCCAGTTCGGCAACGTGCTCGCGATCTTCCGGCGCGACGCGGTGACCGGTTCGGTGCGACTGCTCCAGGCTGAAGTCGACGACGTCCGCACCGACGACGCGCTCGGAGGAATCCGCGCGATCGCCGTGTCGCCCGATGGGCGCAACGTCTACGCGGCAGCTGAGGACGACGACGCGGTCGTCTCATTCGTACCCGAGCCCGACACTTCGGCTCTGGCGCTCGTGGCCCTGTTCTCTCTCGCGATGCTCGGGTCACGAAGCGCCGGCGTGCGCTGACGCACGCTATCACGCCGCGTTCATCGCAGGCGCCGAGCGCGGAGCCTCGCTCAGAATACGCCGGGGTAGGATCCGCCGTCGATCTGCAGGTTCTGCCCCGAGACGAAGCTCGCGTGTGCACTGCACAGGAACGCGCACGCGGCGCCGAACTCCTCGGGCGTGCCGAGCCGCCCCGCGGCGATGCTGGTGGCCATCTCGGCGTAGGCCTGCTCGAGCGTGACGCCGCCGGTCTTCGCGCGCAGTTCCGCCATGAAGCGCTGGCGATCGGTGTCGATGCGCTCGGGCAGCAGGTTGTTGATCGTCACGTTGTCGCGCGCGACCTCGCGCGAGAGGCCCTTGCACACTGCGGTGAGAGCGCTGCGCGCCGCGGTCGAGAGACCCATCGCGGCGTGCGGCGCCTTCACCATCGCGGACGTGATGTTGACGATGCGGCCGAAGCGGCGCGCGCGCATGCCGCCGATCACGCCGCGGATCATCAGGACCGGCGCGAGCAGATTGGCTTCGAGCGCACCCATCCAGCGCGCATGGTCCCAGTCCTCGAAGCGACCCGGCGGTGGGCCACCGTTGTTGTTGACGAGGATGTCGGGATCGGGGCACGCTGCGAGCAGTGCCGCGCGACCTTCCTCCGTACACAGATCGGCGATGACGGCGGTCACGGGAACGCTGCTCTCGCGACGGATCTCGTCGGCGGTCGCCTCGAGCCGCGCCGCATCGCGGCCGTTCACGACGATCTCGACGCCCTCTGCCGCGAGCGCCCGGGCGCACGCCCGTCCCAGCCCGCGACTCGACGCGCACACCAGCGCGCGGCGTCCCGCGATTCCGAGTTCCATCGAGGCTCCCTTCTCAGTTCCCGGCGCTGCGGGACAACGCGCTGCGAAGCGCGTCGCCCGGGTTTGCGACGCCGCGCGCACTGCGCCAGGCCACGTGTTGGTCGGGCCGCACGAGCAGCGCGCCGTCGTTCTCGATGCCGAGCACCGCGGTCCACGCGCCGTCCGCGTCGGGGACGTCGCGACCGATCGCCAGGCAGTACAGCGGCGGTGTCGCAATCGCCGCCGCCGCTTCGATCCACGCGGCGCCCGCCGGACCTGCGATCAGCGTGAAGCGATCGGGCGGCAGCAGATCGAGCGTCGACACGCGTTCGCCGTCGCGCAGCGTCCACGCATGCGGAACGCGCGCGCCGGGTCGTCCGCAGGGCAGGAACTCGCGGACCGGATTGCCGACGGCGGGACGCGAGCTTCCGTCCGGCACGAGCGCGCCTGCTTCGTATTGGAAACCGAGCTGGAGCCCGAGCATGTCGAAGTGTTCGGCCTGGTTCGCGATCGCCGCGCGCACGGCGCCGCGATCCCCGTCGCAGGCGGGGCCGAGCGCCTGCACGACCTCGAGCAACTTCGCGGCATTGCGCGCGCTCACGTCGGCGTTCTCGCGCGCGACGGGCAGGCGCTCGATCTCGTAGCTGTCGAGCAGGGCCGCGGGAGCCCAACCGGCTTCGACGGCGGTGAGCTTCCACACGAGGTTGTGAGCATCCTGCACACCCGTGTTGAGCCCGAGGCCGCCCGTCGGCGGGAAGCGATGGGCGGCGTCGCCGACGAGGAAGGCGCGCCCTTCGCGATAGCGCTCGGCGACCTGTACGGACATGTTCCAGGTGGAGAGCGTGCGGATCGCGAACTCCACCGCGGGCGTTCCGATCGCGCGGCGCACGATCGCCGCGCAGCGCTTCTCGGTGTAGTCGTCCGCCGACTCCTGCTCGGGATCCCAGTGGTGCATGAAGACCCAGGTCGAGTCGATGTCGTGCGCGACGAAGACGCCGCGCGCTGCCGGATCGTTGACGAAGTAGAGGACCGCGGGCCGGTCGCCGACCAGCGGCCGCAGCTTCGCCTCGAAGTGGATCATCACGAAGGATGCGAGCCGCGGCGGACCGATCGGCTCGATGCCGAGGGCCTTTCGGACCCGGCTTCCGGCGCCGTCGGCGGCGAGTAGCCAGCGACTGCGCACCTCGAACACGCGACCCGCAGCGATGTCGCGAACGCGCGAGCTGACGCCACCGGCGTCCTGCTCGGCGCCTTCCCATTCGTGCGCAAAGCGCAGCGACGCGTTCGGCTGCTTGCGGAGGTGCTCGATCAGGATCGGCTCGAGGCGATGCTGCGAGAGATTTCGCAGCGGCGTCGGCGTCACCGCGAGCACGTCGTCGTCCTGGCGCTCGAAGGGGAGGCTGCCGAGTTCCTCGCCGGTGAGCGTCATGACCCAGCGCACGCGGCCCGCGTCGGACGGGTTCTTGCACGCCGCGGCGATCGCCGCCATGTCCACGCCTGCAGCGCGCAAGATCTCGAAGGTGCGCGCGTTCACAACGTGCGCGGCGGGAGCGGGCTGCACGGACTCGCGCCGCTCGACGACGAGGCTCTCGACACCTTGCTGTGCCAGCAGGATGGACGCCGTCGTGCCGACGGGTCCGCCGCCGACGATCAGGACCGGCACTTCGATGGGCGCTGCCATCTCAGCGCAGCCCAGCCTGATCGCGCACGATCTGACTCGCGATGCGCACGCGCCAGTCGGCGACCGGCTCGCCACCCTTGTTCGCGCACAGCACTTCGGTCTGGCGCAGGATCTCGGCATCGCTCTGCCCGAGATCGAGCCCCTCGCCGCACGGCTGGTGGACGAACCACGGGGAATCGACGACGAACTCGAGCGCGTTGCCTTCGGGATCCCGCGTGTAGAGCGACCACGCGTTGCCGTGATTGATCGGGATCAGATGCGTGCAACCGGCAGCCGAAAGGCGGTCGCGAACTCGCCGCAGCGTTCCGAGGTCTTCGAGGCGGAACGAGAGCTGGAAGATCGCGGTGCCGAAGCTGCCGCCGAGCGCCGGTCCCTGCTGGATCTCGCCTTCCTTGCGTCCCGAGACGAGCACCAGCTGATGGTGTTCGCTGGGATCGGTGGTGAGGAAGACGAGTTCCGCGTCGAACGGGGACGGAAGGGCGCCGCGATCGCTCTGCGTCATGCCCAGCACGCCGGTGTAGAACGCGATCATCTTGGGCAGGTCGAAGCAACAGATACCGAGGTGGCTCAGGCTGAGTTTGCGGCCTTCGAGGCGCGGGGAGGTCATGGGGCTTCCTTCCGGGGTGGAGGATGATTTAGTCATGTGTATAATCGGTTCCCAGCATTTTAGTCAAGTGAGTATTTGGCAATGGCAGCCCGCCGAGCGCGACGCAAGACAGGAATCCCCCGACGACGGGCTGCTGCCGTGCCCGCCGGTCCGGTGCGCGAACGCATCCTCGCGGCCGCGCTAGAGGTCTTCGCCGAGCAGGGCTTCGACGGCGCGCGCACGCGCGACATCGCCGAGCGCGCGGGCGCCAACCTGGGGCTGCTCACGTACTACTTCGGAGGCAAGGAGCCGCTCTGGAAGGCAGCGGTCTCACACGCGTTCGAGGAACTCACGAAGGAGGTCGCCGCGGTCACCGCCCAGGCGCAGAGCGAGGCCGGCGGCGACGAGCGCGCGCAGTTCGAGCAGTTGCTGCGCGGCTTCGTGCGCTTCCTCGCGCGGCGGCCCGAGTTCATGCGACTGATGAACGACGAGAGCAAGCGCGACGGACCCCGCATGCGCTGGCTCGCCGATCACCACGTGAAACCGCTGGTGGGCGCGATCAGACGAGTCGTGGAGCAGGCACAGGCACGCGGCCTCGTGCCTGCGATCCCCGCCGTGAGCTTCCACTACATCGTACTGGGTGCAGCGGGCCTGCTCTTCTCGCAGGCGCCCGAGTGCAAGTACGTGACCGGGATCGACCCGACCGACGAAGCCGTCGCCGAAGCGCACGCGGATGCGCTGGTCCGTCTGCTCCTCGGACCTCGCTAGGCGTTCTCACTCCGCCACCGCACTGACCGGCTGCTTCGGCGACGTTCGGCGCTATCGCCGGCGCGGGCGGAAGGCGTGCCTCATCACGTAGTCGGCGACACGGCGTCCCTGCGCGATCCCTTCGGTCTTGTCGAACGCCCAGTGAATGCCGAGGTAGATGCGGCTCTGGCCGTTCTCCTCCTCGGCCTCGGAGAGCGAGTCGAAGCTGCGCGGGAGCAGCGGACGCAAGATGCCGTCGCTGTCGAACGTGGTGCCGTTGAACTCGTCCGACACGAACGTGAATGCGATGTCGTCGGTGCCGTAGAAGTTGCGCAGCGTCTCGAACAGCGCGCCGCCGAAGCCGGCGTGACCCGAGGGATAGGCCGGGAACGGCGGCGTGAAGTCCGGCCCGTTCAAATTGCTGGCGGGCGCACCGAGCGGCAGGAAGGTGGGATTGCCGAGCGTGTCCGGATTGCCGTCGCCCGCGCCAGTCGGCCCGCTTCCTTCGTCCGCCTCGCGAATCCCGGTGACCGGACGCCAGAACGAGTAGTGATACTTCGACTCCCAGATCGCGATGCCAGCGTCGGCCATCGCCGTGTTCGCGATCGCGAGGAGTCGCGCGAGTTCTACGACGTCCCGCGTCGTTCCCTGCTGCTCTGCGATCTGCATCGCGATCTGGTTGTACAGCCGCGGCGGCGCGCAAAGACTGGGGGTTCCGTCGTAGGCCCAATAGGTGCCGATCTCGGTCTGCTCCGGTGTCCGGATCGTTGGCGAGACGACTCCGTCGCCACCGTATGCGAGAACCTCCGCGAACGCGGCGGTGTACTCGGCGCTGTCGAGCGCCGGCGGCGGCGGTACACGAAACTGATGCGGCGAGCGCAGCACGAACGGCTCGACCTTGCCCCACGGCGCCCCGAGTGCGATCGGAATCTGGCTGACCGGATCCTGGCGCCATTCGCCGGGACCGTCGCCCGCCAGATACCCGACGCCCATCTGCGGCTCGACGTAGTGCGAACCGTCATGAGCGCGGCGGGCGAGGATCGCAGCAGCGGCGCGGTGGCCGAGAGCGATTCCGTTCACCTTGGCGACTCCGCCGCGAATCCGTGCGAGATCGACGGCGCGTCGTGCGTGGAACGCTTCCGCCTGCGACGGGAACAGCGCGGACAGCGAATCGTCCGCAGCCTGCGCGATCGCCGCGCTGAGGTTCGTGTGCCGAGGAGCGGGCGGCAGCCCGGTGTAGCTCTGGTAGCGGGACTCGACTGCATTCACCGCATCGAAGATCGCGATCTGCACGATCGCCATCGCGCGACTCGCGCGACCCGGTCCGAGCTGCTCTCCGAAGGTCCGGTTCTCCCCGATCGCCACCGGCGTGTGGTCGAGTCCGCTCGCGTCGATCGCGATCTCGTTCCAGCGCCGCACCAACTCGGCCGCGCTCACCGCACGGCGGTCGCTTCGTCGATGCCGGACATTCGATTCCGGGTTGGACTCGAAGCGCGGGCCGAACGCGCCGCGGAACCCGCCGATCGGAGTCGTGGCACCAGCAGCAGTGGCGCACGCGAGCGACACGAGCATCGCGAGTGTAGGAGTCGACTTCGAGCGCATAGGATTCTCCTGACCGTCTGCAGCGTGCCCGAAGTCGAGGCGCTCGACACCGACCGCGGGATCATCTCTCCATCGCGGACGGTAGCCCTCGAAGGACGTGCTTCGCCTCGAACGCATTGCGACGACATGAACGCTCCGGTCGACCTGCGCTCGCCTTGCGCAGGATCGGCCGACACAGTCTGGATTTGTCCGTCTCGCAGACCACGCTGCGCCGTGCCGAATCCGTGAGCTCTGCCAGCGGCATGGAGGATCGCCTGCCGGTGGGCTGTTCCGGCCCACAGGGGCGGCGGCGCGCCCTGGCCGGCGTTCGCAGCGCGACCGGGATCGAGTAGGTTCCCGGTCGCGCGCTACCGTCGCGTCGCCCCGGAAAACGTCTTCGACCAGGATGCGAGTCGAACCCAGCATGCTGCCGCGCCGGATCTTCTTTGGACTCGCAATGCTGTGCATCGGCGCAGCGCTCGGATCCCTTCCCGCGCGCGCACACGAGGACCGCGACGCCACGCTCGCGCGGCTCGACGAAGCGATCGCCGCGACGCCGCGAGACCCCGAGCTATGGCGCGGTCATGCGGTGCTGGAACGGCGTCGCGGAAGTTTTCTGCAGGCGCACGCGGATCTCACGAAGGCCGTCGATCTCGGTCTCGATCGGACGCTTGCGCAACGCGACCGGGGTCTCATCTGGCTCGAGGAAGGCCGCCTGGCTGACGCCGAGGCTTCGCTGCGCTCCGCACGCGCACAGTCGCCGAACGACCTCCCGACGATCCTCGCGCACGCGCGCGCACTCGCCGGTCTGCTGCGCTGGCGCGACGCCGCCGACGCGTATGCAGATCTGGCCCGGCGCGCGCCCGGCGTAAGCCCCGACGTCCAGCTCGAGCGGATTCGTGCGACCGAGGCGGCCGGCGGCCCCGGTGGAATCACCGACGCGTTGCGCGTGGCCGACGCCGCCCTCGCAGCGCTCGGTCCGGTTCCCGCGCTCGAACAAGCCGCACTGGATCTCGAGCTGCGCGCCGGGCG
Organism: Deltaproteobacteria bacterium; assembly: GCA_031362725.1. Lineage (GTDB taxonomy): Bacteria > Myxococcota_A > UBA9160 > UBA9160 > PR03 > PR03. The sequence goes on along the minus strand of JANLTC010000243.1, from coordinate 57,213 downwards.
CATCGATGCCGCGCTCGCGCGCCTCGATCAGATGGCGGGGGGCGCTGTCGCACGCGACGAGGTGCTGCTCCGGCGCGCGGAGATTCTCGAGCGCGCCGGCCGCCAGCAGGCGGCGCGCGACGCCTACGCGGAAGCGCTCACGGCGCTCGATGCTCGCACCGAAGCGCGGCGGTCGACGCCCGCCGCGAAGCAGCTCGAATCACAGGCGCGCGAAGGCATTGCGCGCCTCGCAAAGGGAGACGATCAGTGAAGGCCCGAAACCGCAAAGCCGTCATCGCGATCCGACTCGCGCTGGTGTTGATGATCGGAACGCTCGCCGGACCGGCCGCGTTCGCCGAGAGCCCGGGCGACTTCCTGGTGCCGACCGGCGCGACCTGGCGCTACCTCGACAACGGCAGCGATCAGGGCACCGCGTGGCGCGCGACCGCCTTCGCCGATGGGACCTGGGCGCAGGGTCCCGCGGAACTCGGTTACGGCGACGGCGGCGAAGCCACCGTGGTGAACTGCGGTCCGAACGCGCCGGGCTGCTTGTCGGCCAACTACATCACCACCTACTTTCGCAAGAGCTTCACGGTGAGCAACGTCGGCTCGATCACCGCGCTCGAGCTGAAGCTCCAGCGCGACGACGGCGCGATCGTCTATCTGAACGGTACCCAGGTGGCCAGCTCGAACATGCCCGCACCACCGATCACGTACATCACGCCAGCGTCGAATGCCGTCTCCGGCGCGGGCGAGACGAACTTCTTCACCTTCCCGCTCGCCCCGACCAGCCTCGTCGACGGCTCGAACGTGCTCGCGGTCGAGATCCACCAGAACATCGCCACCAGCAGCGACATCAGCTTCAACGCGTCGCTCCAGGTGACCGCGCTCTCGCTTGCGCGCGCTCCCTACCTCCAGAACGTGACACCGACGAGCGCCGTGATCCGTTGGCGCACGAACGCGCCGAGTGCCACGCGCGTCAAGTGGGGTCTCGCCGCCGGCTCGCTCTCCAACACCGTGGACGTCGCCGGCACGCGCACCGAGCACATCGTGCCGATCACGGGTCTGCCGACCGAAACGAAGATCTTCTACTCGGTCGGCTCCACCACACTGACCCTCGCCGGCGGCGACGCCAATCACTATCTCGAGGTGCCGCCGCTCGCGGGCGAGCGGCGCCCGATCCGGATCTGGGTCACAGGCGACCACGGTGTGTGCGCAGCCTCGGCCCAGGGCTGCATCGACGTCGCCGCGGTGCGCACCGGCTACACCACGTATGCTGGGAGCCAGCTCGCCGACCTCTGGCTGATGCTCGGCGACAACGCCTACAACAGCGGCACCGACACCGAGTTCACCAACGGCCACTTCAATCCGTTCCCGACGATCATGCGGAACACGCCGTTCTGGTCGACTCCGGGCAACCACGAGTTCGGCACCGGCGGCGCGGATTCCCCGACCCAGACGGGTCCCTACTACGACTCCCACAGCTTCCCGACTGCCGGCGAGGCAGGCGGTGTGCCGAGCGGCACCGAGGCCTACTACTCGTTCGACTACGGCAACATCCACATCCTCACGCTCGACTCGCACGACACCAGTCGCACCGCTCCCGTGAATCCCACGACCAACATCTGCCCGATTGGCGGCGGCGGCGCGGGCGCGATGTACCAGTGGGCGTGCGCCGATCTCGCCGCCACCGATAAAGACTTCGTCATCGCGATCTGGCACCACCCGCCGTACTCGAAGGGTTCGCACAACTCGGACCTCGAGTCGCAGCTGCTCGAGATGCGCGAGCGCTTCCTGCCGGTGATGGAGGCGTACGGCGTCGATCTCGTGCTGTCGGGGCACAGCCACAGCTACGAGCGTTCGGTGCTGCTCGACGGCCACTACGGCTTCTCGACGACCTACAGCCCGGCGCTTCACGCGGTCGACGCGGGCGACGGCGACCCCGCCGGCAACGGCGCCTACGTGAAGAGCGCGCTCGGCCCCGACCCCAACACCGGAACGGTCGCCGCGGTACCCGGCAGCGCGTCGCAGATCTCGGGCGGCACGCTCGACCATCCGGTGATGGTGCAGAGCCTCAACATCCTCGGCTCGATGGTGATCGACGTGGTCGGCCGGCAGCTCGATGCGCGCATGATCGGCGTCACCGGCAACGTGCTCGACCACTTCCAGATCGTGAAGGGCGGCGTGCTGCCGGTCTGCTCGGACGGCATCGACCAGGATGGCGACGGCAAGTTCGACTACCCGAGCGATCCGGGCTGCGCCAGCGTCGCGGGAACGATCGAGAACCCGCAGTGCAACGACGGTCTCGACAACGACTCCGACCTGCTCGTCGATCTCGCCGATGGCGACTGCGCGAGCGCATCGGACAATCTCGAAGCCCCGCCGCCGCCCGCATGCAGCAACGGACTCGATGACGACGGCGACACGCTCATCGACTTCCCGGCCGATCCGGGCTGCGCAAGCGCCGCGAGCACCACGGAGAGCCCGCAGTGCAACGACGGCGCCGACAACGATGCGGACACGCTCGTCGACCTCGCCGACCCGGGCTGCATGGGCGCCGCGGACGACGACGAGTTCGCGATCTTCCCGGTCTGCAGCGACGCACTCGACAACGACGGCGATACGTTCGTCGACTTCCCGGCCGATCCGGGCTGCGTCGATGCGATGTCGAACCTCGAGAATCCGCAGTGCAACGACGGGACGGACAACGACGGTGACACCCGCGTCGATCTCGCCGACGCGGAGTGTTCCGGTGCTTCGGACGACTCCGAGGCGCCGCCGCCGCCCCAATGCAGCGATGGCATCGACAACGACGGCGATGGACTGATCGACTTTCCGGCCGATCCGGGTTGCTTCTCTGCGACGATCTCCGTCGAGAACCCGGCGTGCGACGATGATCTCGACAACGACGGCGACACGAAGATCGATTGGGATGGCGGCGCGGGGATGGGAACGCCCGATCCCCAATGCACGACGGGATACGGAAGCGAGGTGCCCCCCGGCGGCTGCGGCCTCGGCGTGGAACTCGCGATCGCGTTGCCGTTGATCCGGGTGCTCCGCCGCCGCGCGCGATCTGCGCGATGCATCGCGGCGCCCACGGATGCCCCGACCTGTCGATCCCTGCTGCTTCGATCAGACTGAACCCGGCCAAGCTCCGTTACGATCATGGGCATCGTGCTGTCCGACGTTTCGCTCTCGGTTCTCGTTTCGCTTGCGCTGGCCGCGCTCTCGCTGCTGGTGCGCGTGCTCACGCCCAACCGGCTGGTGCGGCGCAAGCTGCGGCTTCCGCTCGCGCTGGCCGTGCTCTTTCCGGTCGTCGCGCTCGGGCTCCCGCTCTGGAGTGCCGAGCCGGCCATGACGGGCCCCGTTCGCAGCATCGCGAATCTCGGGCTGGCACTCGCGCTGATCACGTTCTTCGTCGCCGTGCTCGCGAATCCGCTGCGCGAGGATCGCTTGCCGACCGCCGTGCCCAACATCGTGCAAGACGCATTGATCGTCGGCCTGTTCATGCTGGCGGGCACGATGCTGATGCAGGAGAAGTTCCTCACCACATCGGCGGTGGGCGCCGTGGTGTTGGGCTTTGCGCTGCAGGACACGCTGGGCAATGCATTCTCGGGGCTGGCGATCCAGATCGAAAAGCCATTCCACGTCGGCCACTGGATTCGGGTCGGCGAGCACGAAGGTCGCGTCGAGGAGATCACCTGGCGCGCGACGAAGCTGCGCACGAAGGCGACCAACTTCGTCGTGGTGCCGAACAGCGTGATCGCCAAGGAAGCCATCATCAACTACTCGGAGCCGGTGATCCCGACGCGGCTCGAAGTCGATGTCGGTGCCAGCTACGACGCGGCGCCGGATCTCGTGAAGGCCGCGCTCGGCGAGGCGCTGGACAATGCGGCGCTGGCGCTCCGCCAGCCAAAGCCGGTCGCGCTTCTCCTCGATTTCGGCGCGTCGGCGATCACCTACCGCGCGCGATTCTGGATCGAGGATTTCGCGCGCGACCAGGAAGCTTGCGACCAGGTGCGCACCAACATCTACTACACCTTCAAGCGGCATGGCATCGAGATTCCCTGGCCGATCGAGGTGCAGTACGAGCGCGAGTGGACGCCGTCGCGGGCGCCGGCCGTGACGGCCGAGTTCGCGGCACTGCTGGGGCGCAGCACGCTCTTCGCGTCACTCGACGAGAGCGAGCGCATCGCCTGCGCCAGCGTGGGCGAGGAGCGGCTCTACACGAAAGGGGAAACGATCATGCGCGAGGGGGAGCCCGGCGGATCGATGTTCGTGATCGTGTCCGGTGAGACGGACGTGGTCATCGCGGGCGGACGGGTCCGAACCCTCGGACCGGGCGACTTCTTCGGAGAGATGTCGCTGCTGACGGGAGAACGCCGGACCGCCACGGTCGTCGCGTCGCAGCCGTGCCGTCTGATGGAGATGACGTGCGCCGCATTCCGGGGCTTCGTCACGGCGAAGCCCGAAGTGTTCAAGACGATGGAACCCGCCGTGCTCGCGCGACGTACGGAACTGCTCGCGATGCGCGAGAAGTTCGCCTCCGAACGAGTTCCCGAGGAACCCGACCACAGCTTCCTCGACGGCGTGCGCCGCTTCCTGCGGCTGCCGGTCTGAAGCGCCGCTACTTGCTGGAAGCCGCGTAGACACCATCCCAATCGGGCGGTGGCGCAACACTGCGGAACGCGGCGACGCGCTCCTCGTAGAGTCGATACAGGTCGCCGAGCGCGAGATCTTCGGCGAGGCGCCGACACACCGCGAGCGCTGCGATCGCGTCTTCCCAGCGCTGCCCCCGATAGGCCGCGAGCATTCCGTCGTGCGCCCGGGCGAGTTCGCAGAATCGGTCGCTCGACGCGAGCGCTTCGCCGCCGAGCAACCCGTAGATGCGAACCGGCCGCGTCTTCCCCTTGACGCGAATCCGATCGATCTCGAGACAGGCGAGGTGGGGCGCGCGCACGCGCGTGTGCTCGCTGATCACGATCGAAACGCCGTAGGTCTTCGACTGCCCTTCCAGCCGCGACGCGAGATTCACCTCGTCGCTGATCACGGAATAGTCGAAGCGCTGATCGGATCCCATGTTCCCGACGCAGCACGGGCCCGTGTTGATCCCGATTCCGACCGCGAGCGGCGCGAGCGGACGCCCGAGCACGGCATCGCCCTCCGCCAGTTTCACGTTCAGCTGCTCCAGCGCCTTCATCATCGCGAGAGCCGACTCGCAGGCGTGAACCGCGTGCTCGGCATCGTCGAGCGGTGCATTCCAGAATGCCATCACGCAGTCGCCGATGTACTTGTCGATGCAGCCACGACTCGCGAGGATGATGTCCGTCATCGGCGTGAGGAAGCGATTGAGCAGATGCGTGAGCGCCTGGGGGTCGAGCTGTTCCGAGATGGTGGTGAAGCCGCGCACGTCGCAGAACAGCAGCGTCATGTCGCGGATCTCGCCGCCGAGGCGGAGCTTGTCCGGGTGCGCCGCCAACTCGTCCACCAGCGTCGGCGCGAGATAGCGGCCAAACGCGTTCCGCACGCTGCGGCGCTGCGCCTCGCTGTGTAGGTAGTTCTGCAACGAACCGACGAGATAGACGCCGAGCGCAGCGACGCCCGGGTAGACCGGATCGAGCAGCCAATGCCAGGAGCGGTACGCGTACCACGAAAGCGCGACTGCAACGGCGATCCCACCCGCGCCGAGCGCCGCCGTGCCCACCGCACCGACGCGCGGGATCAGCAGCGCCAGCAGCAGGCCGAGTGCGAGCAGGTAGAGCAACTCCGCGCCGGTCGCCCAGTCGGGTCGTTCGACGTATTCACCGAGCAGGATCTGCTCGATGATCTGCGCGTGAACCGACACCCCTGACGACACCGGATCGAGGGGCGTCGCGCGGATGTCGCGAAGTCCCGCGGCGGTGGTGCCGACGAGCACGATGTTGCCCTCGATCTGCTTCGGATCGACGTCGCCCGCGAGCAGCTCCCACGCCGGCACGCTCCGACCGGGAACCGCCGACGTGTACCAGACCCAGATCTCGCCGCGCGGACCGGTCGGGATCGTGAACTCCGTCCCGATCCGCAGCTGGGTGATACCGGTACTGGCGCCGAAGCTCGTCTCGCCGCTCGAGCCTGCCGTCTTCACTGCGTAGGACTTCGCGCCGGTGGCGACGCGGATCGCCTCCGCTGCCAACGACGGGTAGAGCGCGCCTTCGTGCGCGAACAGCAGCGGCACGCGACGGTGTACGCCGTCGAGGTCGGGATCGACGGTGAAGCATCCGTTGCCGCTTGCGGCGGCTTCGAGATCCGGGAGATTCACCACGGTGCCGTTGCGCCGGGTGAGATGGGTGAACGGATCCCCGCCGTAGCTGAAGCCCGCCGTTGAGCGCGGCTCGCGACCGCCCGCTTCGTCGGTGAAGACGAAACCCGTGACGACGCGGCCGGCGCCGAAGGCTTTCGCCAGCAGCGCATCGTGATCCGGCAGCTGCTCGATGTCACGGCGAAGATTCGCATCCACCGCGAGGCCCGTGAGGCCCTCGAGAAGCCGCGCGGGAGAGGTGCGATCGGGCTCCGCGAATACGGCGTCGAAGACGACGACCGCGGCGCCCATCCGGAAGAGCTGGTCGACCAGCGCGGCGACTTCGGAACGCGGCCACGGCCACTGGCCGATGCGCGCGAGACTCGCGTCGTCGATGTCGACGATGCGTACGGGCACATCGGTGTAGGGGCGTGGCGCGAGGCGCTGGAAGCCGTCGAAGGCGCGGAGCTGCAGCTCCTGCACGCCCGCCGGCTCGGCCACTCGCAACGCGAGCGCCAGCCCGAGTGCGACGAGCGGCGCGAGCCAACGCGGGCCGAAGCGGCGCATCAGCTAGCAGGCCGACTCGGGCTCGCGGAGCGCGCAGCGAGCCGCAGGCGAGCGAAGTTCAAGGGCGGGGAATCGGCGCGAACGGAGCGGCCGAGATGGTTCCCGTCACTATCCCGCCTCCCGAGTTGGGCGCCGTGACCACGAGTGCTTGCAGCGCGGAGTCCGCGATCCTGCCATTGGCGTTGCTGAGTTGCGCCTCACCGATGGCGAGGCATCCGTTGGCGCAAGGACCGTCGACCGAGCCCAGCAGCGTCGACGTGGCCGCGAAAACCGCCGGGAAACCACCGGTCGGATACGACGAGAAATCGGTCGTCTGGCTAAACGACGAAGGGCCGATCGGACCCACTCCAAGTCCAAGTAGACTCGAATTCACGTTGCTGAAGTCGAGAACCGCCGTCTGGCTGCCAAGAAAAACCTGGAGCGAGAAGTCGTAGCTCCCGTCCGGTCGCCCACTGGTGTCGACGAGTCCCAGGCCAGCTCGCTGATACACCGCTTCCTGCAGACCGCTCGCCCCGAGTGTGCTGAGCTGGTCGATGGTCGTGATGTCCGCAGGCAGCGTGGGGAGGGGATTCGACACGTCCGCGAAGCAGCTGCCGAGGTCACTGCAGTTTTCCGGAACTGCGACCTCGCGGCCGTTCACGTTCACCGTTTGGCTCGCGAACTGCGAAACATCGGTGGTGGCCTGGTCGAGACCCTCGAGCGTGCGCAGTCGGGCTCGCGTCTCGTCGCCATTCGCGCCGCCGCCAGCGGTCGCGATCCCCGAGATGTCGGTCGCCGAGCGCGGGTCGCCACCCTGGACTCCGGGTTCATCGGCCGGGCCGGCTGCGACGGCAGGCGGCTCGCTGCTTCCCGAACTCGCGGTCTCGACCCAGCCCTCCGGGTCCGACACGGCGCGCGTGATGTCGTCGAGTTCCTCGCGAGAGAAGAGGAAGGGCGACACGGGGGGCGAGTTGGGACCTTCGATGATCGTGCCGTAGCCGGGGCGGTTGATGCGCACACACTTTCCGGCGTTGCACGCGAGGAAGGCGCCGGCGGGTGAGCCGGTGTCGTTCTCCGGACCTTCGCCGAGCAACACGAGTCGCGAACTCCTGGTCGCGGGGTCCACGCGGCCGGCGACCATCGTGCCGCGCACGCCGAGTGTCCCGGACGGCAGCTTCACGTTCATGTTTTCCGGCTTCTCGTGGGCGATCTTGCCGGAGACGAAGCGGAACACGCCCTTCGTGATCTCGGCGCTCAGCTTGCCGGCGCTGGTCTTCGGGTCGTAGACGAACTCGTCGATCACGAGTTCGCTCTCGGGCCCGATCGTGAACACGGTCTCGTCGAGCAGCAGGATCTGCATGCCGGAGCGCTGCCCGCTCTTGATCGCATCCTGCAGCAGGATCGGCTCCCCGCTGACGACCTGGCGACCAATCGCGACCTGCAGCCGATTCAGCGCCACCGCGCCGCGCACCGCGGCAGAGACGCCGGCCTGTTCGGCGGCCCACGCCGGAAGCGCGAGAAAGAGCGCGAACGGAATCAGGAACCGGCGGGTCGCGCGCTGCATCGGGAGCACCTCTGGGTCGATTGCGTCAGAACTCGAAATTCTTGGTGTACATCACGGTAAAGCGCAGATCGTCGTACTGGTAGTTCTCGATCGTGGACTGCTCGTTCAAGTAGGTGGCGTTTACCGTGAAGAGGGTGTCGCGAAATGCCGGCGCGTGGGAGAGAAACGGCAGCAGGAACCCCAGGGGCGCTCCGTACGTGATCCCGCCGACATAGATGGCATCGCGCCGGGTCTCGGCCGAGACGATCGGCTCGGGTCCCTCGTAGCCGTCGTACTCGAAGGTGAAGGTCGAGAGCAGGAACTGCCCCCGCCCGAGCAGCCAGGTGCCGCCCAGCAGCGCGACCGGCCCCGAGTACGTGTAGAAATCCTGGTCGGCCACCTTGTACACGCCGCCAACCGCCGCGTCGAAGCGCAGCATCGGCCACGGCGTCCAGGTTGCCCCGACGCCCCCCTGGACGCGCGCACCCGTACGCTGATCGGTGATCGGGCTCTGATCGAGGCTCTCGAACCACTCGTAGTCGAAGCGGAACCGCGCAAACACATCGAGCGACTGCGAGAAGCGATGGTTCGCGCGTACGCCGGTGCCGAGCGTGCTGAGGTAGCTCTCGCCACCGAGGTTCATGTAGGTGGCGTAGATGCCGGGCTGCACGTCGACCAAGGGCGATCGATACAGCCCGCCGGCCTCGCCGGAGATCGCCATCAAATCGAGGTCCGTCTCGTCGATCTGCTTCTGGCCGTAGATCTGGAGTCCACCGGTCAGCAGGTGCCCGGCGTCGTAGCCGAGATCGTGCTGCGCACGCAGGCCCGTGAGCATGACGCCACTGAAGTCGCTCTTCTTCTTTCCCTCGACGAGCTGGAGCGGCGTGTCGAGGAACAAGACCTCACCGCCGTCGGGACCCGCGTTGCGGTTGCTGTCCCATTGCATGCCACCGCCGAGTGTGGCGGAGTAGCGCGTCGTCTTGCGGCGCAGCGCGATCTGCTCGAGGTAGTGGTCCACCTCTTCGCGCAGACTGTCGGCCATCGGGAGCGTCGCGACGGTCCGGAACTCGCGCTCTGCCTCGCTCAGGTTGTCGAGCCGATAGAGCACGACCGCATAGAGCAGCCGGACGCGCGCGAGATCGGGAGAGAGCAGAAGAATGCGCTCGAGCGTGGAAGCCGCGCCGCGAAGCTGGCCCTCCGCGACCTGCGACTGCGCGAAGCGGTAGTTGAGCTCGACGTCGTCCGGATGCTGGAGGATGTCCTCGTAGGTGACCCGCTCGCCGGGTTCGAGCGGGCGAAGCTGTTCGGACGCCTGGAACGCGCGCTCGGCTCGCTCGGATTCACGGAGCCCCTGCACGGGGCGCTGCTGCTCCTGAACCGACGGGGTCTGCGCGAGGGCCGGGTTCGATGGCGCGACGACCGCGAACCCCAGCCACGCGGTCCCGACGATGACGCTGACTCTCGGCGCTACGCGCATTCGACCCTCACGCCCGCCCACGTCGCCTCGGACTTCCTTCCACGTACGTCGTGCAAGTCGCTGCGCATCATAATGCGATCGGCGCGCGATTGCAGCGCGGTCGCAACGTTGCGGAAGCGCTCGCGTTCCCGTGCGGCTGGCGTGGCATGCGCGGGTTCCTCGTCATGGCGATCGGGGCGGTCGCCGCGCCGAACCGCTCGAGGTGCGCCAGCGCCCGGCCGCTGCGGCTGGTCGACTACACCGGACGGTTTGCAGGCGAGCGTCGATTCGCGGCGCGCGCGGCGCTTCGACGCGGGCGTGCGCTACGCGGCCGCCTGGCGCCCGGCACCGAACGGGACGCCGGTCCTGCCGCGTCGACGCAACACCCAGAGGACGCCGACGAGCTCGGCCCCGAGTCCGCACGCGGTCCCCTCCTGGTTCCACGAGGCCGTCGGACATGACCCGTCGCGCAGCGCGAACGGGATACCCGCGTTCAGCGAGGCGCCGCCGTCGAAGTCGATCTGGCCGTCGCCGTCGTCATCGAGACCGTTCTGGCAGCGCGAGTCCTCGCGATTCGAGGCTGCGTCGGCGCAGCCTGGATCGGCGGGCCAATCGATGAAACCGTCGCCATCGTTGTCGACGCCATCGTCGCACGGATGCGTCGTGGGATAGCTGATCGACGCGATCCCGTAGGAAGCCCCGAGGCTCTGATCGCAGTGCGAGACGGCGGCTACGTGCGGGCTCGCAGCCGTGGTCCGCCCGAACGGAATGCAGACCCGTTCGGGCGCCGTCCAGCGCCGCCGCCAGAAGCAGTAGTCCGCGTTCTGGCTCTGCTGGGCCGTCGCGAACAGCTGGTTGGTCGATCCGTTGAAGTTCTCCGTCGACGAGTTGTAGAGGTAGTTGTAGCTGGTGTAGTGGGTCGGATTCGGCGGAGTCGCCGGCTTCAATCCGAGGTTGTTGATCACGTCGTTGCAGCGCGTGTCGGTGTTCGCCGAGAGGTCTTCGTAGGCAGTATCCACGTCGACGATCGTATTGAACTGGACGACGAGGTCCGGGGAGATCGTCGACGGCAGGATCGCCGCGGAGCAACAGGCGCGGCCGTCGGAAATGCGGATGTCGCTGATGAGGTTGCCAGCCACGATCCAGTTCCGGCTCGGTGCGATCCCCAACGTGGAGTCGAGGATGACGTTCTGCGCCGCGAACACGTGCGCCGAGCAGGAGTTTCCAGCGGTGAGTGCAGTTCCGAGGGCGCCCGAGCCGCCGCAGGCATGGGTCGGTGACGTCGGACGGAAGCCCCAGAGACGATTGTTCGTGATGCGCGTCCAGCTGGCCGAACTGGCACCAGGATCCAGCTTGACGTCGATGCCGTTCTCGGCGCACGCGCAGCCGCCATTCGGATCGAGCGCCCCGGTGTTGCAGTCGATCCGCTTGGCCGACGTGATGTAGACATCGTTGCCGTCGATCACGGTTCCGTGTTGGATGCCGGGCTCGCTGCAATCACTGGTGTGACCGGCCACCGAGATCCCGTCGCCCCAGTCGTAGACCTCGTTGTCGAGGATCTTGTTGTAGTCGTTGTTCTCGCTGGCTGTGGTGCCCCAGAGCACCATGATGCCGCTGTAGTCGCTTGGCATGCGCGGCTGATTGCCATTGCGCACGACGTTGTTCTGCACCGAGTTGAAGGTCGCGGAGTTGCCGCTCAGGCCCGCCATCACGATGGCGTTCTGGTTGGTCGTCTGGGGCACGTGGTCGATTCCGTCGAACAGGTTTCCGTCGAGGATGATGTTGTCGCCGCCGTGGATCGTCACGAACCACCCGGTCGCCGCATTGCGAGGCTGGATCGACAGGCCCTGTATCACCCACCAGCTGCCCTGGATCTCCAGGCTCTCGAACAGGGCGCGTTCCGGACGCTGCACCGCGTTGCGCAGGCCGTCTTGCGAGCCGAAGCGGAGGAAGCGGCGGTTCTGCTGATTGCCGGAAGTCGTGATCAGCATTTCGCCCAGACTGCGATAGTCGCCGGGCCGCACGCAGAAGACCCGCTTGGTCGTGTCGTTCAGCAGCGTGAGCGTCGTCGCGGCGTTCGCCGGCGTGATGATCACGTCGCAAGTACCCGGATCGGGAATCACCGCGAGGTAGGGCGAGTCTTCGAGATTGGTGGCCGCGCCGGCAGATCGGGAGGCGAACAGCAATGCGGCGACGAGAACGAGCCGCAGTTCGGAACGAATGGGATCCCCCCGGCACCTCGGAGCGGGTGCACTGTACGGAGATCTTGCAGTCGGTCAATGAAGAAGTGCGAGCACGGTTACGCGGTGCAATGGCGCGTAAGCAGCGGTCCGCTCGACGATCCGAGCGGAGGTCCCGTTCCAATGCCAGCTCGTGCCTCAGCGGCGCCCTCGCCCGATTCGCATCATCGGCTGCTCGATCAGCCGGTAGCTCAGCCAACCGCAGGCGATCGCGACCGGAAGGATCGCGATCCAGAGCGAGAAAAAGCGCGCGTTCGGGATCCAGCGATCGACCCCATGGCCGGTCATCGCGAAGAGCAGCGGAGCGTGCCAGAGAAAGAAGCCGTACGAGATCGCGCCGAGGGCCGTGAGTGGGCGGCTGCTGAGCACCCGCTGCGGCGCCCCACCGGCCTCCTCCGCGAGGACTGCGGGAAGCATGACCAGCAGAGCCACGACGCCATAGAGCACGTGCTGCATCGCATCCGCGGCGGTCGTGTACTGCGCCATCGACGTTCGACGAAAATCGGGAGACAGACAGAGGACGGAGTAGATCGCAGCGGCGAGAAGCCAACACCCGGATGGGTGATCGATCACGATCCGCGCCATCCCAGAGCTTCGTTCGCGACCCGAAAGGGAGGCGCTCACGACTGCGAGCGCCATGCCCGCTGCGAACCAGAGCAGATGGCAGGGGAGCGTGAGGGTCAGGAAGTGGAACCCCGCGTGATGAACCCAACCCCGAAACACGACGCCCGCGGCACCGAGCAAGGCGAGCGCAGTGAGCGCGATGTGCACGCGATCGCTCGTGGGGCGGTTGCGACACAGTTTCGCGATCCCCGCCGCCAACAGCGGCAGCAATGCGTAGTACGCGACCTCGACCGAGAGACTCCAGGCCGGCCCGATGCCGAGTCCAGCGCCGAGTGGGAGATAGGACTGTCCGAAGCCGTAGAAGATCCACCAGTCCCGCGTGAAGACACCGAGCAGGCCGGGCCAGATCGCGAGCAACGTCAGCGCGACCCAATAGGCGGGCCCGACGCGGAGCAGGCGGCGCAGCGCGTACGGCGCGAGTCGAGGCGGGACCGCATCCTCGAGCAGCGCGACCGCGTAGGGGCGGTAGAGCAGGAACGACGAGATCAGGAAGAAGAGCGTCACGCCCACGTCGAGATGCGACGTGAAGAGTCCGTACGCGGCTCGCGCGTTCGCGCCGGACATGACGCCCACGTGCAAGCCCAACACGGCGAGCGCAGCGAGCGCCCGCAGCGAGTCGAAGTAGATGAACCGGTGTCGCTCCATCGTGCCCGGCGTCTGCTGCTGGGGAGACGCTTGCTAGCTGCGCGCGACGCGAGAACCGCATCGAAGCGCAGTGCGCGCGGGGAAGGCGATCGAGTGACCGCCCGTCGCTTCGGGCTCGGGCACCGCGAACGAGACGGCCGCGCCGAAGCTGCGCGCGCCATCGGCGGAGGGAGAGAAGGTCTGGCCGGGGACCGGGCAGCGAGCGGCCAGCCGCAGGCTCGAGAGAAGAACTGCGCTCCACGCGATGCGCAGCGACGATGCGGACGGCTTCACGTTGCGACCCTCCAGTTCCCCGGTCGCATGCTCTTCCCTCGCCGCAGCCGAGTCAACTCAGCTGAGGGACCGCAACGGCACTCCCGAGCGCCGGGCGCGCTAGCGTGATCGGGCGGGGAGGCGGAACCCAGCATGGCGATCCAGTCGCAGACGATCCGAGCCGGCGCTCTGGTGCTCGCGCTGCTGCTCACCGCATGCGGACCCGCGACGGATCGCGACCGCTACCAAGTTGGCGAGAGCGGCGTCGCGACCTTCCAGAACCAGCTGAGCGCCACGCTGTACCTCGGCGGCTGCGGGCACTTCGACTACGAGAAGCGCATCGGGAACAACTGGGTGTCGCAAGGGCCCGACGCAGTCTGCGTGTGGGAAGGCTACGCGAGCCCGGTTGCTCCCGGCGGTCTCGTGACCGACTCGATCCGCGCGCGCGAGCCCGGAACCTGGCGGCTTCGCTACCGGGTCGGCGCCGGCTGTAGCGAAGCAGCGCCGCTTGGTGACGACCACTGCGAGGTGATCGCCGAGATCGCCAGCAACGCGTTCGAGGTCGCCGAGACGGAGTGCGTCGTCGGTGGCTGCTCGGACCAGTTCTGCGCCGAGGAGCCCATTGCCAGCAGCTGCGAATGGCTCCCCTACTACGCGTGCTTCCGAGCGGCCCGCTGCGGTCACTTCGGACCCGCCGGATCCTGCGGTTGGCAGCCCACGCCAGAACTCGGCACCTGCCTCGACGCACTGCGCGGCATCGATCCGGTCGCGACGTCGCGCTGACCGCGCCTTCGGATGGCATCACCGCGGTGCGATCGCCGGTGCTCGCGTCGATGTCGCGCAGCAGCTTGGTCGCTTCGGCGTCGGCCCGGAGTTTCGCCTGCGCATCCGCCCTGGCGACGAGGCCCGCGTACTCGGTCGCGACGAAGATGGTGTCGGTCGCTTCCCCTGAAAGTGTCGGTCGCCAGACCCGAGCGGTCGGCAGCCCGAGGCGCTGCGTGATTGCCCGGAGGCTCTTGCTCGGCATCGGGCCGCGCACCGACAAACGCGCCCCCGTCACCTCGCCACTCTACGGAGCGCGCCGCCGTCGTCCGCCGATTCGTCAACGTCGCGGATCCGCCTTGCCAGGAAGATCACGACATAGATGATCCAGATCACCATGCCGATGTGCAGAACGTCGTTCTCCGAGAAGTAGAAGCCTCGTCCACCTTCCCAGAACGTCTGCGTGAGGCCGGCTGCGTAGTAGCCGTAGTAGGCGGCGAAGGTGACCACGAGCCAGACCCCCGCCCCGAGGAGCGCGAGATCCATGGCCTCGCGGCGGCGCCGGTAGCGCTCACCGCTGATCGCGAGCACCGCGATCAAGCCGGGCAGCGCGAACAGCATCAGCATGTCGAATGAAAGCAGGAAACGGTCGGCGCGTTCGACACCGATCGCCGACACCGCGCAGTAGGCGATGACGTTCCCGATCGCGTACCCGATCAGCCCGCGGCGCCAGCCCCGCGTGGTGCAAGCGTACGCAACGGCGATCAGCATCGCGCTCACGCTGGCCGCCTGCGCCAGGTTGTATCCGATCTCGAAACCGTTGGTCCACAGGCAGCGCTCGCGTCCGGCGCACTTCAGTTCGTAACTGAAGGCCTGGAAGCTCGTGCCCGCGAGTGCGGCGCCGACGCCGCCGAGGATCAGCGCAATCGCGAGCCACGCGCGGGAGTTCTGGGCGTCACGGATCCCGAGTTCGTAGATGCCGGCCGCGATCCAGAGCCCGGCAAGAAAGAACACCAGCGTGGTGCCGAAGGGCTCGTTCAGGATGCTTCCGCTGGCGAGTTCGACGCACGGCCGCTGCTGGCACCATTGCGCGGGAGTGATGGGCGGCTCGTAGAGGAGCGAGTCGAGCGCGCCGCAGCCGCTCTGAAGCAGCGGAAGCAACCACACGAGGCGAAGCGGAGTCCGGTCGGGAGACGGTTTCATGGAGCGGAGTGTAGGTGCCGACGACGGCGCTTCTCAAGCGAGCGGCGGGGCCGCGGGCATTCGGGATCTGGGCGCCCGCGCCCAGCCCAACGCAACCTTTGCCCTGCGCGAGCGACCCACGCGCGAAGCTCAGCCCAGCCCGAGATCCTTCCGCGTGCGCCGCATCCGAACGCCCGCATGCTCGAGCACGCCGTTGATCGGCTTCGGCTTGCGCACCGTCACGGTGATCGCCGGCGCGTCGAACTTCTCCAGCACCGCGCGTGCGATCCGCTCGCCGAGCGCTTCCACTAGCTTGTGTTCCTGGTTCGCCGCGACGTCTTCCACCACCTCGAAGATGCGTTTGTAGTGGAGCGTGTTGCCGATCCGGTCGCTGCGACCGGAGGCGCGCAGGTCGTACTCGACCTCGATGTCGAGCAGCACCGGCCGGCGCATGCGCCGCTCCGCCGCGGTGACGCCGAGTGCGGCCGGAACCTGGATGCCTTCGAGCAGGATGGTGTCGCTCACGACTAACCCCCGATCTGGGACATCGTCCGCTGCGGCTTCACGAAGAGGCCGTCGGTGATGTGGTGCTTCAGCTCTTTGGTGCTGACGGCGGCTCGCAACAATGCGGCGACTTGCTCATCCGACGCTCCTGCGCGCATCGGGCCGAGGAGGTCGTGCTCGTTCAGTGAGAAGAGACAGGTGCGGAGCTTGCCGTCGGCGGTGAGGCGGATGCGATTGCAGGTGTCGCAGAACGGTGCGCTGACGGAATCGATGAAGCCCATCACGCCGGGTGCGCCGTCGGCGAAGATCCAGTCCTTGCTCGGCGCGTGCGGATCGGAATCGGGCGCTGGCTTCAGCGGAAAGACCGCGTCGACGCGATCGCGCAGTTCGTGACCCGGCACCAGCGCGTGTTCACCCCAGCGCTGGCCGTGCTCGAGCGGCATGAACTCGATGAAACGCACTTCGAAGCCGCGCTCGCGGGCGAATCTTGCGAACGCCACCGCTTCGTGATCGTTGGTGCCGCGGATCGCGACGCAGTTGATGCTGAGCGGCGTCAGACCCGCGGCGACCGCGGCATCGATGCCGGCCAATACGTCCGGGAGCATGTCGCGCTGCGCGAGCTTCGCGAAGGTGGCGCGATCGAGTGAGTCGAGACTCACGTTGACGCGCTCGAGGCCGGCTTCGGCGAGGTCGCGCGCGAGGCGCGGGAGCTCCGTTCCGTTGGTGGTGAGCGCGATGTCGTCGAGACCTGGCAGCGCCGCCAGCTCGGCGACGAGGCTCGGCAGGTTCTTGCGCAACAGCGGCTCGCCGCCGGTGATGCGGAGCTTGCGCACGCCGAGTCCGACGGCGATTCGCGCGATGCGCCCCAGCTCTTCCAGCGACGCGATCTGCCCGCGCGGCAGCCACTCGATGTTCTCGTCGGGGATGCAGTAGACGCAGCGGAAGTTGCAGCGATCCGTCACCGAGATGCGGAGATTCGTGATCGAGCGGTTCCAGCCGTCGGTGAGCAGCGAGCTGGTTTCGAGGGGGGGCGTCATCACCTCGCCAGCCTAGCTCATGAACATCGCTCGCTCGCCGCCCGGGTGCGCCGCGCTGCTGCGTCCTGATGAACTTCGCTCGCCTGCGGCTCGCTGCGCGCTCCGCTTGCGGCGGGGTTGACGCAGCCGGCGCGAGCCTCGAATCTCGCCCGACGCTCGCCCGACGCTCGGGACGGATCGACGTGGAGGATTGATTGGGCACGCATTTCGATGACATCGTGGCGCGCGAGGCGCGCTCCTTCCTGCCGGTCGTGAAGCGCCTGCCGGTCGCGATCGCGTCGGGCCGCGGCTCACGCGTGACGGACGCCGATGGGCGCGAGTACGTCGATCTCACGGGTGGCTGGGGCGTCACCGCGATCGGCCACTCGCACCCCGCGCTGGTCCAGGCGATCGCCGAGCAGGCCGGCCGGCTGATGCAGACCACCAATCTTTTCTACACGCTGCCGCAGCTCGACCTCTGCGAGCGGCTGCTCGGCGTCGTGCCCGATGCGCTGACGCGCTGCTTCTTCGTCTCCTCGGGCGCCGAGGCGATGGACGGCGCGCTGAAGCTCGCGCACCGCGCCACCGGGCGGACCAAATTTGTCTCGACCACGAACTCGTTTCACGGCCGCACGCTCGGCGCGCTGTCGATCATCGGGCAGGAGAAACACCGCTCGCCGTACCAGCGCATCGTGCAGGAGGGCTGCTTCGTTCCGTTCGGCGATCTCGACGCTGCGCGCCGCGCGATCGGCGACAACACCGCGGCGTTCGTCGTCGAGCCGGTGCAAGGCGAAGGCGGCGTCAACATCGCGCCGCCGGGCTATCTCGCCGGCCTGCGCGAGCTGACGCGCAAAGCCGGCGCGCTGCTGGTGCTCGACGAGATCCAGACCGGCATCGGCCGCACCGGCAAGTGGCTCGCGCTCGAACACGACGCGAAGCCCTCCGGAACATTGGAGTGCGTGCCGGACGCGATCACACTCGGCAAGGGGCTCGGTGGCGGCTTCCCGATCGCGGGCTTGCTGTGCACCGAAGATGTCGCGAAGACCGTGTCTCTCGGCGATCACGGCGGTACCTACGCGGGCAATCCGCTCGCGTGCGCAGCGGCGAACACCGTGCTGCGCGTGATCGAAGAAGACGGCCTCATCGAGCGCACCGCGGAACTCGGCGGGCGCGTGCTGGCGCACCTCGAACGCTTTGCGGCGAAGCATCCGACCGTCGCAGCGCGCGCGCGCGGCCGCGGGCTGCTGCTCGGCATGGATCTGCTCGATGCGGACGCCGCAGCCACGCTCTCACGCCGTGCAATCGATCGCGGCGTGCTGGTGAACGTCACGGCCGGCACCGTGTTGCGACTCTTCCCGGCGCTGAACATCCCGGAAGAAGATCTGTGGCCCGCACTCGATGCGGTGCTCGAGTTGACGCTCGCGTGAACCTGGCCGCGCTCACCGACGTCGCCTACGAAGTCGAGCGCGGCGTCGCCTGGATCACGATCAACCGGCCCGAGCGCTACAACGCGTTCCGCGCACACACCGTCGATGAATTGATCGCGTGCTTCAAGGCGGCGTGGGCCGATGCGACGGTCGGCGTCGTCGTGCTGACCGGCGCCGGCGACAAGGCGTTCTGCGCCGGTGGCGACCAGAAGCAGCGCGAGGAGACCGGCGACTACGGTCCGTCCGAGTCGGGCCTCTTCGAGATCGAGACGCTGCATCGCGTGATCCGCGACATCCCGAAGCCGGTGATCGCCGCGGTGAATGGCATCGCGATCGGCGGCGGTCACGTGCTGCACGTGCTTTGCGATCTCACGATCGCCGCCGAGCACGCGCGCTTCGGGCAAGCCGGGCCGCGCGTCGGCTCGTTCGATGCGGGCTTCGGCTCGGCCTACCTCGCTCGGATCCTCGGCGACAAGCGCGCGCGCGAGGTCTGGTACCTGTGCCGGCAGTACGACGCCGCGACGATGCTGAACTGGGGGCTCGTGAACGCGGTCGTGTCGGGCACGGAGCTGCGCGCCGAGGTGCGGCGCTGGGCCGACGAGATCCTCGAGAAGAGCCCCACCGCGCTGCGCTTCCTGAAGCACTCGTTCAACGCCGACACCGAGTCGATCGCCGGCATCGGCACGCTCGCGTTCGCGGGCCTCGATCTGTTCGTCGATACACCCGAGGCGCGCGAAGGCATCGAAGCGTTCGCGGCGAAGCGCAAGCCGGATTTCTCCAAGCACAGGAAGTGACGCGATGACCGCGAGCCCGCGCGTTGCACTCGTCACCGGCGGAGTCGGCGCGATCGGCGCGGCGGTGTGTCGCGCACTCGCTGCGCAGGGACGCACGGTGGCCGTCGCGGATCTCGACGGCGAGGGCGCCGCGCTGCTCGCCGCAGAGATCGGCGGGCTCGGCGTGCCGATCGACGTCGCTGACCCGGACTCGGTCGACCTCGCGCTCGCCGCGGTGCGCGACCGGCTCGGCCCGGTGACCGTGCTGGTCTCGTGCGCCGGCTGGGACCTGTTGCGTCCATTCGTCGAGACCGACGAACCGTTCCAGGCGCGCGTACTGGAGATCAACCTCGGCGGGCCGATCCGCGTCGCGCGCGCGGTGCTGCCCGACATGATCGAGGCGAACTTCGGCCGCATCGTGCTGGTGTCGTCGGACGCGGGCCGTGTCGGATCCTCGGGCGAAGCGATCTACGCCGCGGCGAAGGGTGGCCTGCTCGCGCTCGCGAAGTCGATCGCGCGCGAAGTCGTGCGCCACGGCATCACCGCGAACTGCGTGTGCCCGGGTCCCACCGACACGCCGCTGTTCCGTGGTCTCGCCGAGTCCACCGACGCCGGCGACCGCATCACGCAGGCGCTCGAACGCGCGATTCCGATGCGGCGCCTCGGTCGGCCAGACGACGTCGCGCCCGCGGTCGCGTTCCTCGCTTCGGACGCAGCGGCCTACATCACCGGCCAGACGCTCTCGGTGAGCGGCGGCCTCACCATGAGTTAGCGTCGGCGGATGGCGAACGAGCAGCATCTCGAAGTCGCAATCCTCGGCGCGGGCGTGTCGGGCCTCTGCATGGCGATCCAGCTGCGCAAGGCGGGCATCCCGTCGTTCGCGATCTTCGAGAAGTCGCACGACGTCGGCGGCACCTGGCTCGACAACTCGTATCCGGGCTCCGGCTGCGACGTTCCCTCGCATCTGTATTCGTTCTCGTTCGAGCCGAACCCGGAGTGGAGTCGCGCGTTTTCGCCGCAACCCGAGATCCAGCGCTACCTGCGTCACTGCGCGGAGAAGTATCAAGTGCTCGCGCAGATCCGCTTCGGCGTCGAGATCACCGGCGCGAGCTTCGACGAACACGCCGGCGTGTGGCGGGTCCGCACTGGCGGTGGCGAAGAGATCACCGCGAAGGCGCTGGTCTGCGGGCTCGGACAACTGAATCGCCCGCACGTCCCGGAGATCCCGGGCCTGTCGTCGTTCGAGGGCACGAGCTTCCACTCGGCGCGCTGGGATCACGACCACGACACGAGCGGCGAGCGCGTCGCGGTGATCGGCAATGGCGCGAGCGCGCTGCAGTTCATCCCGGAGATCGCAAAGACCGCCGCACGCGTGACGGTCTTCCAGCGCTCGGCGAACTGGGTGATCCCGCGCAACGACCGCAAGTTCAGCGAGGCCGACAAGGCGCGCTTGCGGCGCCATCCGCTGCTGCTGCGCGCACTCCGCGCGCTGATCTGGTCGATGCTCGAGATCCGTTTCCTGGCGTTTCTCCGCGACAGCTGGTTCTCGCGCCGGATGACGCGCATCGCGACCGCGTATCTGCACGCGCAGGTGGGCGATCCGGTGCTGCGCGCGAAGCTGACGCCCGACTACCCGATCGGCTGCAAGCGCATCCTGATCTCCGACGACTACTACCAGGCGCTGGTGCGGCCGAACGTCGAAGTCGTCGACGAACCGATCGCACAGGTGACGCGCAATGCCGTCGTCACGCAGGATGGCGTCGCGCGAGCGGCCGATACGATCGTCTTCGGCACCGGCTTCGAGACCACCACGTTCCTGGCGCCGCTCACGATCGAGGGTCTCGGCGGCGCGAAGCTCGACGAAGTCTGGCGCGACGGCGCCGATGCGTATCTCGGCATCACGGTCGCGGGCTTCCCAAACCTGTTCCTGCTCTACGGCCCGAACACCAACCTCGGCCACAACTCGATCATCTTCATGATCGAGTGTCAGGTTGGCTACGCGTTGCAGTGCATCGCGGAACTGCGCAAGCGCCACCTCTCGTGGCTCGACGTGCGTCGCGACGTGATGGACCGCTTCAACCGCGAGCTCCAGGCGGCGCTCGCGAAGACCGCGTGGACCGCCGGATGCGCGAGTTGGTACAAGACCGCGTCGGGCAAGGTCGTCAACAACTGGTCCGGCTTCACCACCGACTACTGGCGCCGCACACGCCGCCCGAAGTGGGCCGACTACCGTTTCGTGCAGTCCTCGACGCGACTTCCCGCGCGATGAGCAATCGCTGCGCAAGCAAGGCGTAGGTCGGCGCGTGCGACAGAGGAGGTATCCTTGGCGACCATGCTCGCCGCGGTGATTCCCTGCTTTCGCGTGAAGCGCCACATCCTCGGCGTGCTCGCGGCGATCCCCGCCGCGGTCGATCGCATCTACGTGGTGGATGACGGCTGTCCCGAGGGCAGCGGCGCGGCGGTCGAGTCGGGTTGCACCGACCCGCGGATTCGCGTGCTGCGCCACGAGCGCAACCAGGGCGTCGGCGGCGCGACGCTCACCGGCTATCGCGCCGCGCTCGAGGACGGCGCCACGGTGATCGTGCGGCTCGATGGGGACGGCCAGATGGATCCCGCGCTGATTCCGCGGCTGGTGCGGCCGATCCTCGACGGCGAGGCCGACTACGCCAAGGGCAATCGCTTCTTCGACCTCGAAGGGCTGCGCGCGATGCCTCCGCTGCGGCTCTTCGGGAACTCGATGCTGTCGTTCGCGAGCAAGCTCTCGTCGGGCTACTGGAACGTCTTCGATCCCACCAATGGCTTCACCGCGATCCACGCCGCCGTGCTCCGCCGACTCCCACTCGACAAGCTGTCGCACGGCTGGTTCTTCGAGTCGGACCTGCTGTTCCGGCTCGGCACGATCCGCGCGGTGGTCTGCGACGTTCCGATGCCGGCGCGCTACGGCGACGAGCAGAGTTCGCTGGTGATCCGGCGCGTAGTCCTCTCGTTCGCGGGGAAGCATCTCGGAAATACCGCCAAGCGCATCTTCTATGGCTACTACCTCCGCAGCTTCAACATCGCGTCGATCGAGATCGTGCTCGGCGTCGTGCTGCTCGGCCTTGGAACCTGGATCGGCGTCACGCGTTGGATCGCCGGCTCGCTGCACGACACACCCGCCACGAGTGGAACGGTGATGCTCGCCGCCCTGCCGGTGCTGATCGGCATGCAGCTCGTTCTCGCGTTCTTGTCCTACGACCTCCAGAACGTCCCGCGCGACGTCCTCCACCGCCGGCTCGTCGAGATCGAGACCTAGCGCATCATTGCGGACCCCGGCCGAGACGGCCGCGCGCTAGCGGCGCCGACCCAGCACCACGAACTCGTTGTGCGGGAACAAGCGCCCGGCGAATCGCGGGAACGGGAACGAGTAGGCGCGCAGCGGCACGCAGCCGACCGCATCGAGGAGCGCGAGCAGCGCCGCGAAGTCCAGGAACTCGACGTGGCTCGCGTCCGAGCGGAAGCCGGCTTCCTGCGGTGTGATCAGAAGCAGCTTGCCGCCCGGGCGCAGCTGCGGGAGCCACTGCGCCACGAGCTCGCCTGCATCGGTCCGCGACAGGTGTTCGAGCACGTGCGCGAAGAGCAGCGCGTCGAAGGGCTGCGCGGCTTCGGGCGACGCGAGAAACGCGTCGGGCAGGAAGGCCCGAAAGCCGCGAGTGCGCGCGATCTCGACCGCGTGCGCGTTGTGATCGACGCCAACGGACGCCGGACCGAGCGCCGAAAGGTTGCGCCCGATCCCGCTGCCGATTTCGAGTGTGCGGCCGAGCGCCAGGCGCCGCAGGTGGAACCGGTAGGGCCGCTGGACGTCGAGCCAGCGCTTCCAGCGCGCACCGGCGAGACGCTCGAGGCGATCGGCGTAAGCGGAATCTCGGGTATCGCGCGGCGGCTCCACGCTGGCGATTGTAGTCTCCGCGCCGCGATGAGCACCGCCGCGCGCATCACCTTCGCAATTCCGTTCCACCGAGGTCTCGCCTACCTACGCGAAACGATCGAGAGCGTGCGCGCCCAGCGCGTCAGCGCGTGGTGCTGCATCGTGCTCGACGACCGCGGCGAATCGGAGGGCGTCGCCGATCTCGTCGCCAGCTTCGGCGACGCCCGCATCGCGTACCACGACAACCAGACGACGCTCGGCATCGTCGGCAACTGGAACCGCGGCCTCGATCTCGCGACGACCGAGTTGGTGACGCTGCTGCACGCCGACGACCGCCTGCTGCCGGAGTACTGCGACGTGATCTTCGCGCTGTCCGATACGCACCCGCGCGCGGTGGCGCTGTGCTGCGACGCCGAGATCATCGATGCGCAGGGTCGCCCGCGCTTTTCGCTCGCCGACGCGGTGAAGCGCCGGCTCGTCCCGAACGGCGAACCGTGGCGCATCGAGGGCGAGTCGGGTCTGCGTGCCCTCGCGCGCGCCGACTTCGTGATGTGCCCGACGGTCGCGTGGCGGCGCGAGCGACTCGGCGCGCGCCGTTTCGAAGCCGGCTTGAAGCAGGCGCAAGATCTCGAAATGCTCGCGCGCCTGCTGCTCGACGGCGAGACGATCGCCGGCACGCGACGCCGTGCATACGCGTATCGGCGTCACGCCGAGAGCGCGACCGCGGTGCAGACCAAGGACCTCTCGCGCTTCGAAGAAGAAGTCGCGGTCCTGGACCGCATCGCGGCGGGCGCGCGCGAGCAGGGCTTCCCGAGCGCCGCGCGCGTCGCCGAACGCAAAATGATCGTGCGCCTGCACCTCGCCGTCCGCATCGCCGCCGACCTCGCGTCGCTCCGCGGCCCCGCCGCCCTCCACAAACTCCGCTTCCTCGCCCGCCTCGGAGGAGAAAGGGGACGGTCCTCGAAGTGACCTGGTGTTGGACTCGAGGGACAGGCTTGCCGGTGTGTGTCCCTCGAGTCCTCAGCCCGTCCTCGGTCAGGACCGTCCCCTTTCTCCACCTTTCTCCACCTGCTTCCCGCTTTCTCGCGGCGGTCAGTGCGGGACGCGGTAGAGGTGGTGCGGACCGATCGTCGCGAGCGGCTCGAAGCCGCTCAGGCGCTCGAAGACGGCTGCGGCGTCGTCGAGGACCAGCACGTGCGTGACGCCGAGCGCGCGAAACTCGTCCGAGTTCGGGCGGATCTGCACGATCACGTAGTCCTGCGAATGAAGCTGGAAGCGCGGCGCGCCGGACGGCGCGGCGGCGAACGCGATGTGCGCGTAGCGGTTGTAGACGTTGCGAAACGCGCCGCCCGGGTCGATGCGCTTCCACAGCTCGAGCTGCGGGATCGGGTGGACGCCGTTCAGCGCGCGCACGCCGATCGCGCGGAACAGGTTCGGCAGGTCGTCGCGGCCAAACGAAACCCAGGTCGTCTGGCCGCCTTCCGCGCGATCGATCTCGAGGATCGCCTGGGCGAGCGGGTTGTCGCGTAGATAGGCCGATCCGCCCACTGCGAGCGGATTGAACCAGAGCGTGCTGATTGCCGACAGCGCGACGAGCGCCATCAGCGCGCGACGCGGCAACTGCAAGAAGAATGCGGCGAGCACGGCGTTTCCGAACGCGAATCCGAGCAGCACCGGAAGCCGCGCATCGGGTAGTTCGCGCTCGAGCCAGAACGAGCAGCCCGCGAGCGCGACGAAGCACGCGACGGCGATTGCAAACACGCGCGTGCGTTCGTCGCGTCGCGCTGGCGCACCGCACGCGGCGAAGCGCACCAGCAGGATCGCGTCGGCGAGGCCGATCCCGATCACGGCCCGCTTGCCGGGCACGAAACCGAGCGCCGTCACGCGCGCGAGAAATGCCGGAATCCCGACCAGCGCATAGATCGAGAGCGCGAGCGCGTAGAGCGCGACGGCCGCCGTCAACGCGTCGATGCGTTCGCCTCGCATGCGGCGCCAGAGCAGCAACGCGAGCGGTACGGGCGACAGCATCCAGAACGACGCGGCTTCGCAGATGTTGTAGAGCGGACCCCAGTTCTCGGCCCAGAGCGGTGCGCCGAGATTCGCGTTCCACAACTCCGCGAGGTTGCGCTCGGCGCCACTCGACATCCGGCGACCGGGATACGCCGTGTTGCGCATCGTTGCAATCGCATCGCTCGCCTCGGACGCGAACGCAGCGACCACGGCGACGACGCAGACGCCGGCCAGCGCGAGCGCGATCGCGCGCAGCGCAACGTGATGGCGGAGCGGCAAAGAGTTGCGTCCATCGAGCAGAAAACCCGCGACGAGCGCGACGTAGAGCCAACCGAGCGTCACCTGATACGGCGGATAGATCGCCAGTGCGAACCAGGCGCCGGCCAGCGCGAGCGCGATCGCAGCGGCGACGACGCTGCGCCGCTCGCGGGCGCGCGCAAGCGCGACCGTCGCGAGGAACGCCGCGCCCATGCTCGTCACCTGCGGAGCGCCGTTGAACGCCCAGAACTGGAAGAACGGCGCGCACACGAGCAGCGCGGCGCCCGTCGCAGCGGGCGCGAAACGGCCGCGCGTCACCACCACCAGCACCGCGAACCAGACCCCGAAGAGCCCGAGCACGCGACTCCACCAGAGCCACGCGAGTCCCACATCGGAGCCGAGCAGGAAGCCCCACATCGTCGGGCGGAACAGCGAGACCCAGTTCGCGACTGGCGCGTCGATCGGCAGCAGCATGCTCTGCCCGAGACCGACGCTCGGATTCACCACCGGAAAGCGCGGCGTTTGCGCGGTCTGCGCGAAGAGCAGCGGGAGATGCACCTTCCAGTCGTCGGAGCGGATCAAGCGTGGCTTGCCGAGCAGCACTTCGCTCGGCGCACTGCCATCGATCACTTCGTGCCAGGCCGCGAGAGAGAATCCGTGCACGCGCAGCGCGACGAGCGTCGCGAATAGCAGCACCAGCGCCGCAGCAATTGCGACGGCCGACCGGCGCCGCGCTTTCAGCGCGATCGGCGATCGCGTAGCATCGCCGCGATCATCGAAAGGAGATCCCATGATCCCTCGCGTCCGCCTCGTTCCGGTTTCGGCTCTCGCCATCGCGCTGGTCGCGTTCGTCGCGCTGCCCGCTGCGCACGCGGAGGACGCTGCGCACCCGGCACCGGCCGCCAACGCGATCGTGCGCACGCCGCGTCCCGCGGACGCCAAGCTGTACATCATCTCGCCGGCAAATGGCGAAACGCTTTCGAGTCCGGTGACGGTGCGCTTCGGGCTCACCGGCATGGGCGTCGCGCCGGCCGGCGTCGCGACGCCGAACACCGGCCACCACCACCTGATCGTCGACTCGCCGTTGCCCGCGCTCGACGGGCCCCAGCCGAAGGACGAGAAACACATCCACTTCGGCGGCGGACAGACCGAGACCACGCTCACGCTCGCGCCCGGCAAGCACACGCTGCAGCTCGTGCTCGCCGACAAGGATCACGTGGCGCACGAACCGCCGCTGGTCTCGGCGCCGATCACGATCACGGTGAAGTAGCCGCGGCGATTGCCGCGGCGTAGCCCTCGCGAAACGTCGGGAAGCGGAAGCGGTAGCCCGCCGCGCGCAGCCGCGCGTTCGAGCAGCGCTTGTTCGAGCTGGGTCGATCACCGACGCCCACGACCGGCTCGGCGTCGCGCCCCGGCGGCTCCGCAACACCCAGCTGCGACGCGATCCAGCGCAGCACCGTCGCCTCGTCGCTCGGCTCGTCGTCGACACCGAGGTAGAGCGGCGCGAGCGCACCACCCGCCAGCGCGAGCGACGCGAGGTGCGCGAGCGCGCCGGCGGCGTCGTCGCGGTGGATGCGATTGCCGTAGCGCGGCGGACCACTGCGAATCACCGCTCGACCCGTGCGCACGCTCTCGACGAGGCGCGTGCGACCCGGACCGTAGATGCCACCGAGCCGTAGCGATACCGCGGGCAAGCCGCTCGTCGCGAGCACCGCTTCGGCTTCGAGCATGCGCAGTCCACGAAAGTCGTGCGGCTCGGTCGCGGTCGACTCATCGATAGAGCAGCCGTCCTGCTGCGAATAGACCGCCGTGCTCGATGTGAACAGCACGGCGGCGGGCTTCGCGGCGCGCGCGCGCAACGCACCGACTACGTTGCGCAGCCCGTCCACGTAGGCGCGGCGATATGAATCGTCATCACCGCGGTCCGCTGCGGCGGCATAGACCACGATGTCGAGTGGGCCGTCGATGCGACCGAGCGCGGCCGCGAGCGACGGCGCGTCGGCGAGATCGGCTCCGATGGGCGTCACGCCCTCGGGTAGACCGGCGGGCTGACGCTTCAGCCCGAACACGTCATGGCCCGCATCGCGCAGCTGCGCCGCCAGCGCCGCCCCGACGTAGCCGCAGCCCGCGACCAGACACCGCGCGCGTTCAGCCGCCGTAGAGGCCCCCGTTCACGTGGATCACCGAGCCCTGGATGTAACCGCCGCGCGTCGCGAGAAAGGCCACCACTTCGGCGACTTCTTCCGGTGTTCCCATCCGCCCGAGCGGGATTCGCGCGAGGATCTGCTCTTTCGCTTGCTCCGGCAGCGCGGCCGTCTTGTCGGTCTCGATGAAGCCAGGCGCAACCGAGTTCACCAGGATGTTGCGATCGCCAAATTCGACGGCGAGCGATCGGGTCAGCGCATCGAGCCCCGCCTTCGCCATCGTGTAGGGCGATTGCCCGCGATTCCCGATGTGTCCCACCACGCTCGAGATCTGGATGATGCGCCCGGACTTCTGCTTCATCATGAACTTGCGCAGCACGAGCTTGGTCAAGTACCAGGTGCCGCGCGACAGCGCGGCCACCGCGTCGTAGTCGTCGAGCTTCATCACCGGCGTCGGCGCATTGCGCGTGACGCCGGCGTTGTTGACGAGCACGTCGATGCGGCCGGCGCGCTCGGCGATCGCCGCGAGCAGCGCGTCGATCGCGGCGGGGTCGGCGAGGTCGGCGCGCAGCGCGAACGCGTCGGGCAGTTCGGCTGCAAGCTTCGCCGCGGTGTCGGCGCTGCCGTTGTAGTGGATCGCGACGCGGAAGCCTTCGGCGGCGAGCGCGCGCGCGCAGGCGGCGCCGATGCCGCGCGCGGCGCCGGTGACGAGTGCGACAGGTTGGTCGGGCATCGCGCGCAGCGTAGCGGGCGGCGCGCGGCGCGGGCTAGCGCGAGTTCGCGCTCACGGCTGCGGCAACATCGGCTCGGTCGGAACACCCCGCTGCCCGCGCCCGCTGCCACCCTCTCCGACTATGAGCCCCGTTGCGTCATCGAGGATCACGACGCGACCCGGCCCACCCAAGAACCAGACGACACTTCGGTTCAGGTTTCCCAACGGGTCGTACATCTGGACGAGCTGGTCTTGCGTGGTGCCGCGGATCTCGACGCCCGCGGCGTTGGGATCGACACCGCCCAGCTTCGCAGCTTCCTCTCGAGTCATTCGCGCCAAGCGACACGGGGCCGCGACCTTCGATGTCGCGCATCCGAGCGGCGCCAGGGCCAGCGGGAGAGAATGCAACGCGAGCAGGAAGGTCCACACGTCAACGCTTGCCGATGCCGACTTCCGCCAGCAGCGCGACTAGATCCTCAGGCTCCGCCAGCACCACCTTCGACCCCGGCGGCAGCGCGTCGCCGAGTCTCCTGAAGTAACGCTTCTCCGGCCGCGACTCGACCAGCACGACGATGCCGCGATCATCCTCGCTGCGGATCAAGCGCCCCACCATCTGCTTCAGGTTCAGCAGCATCTTGCCGAGCGCGAAGCGCTCGAACGCGTCGATGCCTTCGCGCTTGAGGCGCAGCTCGCGGCGACGACGCAATTCGGTGGGCACCTCGAACGGCAGCTTCTCGATCACGACGGCCTGGAGCTGCTCGCCCGGAAGGTCGAGGCCCTGCCAGAACTTGCGCGCGCCGAGCAGCACCGCGCCGCCCTGGCGGAAGCGTTCGACCAGCGCGCTCGGGTCGTCCGAGGCGCGGCGCGGGGCGAGCACTTCGATGCCGTCGTCGCGCAGGCGCTCGGCGAGCAGCGCGGCGACGTCGTTCATGCGTCGCAAGCTGGTGAAGAGGCCGAGCGTTCGACCGCCGAGATGACGCGCGAGCGTTTCGAGCACGTCCACCGTTTCGCGCACCAGGTCGGCGCCGCCGGAAAGCGCGGCTACGCGCATGTGTTTCTCGTACGGGAACGGGCTCGGCACCGACAGCGTCTCGACTTCCGTTCCTCCGCCGGTCACGCCGATCTCGCCGAGTGCCGCGAATGCGTCGCCGCCGACGAAGAGACTTGCCGAGACGCCGGCGAACGATTCGAGGCGCTCCAGAAAGTTCTCGCGGAACGCGGCGGCTGGCGACACCAGCCGTACCGAGAGTCGCCAGCGATCCCACGGCGGGTCGATGCCGTCGAACGATGCGACCGAGTCTTCGGAGCCCTGGAACGCCAATCGCAATGCGCTCGCGGCGCCGCGCAGCTCGGTCGCGTTGCGCGCGATCCCGCCCGCGCTTTCTTCGGGATCGACCGCCGCTTCCATCTCGCGCGACACTTCGTCGATGCGCAGCGCGGCGATCTCCGCGCAGTGCGCGGCGGCATCGAAGCCCGGCCCTGCGTGTTCCGGGACCTGCACCTCGCCGAACTCGCTCGCGAGCGATTCGAGCGAACGGCCGAGCGCGACGAGTTCCTGCTGCACGGCTCGCCGCCACGCGAGCGCATCGTTGCGAAGTGCGCGGCTCTTCGTCGCGGGCAACATCCCTCCCGCGTAGCGAGGCGAAGCCGAGCGGCGAGGATCATGAGTTGGACGACCGAAGACGTCGTCGACGCGTTCGAGCACTTCGTCGGGGCGCACCGTCAGCGCGTAGACCTCGTCGGCGACGTCGGAGAGTTCATGCGCTTCGTCGACGATCGCGTGCGCGAAGGCCGGGTAGTCGGGCGGCCAGCGCAGCAGTAGATCGTGATTCGCGACGACCAGATGTGCCTGCGCCAGCGCCGCGCGGCGCCGTCCGAATGCGCAGTGCGCGTGCATCGCGCACTGTTCGCGCGTGCACTGCTCGGCGCGCGTCGCGACCGAGCGGCGCAGCATGTCGAGCAGCGGCGGATGGCGTCGCAGCCACGCGGCGGGCACCGAACCGAGTTCGCCGTGCGGGCGGATCGACGCGCACGCGGCGAGCACCGCATACGACTGCCGTTGCTCCGGGAACAGTTGCGCCTCGCGCGCCTCGGCCAGCACCGCAGCGAGGCGACGCTCACATGCGTAGTTCGCGCGGCCCTTGATCGAGACCGCGCGCAGCTCCGGGTAGCCGAGGAAGCGCGCGGCAGCGGGGATGTCCTTCGAAAGCAGTTGATCCTGCAGCAGCTTGGTGCGCGTCGAGACGACGACCGGCCGCGCGCGCACGCCCGCTTCCTTCGCGCGTTCCGCTTCGCGCATCGCAAAGGGAATCGCCGCGGCGAGGTACGCGAGCGACTTCCCGACGCCGGTGCCGCCCTCGACCAGCACGCGACCGCCGTGCGCGAGCACGCGCGCGAAGCGCAACGCCAGCTCGACCTGCGCGTCGCGCACGCGGTAGCCCGGGAAGTGTCGCTCGCCGCGATCGGCGTCGCGCAGTGCGGCGGTGATCGCGGCCTCCTCGAACTCCACAACGGGCTCGTCGGTCGGGCCGATCTCGACGAAGGCGCGCGCTTCGGGCGCGTTGCGGGCGTCGCCACCGCTCGCGAGCAGCGCCAGCCACGGCGAATCCGGCGCGTAGTTCGAGAGCGCGGTGTGCGCCGCGGCGTAACGCGGTTCGCCGGCCTGTGCGCCGAACGCGATCCGCGTCATCACGCGCAGCGTGTCCGCGGCGTCGTCGAGCGCGCGGTGACGCTCTTCGGCGCCGAACATCGAACGCGTGAAGCTCTCGAGGCGCAGATCCGGCGCGTCGGGATGCGCGACGGCGAGCAGGTCTTGTGTGTCGAGGTAGACGGCGTTCGCGAGTTCGCCGCCGATCCAGCGCGACAGGAAGTGGCGCTCGAAGTCGGCGTTGTGCGCGACGATCGTGCGACCCCGCAGCGCGTCGCGCAGCGTCTCGCGCACCGCTTCGAGCGGCGGCGCATCTGCCACCATCGCATCGCTGATGCCGGTGAGGCGCTGGATCGCGGGCGGGACTGGCGCTTCGGGATGGATCAGTGTCGCGACGGCGCGCAGTTTCGAATCGCCTGGATCGAGCAGCACGGCGGCGAATTCGAGAATGCGCGCGGCCGGATCATTCGGCAGGCCCGTCGTCTCGAGATCGACGATCGCCAGCGGCCCGACGCGCGCGAGCCACGACTCGAGCGCTTCGACGTCGATGGCGAGGTTGCTGAGTTCGACCACGTCCTTATGAACTTCGCTCGCCTTTGGCTCGCTGCGCGCCCGCGAAGCGGGCTTGCACGCGTCCTTATGCACTTCGCTCGTCTGCGGCTCGCTGCGCGCCTGCTTCGCAGGCTTGCTCAGACGTAGATGCCGCCCTTGTACTGGCGATCCTGGCGGATCTTGATGTTCACCAAAGCAGGCTTACCCGACGCTGCAGCGCGATCGAGCGCCGGGCGGATCTCTTCGGGCTTCTCGCAATACTCGCCGTGACCGCCGAGCGCTTCGACGACCTTGTCGTAGCGCGTGTACTCGAGCAGCGTCGCCTGCAGCCGATCCCAGCCATAGACGGCGCCCTGCGGGCGCATCATCTGGCCCCAGGCGCCGTCGTTGCCCATCACGCCGATGATCGGCAGCTTGAAACGCACGGCGGTGTCGTACTCCATGCCGTTCAGGCCGAACGAGCCGTCGCCGTAGACGATGACGACGCGCTTCTTGGGATGCGCGAGCTGCGCGGCCAGCGCGAACGGCATGCCGACACCGAGCGTGCCGAGCGGACCGGGATCCATCCACGCGCCTTCGCGCGGCACCGGCAGGATCTTCGCGGCGGTCGCGACGATGTCGCCGCCGTCGCCGATCACGATCGTGTCGCCGAGCGTCGCGAGCCAGTCGCGCGTTTCGCGGCACATGCGCTGCGGATCGACCGGCGTCTCGTTGCTGTTCAGCGCCGCCTCGACCTTGCTCTCTTCTTCGACCTCGATCTTGCGCAGTTCGTCGCGCCAGCCGCTGAAGTCGAGCTTCGTGCCGGCGTTCTTCATCTCTTCGAGCAGCAACTCGAAGCTGCAGGCGAGATTGCCGACGAGGCCGACGTCCGAGTAGCGGTTCTGCCCGATCAGCGTCGCATCCATGTCGAGCTGCACGACCTTCGCGTCGGCCGGGATCGTCTTGCCGAACGCGAGCCGGAAGTCGAGCAGCGCGCCGGCTAGGATGATCAGATCGATCTTCTTCATCGCCTCGCGTCGCGAGCGATTCAGGAAGTTCGGCGACGTCGGCGGGATCGTGCCGCGGCCCATGCCGTTGGTGTAGCCGGGCATCTGCGTCTCATCGAGGAACGCGTTCATCGCCGGGCTCGCCATCGACCACTTCACGCTGGTGCCGGCCATCAGCATCGGGCGCTGGCAGTTGCGCAGCAGTTCGAGCGCCTCGCGCACGTCGACGCGATCGGGCGCCAGCCGCGGCGGGCTGGTGCGGATCGGCGGCAGCATCGCGTCGGCCCACTCGCACTGGCCCATGAACACGTCCATCGGGATCTCGAGGAACGCAGGCCCCGGGATGCCCGACACCGCATGGCGAATGCCCAACTCGGCGTACTCGGCTATGCGGTGGGTCTGGTAGCAGGAGTCGACCCACTTGGTGATCGGCCGCATCAGGTTGACGTGATCCATCTCCTGGAGCGAGCCACGGCGCAGGTTCGCGAACGGGCCCTGGCCGCCGATCACCAGGATCGGCGAGTTTGCGCGCCACGCGTTCGCGACACCGGTGACGCCGTCCGTCACGCCCGGACCCGCGGTGATCGCGGCGACGCCGATCTTGCCCGGGTTGCAGCGCGCCCACGCGTCGGCGGCATGCACGGCCGCCTGCTCGTGGCGCACGTCGATGATCCGGATTCCCTCGTCGATGCAGCCGTCGTAGAGCGGCATGATGTGGCCGCCCGAGAGGGTGAAGATGCATTCGACGCCAGCGTTCTTCAGCGCGCGGGCAAGGATCTTGCCGCCGTGTACGGGCATGGGGGGCCTCCGTCGGTCGATGGTCGGTTCCGTGAATCGTCCACGGTATCAAAGAAACGGGGCCAGACGCCAAAGACGCCAGGCCCCGGATTCATCCTTCGATCGAGCGAACGGCTACTTGCGAGAGACCTTGAAATCGACGCGGCGGTTCCAGCGCCAGGCCGACTCGTCGTTGCCCTGCACCGCAGGCGAGCCTTCGCCGAAGCTGACCGTGATCATGCGGGCCCGCGGAACGCCGAGATCGACGAGATACTGCATCGCGGCGTTCGCGCGCTGCTCGCCGAGTGCGAGGTTGTACTCCTCGCTGCCGCGCTCGTCGGTATGACCTTCGAGCGTGATCGTCTTCCACTCCGAGTGGCCGGTGATCGCCTGTCCGTTCGCTTTGAGCGTGGTGCGCGCGTCGTCGCGGATCGACGCACTGTCGTAGTCGAAGTAGACCGACCCCAACTCGCGCACGCGCTCGGGCTCGGCCATCGCCGAGTCGCCGTCGCGCCCTCCGCTGGTGCTGCTGCCGTCGCTGAACTCGCTGCCGCTGCCACCTTCGAGGCCTTCCTCGTCCGCCTTTTTCTTGCTGCAGCCGACCGCGCCGGCCAGAACGACGGCGACGACGACACCCAGAACCGCGATCCGCGAGATCGCTGCTCGTTTCATGACTCTCCTCACCCCTCACGAGGGCCACAGGAACCCTCTTTTGAACCGGCGGAGTGTGGAGATTTCACGGGATTGGCGCAAGGCTACGCGACGTGGCTGCCGCGGATCGAGGGGCACGATGTCGACCAACTCGTTCGAAGACGTGCGCTCTGCCATCGATCCGCCGGCCGGACGGCCGCCCGTCGAGACCGGCGGCGCGTTGCGAAGCGCTGAAGCGGCGCTTCGCGCCGTGCTCGGATTCGCGTGGCTCGCGCTCGCGCTGCAAGCGCAGCCGCAACTCGGGGCGAAGGCGCTTGCGATCGGCGCGACGCTGTCGCTCGTCGGAGTCGCGCCGCGCGCAGTCGCGACCGTCGGGACGCTGCTCGCAGCAGCGATTGCGGCGACGACGTGGAACAGCGGAGCGGCCCTGGGTCTCGTCGCGCTCGGCTTGTTGCGGCTCCGCGTTCACGCGGGCGGCGCAGGTCCGTGGCTACGCGACGTTCGCCATCTCGAGTTGCGCCGCGCCGCGGCGCTCGCTGCGACGGGTTTCGCGCTGGCCGCGCAGCGCCCGGGCGACGACGCCGCGCTCACGCACGCCGGCGATCTCTACGAGCGCGAGGGCCGCATGCGGTCGGCGCTCGCGGCCCTCGGTGCGACGCCCGCCACCGCACTGGCTCCGATCCGCTGCGCCGCACAATCCATCGGTCGCATCCTCTCGAAGTGGCCCGTTCTGCTGCGCCGCATCCAAGCAACCACCTCGCATTGGAGCGCCGACTAACGCTTCCCGCGTAGCGAGCCTCAGCGAGCGGCGAGCTCATGAGGCCTGAAGCCGAGCTCGAGGAGCGAGGCTTCAGCGAGCGAATCGAGGTCCGGGTAGCTGCGGGTGGGGACGCCTTCCGCGGCGAGATCGGCGAGGGATCGCGAACAGCGCGTCCGCCCCAGTCCTTCGAGTAGCGCTCGCGCGGCAGTCTGGGCGGGCTCGCCCGGGTCGGCGTCGAAGCGACAGACCAGGCATTCGGTCTCCTTCCGCTCGACGACCAGATCGAAGACGATCGTGCAGACGCCTTCGGGCTCGCCCACGTAGGCGGCGAGTGCATGCAGCACCCGGCTCCACGGCAGCGTCGCCCGTTCCGCGCCTTCGCGAAACGCGATCCCGCCGGGACCGATCTCGGCCCACGGCAGCACGTCGACGCGATATCGAGAAGCTCCGTCCCTGTAGTCGCCCATCGCGCTTCCTTTGTGTCCGCAACTTCAACTTGGGATCGGTTGCCCCGCGTGCTCGCTTGATTCTCGGTTGGTGGCGAGCCGGTCCGGGCCGTTCGGCGATGCTCGACAACCCGCGGAGCCGGTGCGAGCTTCGGCCAGCTGCGACTTCGCGGTCATCGCGATGCGCGCGGCTCCCGGCGTCGCCGGTCGGAGGACACTCGATTGAGCGAACGTCATCCCGGACACCAGCAATCGCAACGGCCGGGGATCCACAAGGATTGGCGGACGTGGGTCGCAGTGATCGTGATGCTGGGCGCGATCGGGATCTACGTGCTGACGCTCGACGACTCGGTCGAGGTGATGGATGAGACGGCGGCCGGCGCCCCGGCCTCAGCCGGATCGCCCGCACCCTGAGCGCCCAACCGCACGCTCCGACGAGCCCTACCGCGTGGCGGATCACCGCCGCTGTCGCGCTGCTCATGGTCGTGCTGGCGCTGCTGGGCGTCGGCCTCGCAACCGCCAAGCCGCTGCTCGCGCGAAACTACTGGGTGTCGCTGGTCCCGATCTACGGCGCGCTCTGCATCGTCACGGCCTGGCGGCGCTCGCAGCAGAGCGGTGAACGTCTGGTGCTGCGCCAGGTTCTGCACTGGCTCGCGATCGCCGGCTTCGTTGCGCTCGACTTCAGCATCCGCGGCGCGGGGGTCGAGACGCAGGTCTCGGCCGGCCTGAACGCGCTGACGCTGCTGGCGCTCGGCTGTCTGCTGGCCGGCGTCCATCTCGATTGGTCGTTCCTTTTCGTCGGATTGCTGCTCACGCTGACGCTGTTCGTTGCGGCCAAGGCGGATCAATACCTGTGGCTGCTCTTCGTCGCGGGAGCGCTGGCAATCGCCGCACTCTTCGCGGTGCACCGGGTCTGGGGCGGCTCGGACGGCCCGACCCGCGGATCCGGCTGATCCCACCGACCGCGCGCTACGGTGGCGGCATGACACTCGCGACTCGACGCGGGCGCGCGCTCGATCCGTTCCGCAGCGAGCGCTCCTGCGTGCTGGCACGCCGCGGCATGGTTTGCTCGAGCGTGCCGATCGCGTCGGCGGCGGGCGTCGAGATGCTGCGACAGGGCGGCAACGCGATCGACGCGGCGATCGCCGCCGCGGCCGTGCTCTGCGTCGTCGAGCCGATGATGACGGGCGTCGGCGGCGATGCGTTCGCGCTGCTCGCGTCTGCCGCCGAGGGGCGCATCGTCTGCCTGAACGGCAGCGGTCGCGCGCCGGCTGGCGCGAGCCACGACGCCTACCGCGCGCGCGGACTCACGACGATTGCGCCGCGCGGCATTCTTTCCGCCACCGTGCCGGGCGCCGTACATGCGTGGGAGACGCTGTCGCGCCGCTTCGGGGCGCTGCCCCTTGCAACGGCACTCGGACCCGCGATCCGTGCCGCCGACGCGGGCTTCCCGGTGACTGAAATC
Source organism: Deltaproteobacteria bacterium (assembly GCA_031362725.1). Lineage (GTDB taxonomy): Bacteria > Myxococcota_A > UBA9160 > UBA9160 > PR03 > PR03. The sequence goes on along the minus strand of JANLTC010000243.1, from coordinate 20,675 downwards.
GTCGCGCATGTCTGGTTCCTGCTCGAACGCCTCGGAGCGCTGCGCAACGACGCGGCGCGTTCGAGCTGGCTCATGGCCGGTCGCGCGCCGCGCGCGGGCGCGTGGTTTCGTGCGCCGGGCCTCGCGCGCACGCTGCGCGAAATCGCCGAGGGCGGCGCGGCTGCGTTCTACGAAGGCGACGCTGCGCGCGCAATCGTCGCCGCGTCGCGTGAGCACGACGGCTTCTTCGAGGCGGACGATCTCGCGCGTCACAGATCGACGTGGGTGGAACCGATCGCGACGACGTATCGCGGCGTCGAGGTGCTCGAGCTGCCGCCGAACGGCCAGGGCCTCGCCGCGCTGCAAGCGCTCAACCTGCTCGAGTGTTTCGAGGCTGCGCCGTCCACGAGCGCGCTCGATTGGCACCGTCGCATCGAAGCGGTGAAGGTGGCGTTCGCGGATCGCGCCGCGTACATCGCCGATCCCGAACACACGCCGGTGCCAGTCGAAGCACTGCTCGACAAGGGCTACGCGCGACGCCGCGCGGCGCTGATCGGCGAGCGCGCGCAGCCCGGCGTCGCCGCCGGACTCGAGAGCGACACCATCTACCTGTGCACGGCCGACGAACATGGCAATCTGGTGTCGTTCATCCAGAGTCTCTTCACGGGCTTCGGATCGGGCATCGGTTGTGGCGACACCGGCATCGTGCTCCAGAGCCGCGGCGCGGGCTTCGTGCTCGACCCCGATCACCCGAACTGCATCGCGCCGGGCAAGCGACCGTTCCACACCATCATCCCAGGCATGCTGCGTCGCGACGGGCGACCGCAGATGGCCTTCGGTCTGATGGGCGGCGACGTGCAGCCGCAATCGCACCTGAACTTCGTCGCGAACCTGGTGGACCACGGACTGAACCCGCAGGAAGCGATCGACCGGCCGCGCTTTCGCTTCGAGGGCGAGCGCAACGTGGCGATCGAAGCGCCGCAGCTTCGTGTCGACGAAGGCGGAACGCTCGGCGAAGCGCTCACCGCACGCGGACACCGGGTGATCGCGCCGGGCGAAGCGATGGCGGATGTGTTCGGCGGCGGGCAGGCCGTTGCGATCGGCGAGGACGGCGTACTGGTCGGTGCGAGCGACCGCCGCAAGGACGGCTGCGCGATCGGGTTCTGGGACTGATCGCGTTCGATCAGGTCGCCGCTGCGCGCTTCAACGCGTCGTCCCACGCGATGTCTTCGTGCAGCAACTTGCGCCAATCGAGGTGCTTGCGCATCCGGTTCATCGCGACCGCGCCGACGAGGCGCCCCGCCCTGCCGTAGATCGCAACGAACTTTCGCTCGTCGAACGATCCGTCGACGACGCGCACGTCGTCGCCCGCGCGCGGGCGACCGGCGACCGCGAGCTTCGCGTCGTACTGATCACTCCACACGTAGGGCACCGGGGCGAAGGGCTGCGCCGCTTCGGGGCCATCCAGCAGACGAGCCACGGCGGCCTGCGCCTGTTCGACCGCGTTCGTCCAGTGCTCGACGCGCATCGACTCGCCGTAACGCGGGTTCATCCAGCGTGCGACGTCGCCCGCTGCGACCACCGCGGGGACGTTCGTTGCGCAACTCGCGTCGCACACGACACCGTCTCGTAGCGCGACGTCCGAGTCTTCGAGCCACGCCGTTTCCGGTCGCACGCCGATGCCCACGACGACGAGATCCGCGGGCAGCACGCTGCCATCGGCGAGTCGCACGCGTTCGACCTGGCGCTCGCCTTCGATCGCGACGACCGCGACGCCGGTGCGCACGAGCACGCCATGATCGCGGTGGATCGCGGCGAAGAGCGCGCCGAGCGCGGGGCCGAGCGCCTGCTCGAGTGGATTGCCGAGCGCTTCGACCATCGTCACGGTGGCGCCGCGCTGCTGGGCCGACGCCGCGACTTCCGCGCCGATGAAGCCGCCGCCGACCACGACGACGCGCGGCTGCGCATCGAGCGCGTGGCGGATCGCGAGTGCGTCGTCGAGCGTGCGCAACACGAACACACCATCGAGTTGCGGCTGCCCCGGGAGCCGGCGCGGTGCGGCGCCGGTCGCGATCACGAGGCCGTCGAATCCGATGGAAGCGCCGTCATCGACTTCGATGCGCCGCGCATTCACGTCGAGTCGCAACGCGCGGCGACCGAAGTGCTGCTCCGCCGCGAGGCCTTCGAGCCCGCCGCGCGCGAGCGCGATGCGCTCGGGTTCCCACTCGCCGCGCAGCACCTGCTTCGAGAGCGGCGGGCGATCATAGGGTTGATGCGACTCGGCGCCGATCCAGTCGATGCGGCCATCGAAGCCGCGTGCGCGCAGCGCTTCCACCGCGCGCAGTCCTGCCAGCGACGCGCCCACAACCGCGACCCTTCGCAGCTCAGCCAACGCGAACTCCGAGTTCGCGGGCCAACTCGACGAACGACGCGTGCTTTCCGTGCGGCCGCGGCGGCACGGCCGGTGTCTGCGCCCGGCGCTCGCGGTCGATCCACACCGCGTGAAGTCCCGCGCCGAGCGAGCCCAGCACGTCGCATTCGTAGTTGTCGCCCGCCATCAGCGCGCGCGACGGCGACACATCCACCGCAGCGAGGGCGCGGTCGAACACGCGCCGATCGGGTTTGCCGAAGCCCGCTTCGCCCTCGACGACGATCACGTCGAAGAAATGCGCGAGGTCGAAGCGCTCGATCTTCGCCCGCTGCGCGGCGGCGGCGCCGTTGGTGACGAGACCCAGCGCGGGCACGCGTTCCCGCATCTGCGCGAGCGCTTCGAGTGCGCCGTCGAACGGCGCGAGGCACGCCTCGCGCAGCGCGCCGTAGCGATCGGTCGCTTCGAGAGCGAGATCGGGCGCCGGACGACCCAACGTTTCGATCGCGTGGGTGAGAAACGCGCGTCGCGAACCGGGCATGTCGAGACGGCCCGAGCGATGGCGCTCGTCATCGGACCAGAACCAGTCGGCGCTCTTGCGCAGCTGCGCCTGCACGACGGCGGGCTCGACATCGCCGAGCGACGCCGCGAGCCATTGCGCGAACGCGCGCAATCCCGTGTCGAGGCCGGCTCGGTTGTCGAGGATCGTGTCGTCGAGATCGAGCAGTAGCGCGTCGAGCGGCGTTCCGTTCCAATCCAGCACGGCGCGCAATGTAGCGGTAGCTTGCGACCGTGCCCGACCCCGATCGCGCGGTGATCCTGCTGCGCTTCTCCGGCGAGATCGCCACCAAGGCCAAGCCGACGCGCACGCGCTTCGAGGCCCGTCTGCTGCGGAACGTGCGCGACGCGCTGCGCACATGCGGCTGCGCGGCGCGCGTCTCGCGCACGCGCAATCGCGTCTTCATCGACACGGGCGACCTGCGCGTCGCCGAGACGCTGTCGCGCGTGTTCGGCGTGCAGTCACTGGCAGTCGCGACGGTGCATCCGGCGGAGAAGCAGGACGAACTCGTGCGCGCCGCGTACGAGCAGTTCCGCGGCGCCGTCGTCGGCAAGCGCTTCGCCGTACGCGCACGGCGCGTCGGCGATCGCTCGAAGATCGGGTTCGATTCGCGCGCGATCGAGCATGCGCTCGGCGCGGCGTTGTTGCGACATGCCGCAAGGGTCGATCTCGACGATCCCGAAGTCGTCGTCTCGATCGAGCTGCACGAGAGCTGCGCCTACCTGTGCGCGGAGCAGTGGCGCGGACCGGCGGGTCTTCCGCTCGGCATCGAGGGGGGCGCAATCGCGCTGCTTTCCGGAGGCTTCGATTCCGCCGTCGCCGCCTGGCAGATGCTGCGGCGCGGTGTTCGCCTCGACTATCTGTTCTGCAATCTCGGTGGCAGCGCGCACGAAAAGGGCGCGCTGCGCGTCGCGCGGTTGCTGGCCGAGCGCTGGTCCTACGGCGACTTCCCGCAGCTGTACGCGATCGACTTCGCAGCGGTCGCGACCGAGATCCGCGCGAAAACGACGTCGCGCTACTGGCAGCTGATGCTGAAGCGCCAGATGTTGCGTGCCGCCGAAGCGGTGGCGGCCAAGCGTCGCGCGGCCGCGCTGGTCACCGGCGACGCAGTCGGCCAGGTCTCCTCGCAGACGCTTTCGAATCTCGCTGCGATCTCGCAGGCGACCGCGCTCCCGATCCTGCGTCCGCTGGTCGGGGTCAACAAGGACGAGATCATCCGGCTCGCCGAGCAGATCGGAACGGCGCCGCTCTCGACGGGAGTCGCCGAGTACTGCTCGATGGCGGCGACACGGCCCGCCACGTCGTCGCACGCGCACATCCTCGAAGCCGAAGAGGCGCTGCTCGACCCGGCGATCCTCGAGGACGCGATCGAGAATCGCGGCGTCTTCGATCTGCGCGCGCTCGAGCTCGACTCGCCCGGCATCGCCGAGCTGGACGTCGAAGCGATCGCCGATGACGCGATCGTGATCGACCTGCGCTCGCGCAGCGCCTTTGCCGCGTGGCACTGGCCCGGCGCGCTGCAACTCGACTTCGATCGCGCGCTCCTCGCGCATTCTTCCTTCGCACGCGATCAGCGCTACGTGCTCTACTGCGAGTTCGGCCTGAAGAGCGCGCACCTGGCGGAGCGGATGCGGCAGCGCGGCTTCGACGCGTCGAGTTTTCGCGGCGGCCTCCGCGGCGTCACCGCGCTGGCGCACACACGCAACCCTCGATCGCCCGAGCCGTTCTGGTGACGGGACGTCTCTCGCGACAGATGCTGCTCGGGCTCGTGGTCGGCGCTGGCCTCGGCACGCTGGCGCACTTCGTGGCGCCGGGTTCGGCGTTCGTCGAGAGCGTCGTCAGCTACGCAACGGCGCCGATCGGCACGATCTTCTTGCGGCTGCTCTCGATGCTGGTGATTCCACTGGTCGTGCCGGCGCTCGCCCTCGGCGTGGCCAGCCTCGGCGACCTGCGCAAACTCGGCCGTCTCGGTCTGCGCTTCCTGCTCTATACGGTCGCGGTGAGCGGCATCGCGGTGGGACTCGGCGTCGCGCTGGTCGAGATCGTCGGACCGGGGCGCGGCATGAATCCGGAACTCGTAGAGAAGCTGCGCGCCAGCACGACGGCGGCCGCGCAGGCGCCCTCGCCGCTCGCGGGTCGCAGCGGTTCGGAGTTCTTCGTGCAGCTGGTGCCGTCGAATCCGGTCGCGGCGCTCGCGAGCGGCGACATGCTCGCGGTGATGGTGTTCTCGCTGCTGCTCGGCATCGGTCTCGCCGCCGTTCGCACCGACGCGGCGCGGCGCCTCGAAGACTCGCTGCAGGGGCTCTACGACGTCGTGATGTGGCTGCTCGCGATGGTGATCCGATGTGCGCCGATCGGTGTCGCGTGCCTCCTCTTCACCACCACCGCGCGTCTCGGCTACGAGGTGCTGGGCGAACTGGCCGCGTACGTAGCCGTGGTCGTCGGCGCGCTCGCGATCCACATGCTCGTCACGTACTCGATCTCGGTGCGCTGGCTCGGCGGCATGAATCCGCTCGCCTTCTTCCGCGCGGTGCGTCCCGCGATGCTGACGGCGTTCTCCACCGCATCGAGCAATGCGACGCTACCGACCGCGCTGCTGGTCGCCGAGAACGAACTCCACCTGCCGTCGCACGTGTCGCGCTTCGTGCTGACGATCGGCTCGACCGCCAATCAAAATGGCACGGCGCTCTTCGAAGGCGTGACGGTGCTGTTCCTCGCGCAGCTCTACGGCGTCGATCTCGCGCTCAGCCAGCAATTCGCGGTGGTCGGCGTCTGCGTGCTCGGCGGCGTCGGCACCGCCGGTGTGCCGGCCGGTTCGATCCCGGTGATCGCGATGATCCTCGGCATGGTCGGCATTCCGCCCGAAGCGATCGGCCTAATTCTGGGCGTCGATCGCTTCCTCGACATGTGTCGCACGACCGTCAATGTCACCGGCGATCTCGCCGCCGCTGTTGTGGTGGCGCATGGCGAGGATGCCTATTCGAATCCGGAACCCGGATAGAGCAGCCCGATCGCGATCCAGAACGCGCGGTGGAAGATCGGGCCGAAGACGTTCCACGCGACGACGATGCCGGCGATCGCCAGAACCGGGTGACGCGACCATTGCTGGAAGCGCAACGCCGCCGATGCGGGGAGCAGCAGGCCGATCGCACCCGAGCCGTCGAGTGGCGGCAGCGGCATCAAGTTGAACAGACACAGGATCAAGTTCAGCGTGAAGAACGCACTGACCAGGAATGCCCCGGCGCTCGCTACGCCCGCGCTCGTCGCGGCGACGATCGACGAGCCGTTCACCGACTCGGGCACCGCGAAGACGTCGGCGGCGATGCCAGCCCAGATCACGGCGCTCGCGAGCAGCACGAGCAGCAGATTCGCTGCGGGCCCGGCGAGCGACATCCATGCCGCGCGGCGCGGATGGTGTGCGGCCCAGATCGGATCGTAGGGCGCGCTCGCGTAGCCGATCGGCCAGCCCGACGTGATTGCCGTGAAGAGCGGCAACAGCACCATCCCGAACGGCTCGCGGCGAATGTGCGGCCGCGGGTCGAGCGACACCTGGCCCGCGAGGTACGCGGTCGGATCGCCGCCGCGCTGCGCCGCCCACGCGTGGGCGGCTTCGTGCAGCGACGTCGAGAACAGGAAGACCACGTACCAGACGAGGCCGTCGAGCGCGGTATCCAACTACGCGTCTCCGCCGTCGAGACCCGGCAAACCGTCGAGGCTACGGGCGTTGTACTCGGCGCGATAGGCGCGCAGGCCGGCTTCGCCCTTGTTCGTCGCCCATTCCTCCAGCTGGCTGCGCTCGCCCTGGTACGCGTAGCGCGGCACGCTCCAGCCGCACGAATCGGCGATCCGCGTAACATCGACGTGGATCACGGCCCGCGTGCCCTCGTATTGCGGAAACAATGCCGCGACAGCGTCGAACCCCACCGCGCCCGGCAACACCGCCTCGCCGCTCCCGTGGAGCCGCACGATGCGCGGCGGACCGTCGAATGCACAGAACATCACCACGATGCGTCCGTTTTCGCGCAGGTGCGCGATCGTCTCGACGCCGCTGCCCGTGAAGTCGAGATACGCGACGCGACGCGGGCCGAGCACCGCAAAGCTGCCCTGCCCCTTCGGCGACAGATTCACCAGCCCGTCACCGGAAAGCGGCGCGGTCGCGACGAAGAACATCCGCTGCGCCTGCAACCATTCGCGCATGCGTTCGTCGATCCCGTCGAAGACCTTGCCCATGCGCCCTCCTTCAGAGCGTTTCGATCAGCTCGATGCGGTTGCCAAACGGGTCGTCGAGATAGGCGCGGTGCTCGCCGCCGCGCTGCTCTTCGTCGTGGATGGGGACCCCGCGATCGCGCGCGCGCGCGAGCAATGCCGCAAGATCCGCCACGCGAAACGCCGGATGCGCCTTGCGTGCGGGGTGGAAGTCGCGATCGACGCCGAGGTGCACGCGCACCGCCGCGTTCTCGAACCAGCAGCCGCCCCGCGTGGCGAGTTCCGCCGGCTTCGCGACCTCGGCGAGCCCGAGCACGCCGACATAGAAGTCGCGCGCACGCGTTTCGCCAGCGCGCGGCATCGCGAGTTGTACGTGGTCGATCGCGACGATCACGGCGCCTTCATTCCACGATGGCGAAGGCGCGCACCGGGAAGGTCCCCATCCCGCGCACCTTCACGGGTACCGCAAAGAATCGGAACGCGGCGCCCGGCAGCGCATCGAGATCCGTCAGGTGCTCGACGATCGGAATGCCCGCGCGCAGCAGCGCGGTGTGGACCGGGCGCGCGCCGTCGCTGGTGTCGTCGATGTTGAGCGAATCGATCCCGACCAGTGCGGCCTGACGCAGCGCGAGCTGCTCGGCGACCGCGCCCGCGAGGAACGGATGGCCCACTGCATAGCGGGGCGTCCCGAAGTGCCGCGACCAGCCGGTCCGAAACAGCACCGCGCAACCGCGCAGATCGCCGTCGGGCAGCGACTCGACGCCGATACAGCGGTCTGCGGCGCTCGCGTCGACGACGACGCCGGCGAGATCGGCGATTCGCTCGAGAGGCAGGCCGGCAAGGTCGATCGCGTCTGCGAAGCGATGGAACGGCGCATCGAGATACGTTCCCGTGTTCGCGACCATCTCGATCCGACCGATCTGGAACTCCGTGCCCGGCGCGTAGTGCGCGCGCGACGCCACGCGCGAAAGGTGATCGGAGATCGCGGGCGCCGGCAGGCCCGGATAGGTCTCGAGACCGTGTGCGACGACGTGGCTGAGATCGACGAGACGTCCACTCACTGCTGGCTCCAGGCCATCGAGGAGCCGCAGCATGACACGTCGGGAGCCGCAACTGGTAGGGGCGCGATCGCCCGGTCGCGCTAACGCAGCACGAGTTCCAGTTCTTCGGGCGACAGCACGGCGAGTTTCGCAAGTCTCTCGCGCAGCTCGGCGCGCTGCTGCGGCTCGAGCTGCGCCCGATGCAGGAGCCGCCACAGCAACTCGCTTCGCGCTTCGGGCGCGAGTTCCTCGAGCCGCAGCCGCAGCTTTTCGCCGGTCTGCGGCGGCAGCTCCACGAGGACCGAGGTCCAGGGGCGCAATTCGTTGCTCGCGCGCTTGGGTTGGGTCACCACGGCCGTCTCCTCATCGGGCGGCGTGCTCGCGCCGATCGGCGTCTGGATTCCCGCATGGAGCTCGCTCGCAGCGACTTCGGCATCGGCGCGCAGCTTCGCTGCGAGCGGCGCTGCGACGACGACTTCGGGGATCGGTGCGATCACCGGCGCGGCCGGCCCCAGCGTCAGCAATAGCCCGGCGACCGCGGCGGCGGTCGCGGTGAGCGTGACCGGCACGAGCCAGCGGCGGCGCCGACGCGGTGCGCGGCGCGCGACCGGCGCGCACGCGTTGGCCGGCTGCTCCGTGCGCAATCGCGCCACGAGCGCGCTTCGCATCGCGTCGATGCGCGCCGGATCGACCGGCACCGCGGCGACGCGTCGCAGCTCGCCGTCGACCGTACGCAGCGCGGCGAGCCGGTGCGCACAGTCGCGACACGAGTCCGCGTGTGACTGCACTTCGCCCGCGCGCGGCGCATCGAGTTGCCCATCGAGCAGCGCCGACAGATCCGCTTCGAACGGCGCACAGCGTTCCGCGATCTCGTTCATCGTTCCTCCGCGCCGATCCATTCGGCCAGCGTGCAGCGCGCGCGGTGCACGAGGGCCTTCACCGACTTTTCGCTGGTCTCGAGACTCACAGCCACCTCCGCATACGAGAGTCCATCGACGGCGCTGAGCCAGAGCGCGATGCGCTGGCGCTCGGGGAGCTTCGCGAGTGCACTCTCGACGGTGTCGCTGACGCGGCGTGCGTGGGCGACGTCGTCCGCGCGCGGCGTGTCGCTGACGAGAACCAGCGCGGCGCCGTGCTCGTTCTCCTCGTCTGTGCTGCGGTGCGGATTCTGGTTCCGCGGCCGCCGCAATTCGTTGAGCGCAAGGCGCGTCGCGATCGTGTAGAGCCAGGTCGAGAAGCGGGCGTTCGGCTCGTAGCGCTCGCGGGCACGGTAGAGTCGAAGGAAAGTCTCCTGCACGAGTTCCTCCGCGGAGGCAGCGTCGCGCACGATGCGTTCGAGATGACGCAGCAGCGGACCCGACCAGCGAGCGAAGAGCTGATCGAACGCCGATTCGTCACCGGCGCCCAGGGCCAGCATGAGCCGCACATCCTCATCGCCGTCGTGCAAGCCCGTCTCCGCCGCTCGGAGCAAACCCGGCCCGTCGCTCCCGGTTACGCACCGTCGCGCCCAATGAGTTGACAAAAAACAAGTTGACGCCCGGCTCCTGCTAGCGGAGGAACTCGAGGATGGCGGCGTTCAGGAGTTCGGGTTCTTCGATGCTGACGACGTGTCCGGCGCCCGGGATCACGACCTTCTTCGCGTTGGGCAGCCGGGCGGCCATCACTTCGGCGGCGCGTAAGTAGGCGTCGTCCTGCTCGCCGACCACGACGAGCGCGGGCGCGGTGATCTTCGCCAGCTCATCGATACAGCCGGGGATCGGCCCCGACACGCGGCGGCCGAAGTTCGCGACGCCACGGGCCGACATCTTCGCGATCGCGCGGGCCGCGTGCTTGGCGGCCGGCAGCTCCGGGCGGCGGCCGATTGCGGTGGCCGCGGCGCGGCTCTCGACGAAGGCTTGCAGGCCGCGCGTCTCGAGGTTCTGCGCGATCCGCTCGACCTGCGCGAGCCAGCCCGCCTGTGCGTCGGGATTCTTGAAGCCCGGGCCCGTGTCGAGCAAGACCAGCGCCCGCACGCGCTCCGGATGACGCAGCGCGAAATGCAGCGAAAGCGCGCCGCCGAACGAGAAGCCGGCGAGGGCCACCGAGCCTTCCTTCGCGGCCCAGTCCAGCACGCGACCGAGATCGTCGAGGACGATCTCGAAGGAGTACGCGTCGGGGTCGTCGGGCGCGTCGGAGTCGCCGTGGCCGCGGTAGTCCCAGAGCACCACGCGGTGACCGGCAGCGACCAACGGCGCGACCTGCGGGCGGAAGTTCTCGCGCGTCGTCGAGTAGCCGCACGAGAACACGATCGGCAGGCCGTCCCCGTGCGACTCGACGTAGAGTTCGATGCCATCGCACGCGGGGATTCGCGTCAAGCGGAGGCCTTCGCGCCGAGTCGCTTGCGCAACGCCTTCGCCATCTGGTCGAGTTGATCCTGCATCGGACCGCGGATCGTGAATTCGGGAACGAGCGCCTTGGTGCGACCTTCGAGTTCGATCCGCACCCGCGTTTTCTGCTTGCGCTCGGAGAGCGTCACGGCGCCGCGCAGCTCGCGCCAGATGCGACCGTCGCAGACCTTCTCGAAGCGGATGTCGCCATCCGGCTCGTAGTCGAAGTGGAAGGTCGCGACGCCCTCGCGGCCGAGCGCGGTGTAGTGACTCGCGATCGTCTTGCGCTGCCCCTTGCGCGCGACGATCTCGGTCGTGCTGTCCGGGAAGAGTTCGCAAAGGATGGCCTCGTCGGCGAGCAGCTGCGCGGCTTCGGCTCGCGGGCGATCGACGTCGAACTCTTTCTCCATCTGCAACGGACGTTCTCCTTCTCGGCTACGCGAGACGTCAGTGAATCTCGACCCAGAGCGACGGAGCGAGCACCGTTCCCTCTGCGCCGATTGCGTCGAGCCAGGTGCTGACGCTCGCGAGCGCCCGGCTGAAGGGTAGTGCGGCCGCGACGTTCTGCGCGACGCTCATGTGCAGCGCCTCGCGCACCTGCTCGGCGAGCGGCTTCGGCGGCGGGTAGACCGCGAGCGCAACGTCGGCGTCGACGGCGATGCCAGCGCGTTCCTTGGCCTTCTCCACCGCGACCCGCAGGCCGCCGAGCGCGTCTACGAGACCGCGCGTCACGGCCTGCTCCCCGGTCCACACGCGCCCGCCGGCAACCGCGTCGATCTCGGCGACGCTGCGGCTGCGACCCTCGGCGACGCGCGAGAGGAAGCGCTGGTAGGTGTCGTCGACGTCGGCCTGCAACCAGTCCTTCGTATCCTGCGACATTTCCGGCGTCATCAAGTTGATCTCGGCGTGCGGCGCGCGGTCGAGCGTGGCAATGCCGACGCCGAAGCGCTCGAGCACACCGTGCAGCGACGGCCGCACCGCGAAGACGCCGATCGAGCCGGTGAGCGTGGCGGGCTGCGCGACGATCGCGTCGGTCGCCGACGCCAGGTAGTAGCCGCCCGAGGCCGCGTAGTCCGAAAACGACGCCACGATCGGCTTCTTCTTGCGCGCCTCGCGAATCGCCTGCCAGATCTGCTCGGACGGAAACGCGCCGCCGCCCGGACTGTCGATGCGCAGCACGATCGCCCGGATCTCGTCGTCCGCGGCGGCATTCTGCAGTGCCTCGATCACCGTCTCGGATGCGAAGACCGGCGAACCGGTGCGCGACATCGAACCCTTGCCGGTCTGGATCGTGCCACTGCCGTAGATCAGCGCGAAGGTGGTGTGCGGATCGAAACCCAGCGATGCCGCATCCACCGCTGCGTAGGCGGACGCCTCGACGATCGTGTCCTTGCCGAGTTCTTCGATGAGCGCAGCGCGCGTGCGCACGCCGTCGATCAGCTTCAGCGCTTCGAGCACTTCGGGGCGCGACGGCGCGCTCGCGATCACCTTGCGCACGGTCTCGACCGGGACGCCACGCGCCTCGGCGATGCCGGCGACGAAGAGTCCGTCGAACGAATCGAGCAGCCGGTTCGACTGCTCGCGGTAGAACTCGTTCATCCCGTGGCCAATGATGCTGTCGGCTGCGCCTTTGTAGTTGCCCGCCTGCGCGACCTGCACCGTGACACCGAGGTAGTCCCAGAGTCCGCCGAGGAACCAGTGTTCCTCGGCGAGTCCGATCAGCGGCGCGCCGCTACCGGGCGCCATGTAGAGCTTCTCGGCAGCGCTCGCGACGTAGTAGTCGCGATTGGCGCCGAAGCCCTCGACTTCGAGATACGCGACCGGATGGCGGCCGGCCTTGCTCAACGCCTGGATCGCGTCGCGCAGATCCTGCGCCTTTGCCCAGCCAACCTGGAGCCCGCGCACGACGAGCAGCACGTGCGTGATGCGCTCGTCGCGCTCGGCCTTGCGCAGCTCCGAAAGCGTCCCGAGCAGCGAGCGGCGATCCATGCCCAGCAACTGAGAGAAGGCGGGCGCGTCGCCGGCCTCGAGGTAGTTGCCCGAGAGCTCGACGACGAGCGTGCTGCCGTCGGCGACTGACGGCGCCCCGCTGATCTTCGAGATCGCGAAGACCGCGGCGACCGCCAGTAGCGTGATCACGACCCATCGAAGTGTGCGCATCGACTCACCCCCGTTGCAGACTATGCTAGGCGCCGATGGCGCGGGAGGTATACGTCGCGGCGGTTGGTCTCACCAAGGTGGACCTCACCGGCCGTATCTTCGCCTCCGTTTTCGATCTCTTCGCCGAAGCCTATCACCGCGCGCTCGAGGACTCCCCGGTTCGCGCGTTCGAAGCCGTCCAGATCGGCGTGATGGACAGCGAGGAGTTCGAGAATCGCGCCAACCTGGCCGCGAAGGTGGCCGATCGCCTCGGCCTCACCGGCATCCCCGCAATCCGCTCCGAGACCGCTTCATCGACCGGCGCGGCGGCTTTCCATGAGGGGTATTACAAGGTCGCGTCGGGACAGTGCGAGAGCGTGCTGGTGCTCGCTGGCGAGCGCATGAAGAACGTCACGACGGAAGTCGCGACGGCGATCATGTCGAAGACGATCGACCCGGTCGAGCGCCAGTTCGGCTTCACGATGCCCGCGTTGATCGCACTGATCACGCAGGCGTGGCTCGCCGAGCGTCGGCTGCGCGGCAAGCCGGTTGCAGACCTGCTGGCGCGGCTGATGTTCCGCGCCCACGCGCTCGGTTCCGAAAATCCGCTCGCCGCGTTCCACGGCAGGCCCGAGCCGCTCGAAGCGTACTTCGACGCCACCAAGAACCTGCCCGTCGCGACGCCACTGATGCGCAAGGACTGCTCGCCGATCTGCGACGGCGCGGCCGCGTTGATTCTGACCGCGCGGCCGCAGGCGGTGCGCGTCGCGGGGCTCGGCTCGGCGACCGAGACGTCGTCGATCCTCGATCGCGCGCACCTTGCGTGTCTCGATGCGACGCGCGCGGCGGCGAAGGTCGCGTACTGGCGCGCCGGCATCGCGAAGCCGCGCGAACTCGAGGGTCTCTACGTCGAATGCCACGATGCCTTCAATAGCCTGCTCCCGATCGACCTCACCGACCTCGACCTCGTCGAGCCGGACGAGGCGATCGATGCGCTCGTCGGCAGCTTGCGTCGCGAGCCGGGCGACCCGCTCGAACATCCCGTGACGGGGCTTCGGGGTCGCGTGCCGGTGAACTTCTCGGGCGGACTCAAGGCGCGCGGTCACCCGGTCGGCGGCACGGGGCTCTTCCAGATCAGTGAGTGCTACCTGCAACTGACGGGACAATTTCCGAACCCGCGCGCGCAGGTGCCCGGCGCACGGATCGGCATCGCGCACTCGATCGGCGGGCCGGGCAACAACGTGTACGTGACGGTGATCGAACGCGCGGACGGCAAGCGCAAGCCCGAGTCGGTCGCGCGGCCGCCGCTGTCGTTCCGTTCGAGTGGACCCGCGCGGATCTCGGAAGTCCCGTCGACGCCCGAAGGAATGCACGGCGCGAGCGCAGTGCTCGAGGCGTACACGAGCATCCACGTGACGGCGGCCGAGAGCAGCGAGCCGATCCACGTCGGCCTCGTGCGCATCGGCGACAAGCGCGCGTTCGCGAAGCTCGATCAACCGCCGGGCGAGGGCGAGCCGCCCGAAGCGGTGCTCGCCGGCCAGCGCGTGCGCTTGCTCGTGAAGGACGACGGCGACCACTACTTCCAGATGACGCCCGCGCGCGGCTTCGACCTCGCCGGCCTGGTGGGCCGCATGCGCACCCGCGTCGGCACCCTCCGCCGCCCCCCCGAAGACCCCGCCGACTGACCGCCGCGTCGGCGATGTTGCGCAACGTGTCGCCCTGGAATGAAACGGGGCGACGCGGCTTGCCGCATCGCCCCGTTCAGTTCCGGTGGCGGAGATCGCTAGAAGACGATCACGCCGCGCGCGTTGATGCCCGCGACCATGTCCTCGAAGGCCTGCGGGGCCTGGTCAATCGTGTAGGTCGCCGTGACGAGTTCGTCGAGCTTGAGACGCCCGTTCTTGTAGAGCGCAAGCAGCCGCGGGAAGTCGATCGACGGGCGTGCCGAGCCGTACATCGAACCCACGAGCACCTTTTCCGTGAAGGGCATCATGAAGGCCATCAGGTTCACCATCTCGCCGATCTTCGCGACGCCGACGACCACCGCGGTACCGCCCTTGCGGATGCAACCGTAGGCCTGCTGGATCGTCGCGCCGAGGCCGATGCACTCGAAGGCGTAGTCGGCGCCGCCGCCGGTGAGCGCCATCACCTTGCCGACCGCGTCGCCGTCGGTCGCCGGGTTGACGGTATGCGTGGCCCCGAAGGTGCGCGCGAATTCGAGCTTCTTGTCCGAGGTATCGATGGCGATGATCTGGTTCGCACCCGCCAGCGCACAGCCCTGGATCGCGTTGAGACCGATACCGCCGGCGCCGAACACGACGCACGACGATCCCGGCTCGACCTTCGCGGTGTTGAGCGCCGCACCGACACCGGTCATCACCGCGCAGCCGACGATTGCGGCCTTGTCCATGCCGATGCTCGGATCGGTCTTGATCACGCTGTCGCGGTGCAGGGTGGCGTACTCGGCCATCACGGCGGCGCCCGCGAAGTGGTTCAGCGTATTGCCATTCATGTCCTTCAGGCGGCTCGTACCGTCGGGCAGCGTGACGGTTGCCTTGGCCGACATATCGCAGAGCGCCGGGCGGCCCATCACGCAGTAACGGCACTTCCCGCACATCGGAACCCAGGAGACGACCACCGTGTCGCCGAGGGCGAGATCGGTGACGCCTTCGCCGAGTTCACAGATCGTGCCCGCGGCCTCGTGACCGAGCACCATCGGCGGCGGCAGCGGGATGGTGCCGTTGGTCGCCGAGTAGTCGCTGTGGCACACGCCGCAGGCGCCGATCTTCACCATCACCTCGCCGCGCCTCGGCGATTCGACCGTGACCGTTTCGACCACGACGGGCTTGTTCAGCTCTCGACAGAGGACGGCCTTGGATTGCTTGGCCATGTTCGAAGTGGCTCCTGACTCCGCACGGCAAAGAGCGCCGCGCGCTGGTGGATTGGGGCTACAGCCGCGCGGGAATGCCATCCAAACGCGGGATGGCCAGTCTAGGTAAGCGTCCGGCCTTATGGAAGCCGTGCTGCCGCCAGACGGCGGCGCACTAGCGCATGATCTCGCACCACCGCCGGACGGCGGCGCGCCAACACGAGTCGAGGGGCTCTATGCTCGGCGACCGGGTGCTTCTCAGGGGAGATCCAGATGACGATCCGCGCATTCCGACCCGAAGATGCGAGTGCGCTCGTCGCGGTGGCGAAGAGCTGCGCGCGGGGCGAGACCGATTTCGTGCTGGTGCCGCTGTGGGAGTCGGAGCGCGATCTGTTCGGCGAGTTCGCGCGTCACGGCATCGATCCCGAGGAACACCTGCTGGTCGACGAAGCGGGCGACGGCAGCATCGTCGGCTGCACCGGATTCGTGAGGCGACCGGGCGACAGCACCGCCGGTCTCGTCTGTCCGATCGTCGCTCGCGATGCGCGCGGGCACGGGACGGGCGGCGAACTGCTGCGTGCCGCGCTCGCACTCGGCTCCGAACGACTCGGCGTGAAGCTCGTCTCGGCTGCGATCGGCGTGCGCAACCGCGGCGGTTATTCGCTGCTCACCGCGCTCGGCTTTCGCGCTGCGCGGCAGCACTTCCTGATGCGACTCGACGACGCACCGGTGGCCGTGCGCGTCCCGATCGAAGGACTCGAACTCGGCGCCGCGCACCCCGAGGATTCGGATGCGATGCTCGCGATCTACACCGCCTGCGGTTTCGAGGCGCGCACGCCCGCGGCGATGCAAGCGGTGCTCACCGACGGTCGTCACGCGCACGCGGTGGCGCGTCACGGCGGCAAGGTGGTCGCGTTCGCCGAACTCGAGACGCACTGGCCGGAGCGACCGTGGGTGGCGTACGTCGGTGTCGAGCCGAGGATCCAGAATCGCGGCGTCGGCTCGTCGCTGGTCGCGTGGGCGCTCGCGCGGCAGTTCGAGGCCGGGGCGCAGAGCGCGTTGCTGCTGCTGTCGCCGGGCAACCGGCCCGCGCTGCAGGCGTACGAGAAGGTCGGCTTCCACCGACACCGACTCGTCGACGTTCTGGAGAAGGGCCTCTAGCGACGCCGCGTGCGTCTGCGAGACAGCCACGCGATCGCGCCGAGCGCAGCGATGAAGCTGTGCTCCGGCTCGGGCACCTGCGTCAAGAACGAGTCCGAGAAGTAGATCGCGTCGCGCCCCTGCGTCTCGATCGTCAGCGAGCCGCCATTGTGGAACTCGCCGTCGGGGATGTCGCTGACGCTGCCGCCGAAGTCGCCGCTCACCTCTGCGCCGACTTCGAACGCGGCGGGCTTGATCGCGAATACGGCCGTGATGTGGAGCGCGCCCGGGCCGCCGGTCGCCGTCCAGTCCACGACCCCCGTGTCGTTGCAGCCGTTCGTGTTCACTTCGGAACTGGCAAACTCGTCCCCGACGTTGCGCGCCAACCCGCCGATGCAGTCGCCGAGTTGGAGCTGCGCGTTGATCGAGATGTATCCGCCATTGCCGGATCCGCTGACCAACAGCTGCGCATCGACGACGATCGGCAGACCACCCGAAGACGGGAAGCTCAGTCGCTGTTCGAGCCGAGCGACCGCGCGCGATCGGTTGGGATTGAGGTTGGTATCCGTGATGCCGGATACGTCCAGCAGGCCGGCTGCGCTATCGACGCTGGCGAAGAGAGCACGCCCACCACCTTCGGTCCCCGGCGCTCCCGCTTGGAAATTGGCGTCGGCAGTCGAGATCTCCGGGTCGAAGACGCTCTCGCTGATCGACGCCGTCGCTTGGCCGACCTGCGCAAACAGATAGTGGTTGAACGCTGTGGCCGCGTTCGCGTGGAGCGTGATCGCGGCGACTCCCAACGCGACCCCCGTTCGCAGCACGCCGATCACGACACGCCTGCTGCGGCGGCTCGCCGTCCGGTCAGACACGCGAGGGCGCCGAGCGCCGCGACGAATCCGTGCTCGGGCTCGGGCACCTGGGTGAGAAACGTTGGCGACTCGTAGAACGCATCGCGGCCCTGCGTCTCGATCGTCAGCGAGGCGTGATTCAGGAATTCGGCGTTCTTAACGTCGCCCGACCCGCCGAAGTCGCCGCTCACCGAAACGACGCAGTCGCCAACCCGCAGCGCGTCGTCGAGTTGGGTGAATCCACCGCCCGCGGATGCGCCGAAATCGAGCACCGCGTCGACGACGAATGGGAAATCGCCGGAGGAGAAGGTCATCTGCTGCTGCAGCCCGGCGAACGCGCGATCCTTTGGATCGAGTTTTGCGACCGTGACCCCGGACACCCTCAGCACGCCCATCGCGCTGTTGACGCTCGCATACAACGTGCGTGCGCTCGGATCGATGCCCGGAACTCCGTCCTGAAAATCGGCCGCGACGGAGAAGACGTCGGGGTCGTACGTCTGGTCGATGATCGAGACCAACTGGGCCGTCAGACGATGCGGGAAAAACGCCGCGGCCGTGCTCGTGTGCCGCCCGACCACGAGAGCGCAGCTCAACGGGGATGCTTGCCATCTTCTCTTCATCGTCTCTCCTTCGCAGTGCGACCCGCGCGCTGGCGTTGCCGTCGGGCTGCCTCGTGAACTCGTTCTCGTTTCGACCCCGCAGCCGGCGCGGACCCCGCGGCGGCGCCGTTCTCTCTCCAGGTCTCGAGCCCGTGATTGCTCATCGCTCGAGCGACTCTAGTCGCGAGCGGTCGCGGAAGTCCCGATGGAACGATGAGATTTCTATGAGATTGCGATGACACCGGCCGAGCGTCCGGGGGCGAGCAGCCGCAATCGAGCCGACTCGAAGCCCGGATCGGAGGACGGACGTTCGAGATCCCGCGGCACCAGCAGCCGATCACGTCGTGCTGCCGTCGAGAAGCGACGCGCAGGCGGCGCCGCGGTGCCAGATCCGGAATCTGCTGCGCTCGCGTCCACTTGTCCGCGCAGGTTTCCGCAACACGAAAGCTCGAGACAGCCTCTACAGACTCGCGAACACCGCGTTCATCAGCGCCGTCGCGCGCGGCCCGATCAGGAACAGCCCCGTCTCCATCCGGTTCATCGCGTAGCCGAATGCGACGCCGGCTTCCGGATCGGCGAAGCCGAACGAACCGCCCGCGCCCGAGTGACCGAACGCGCGCGGGTTCGGACCGATCGGCTCGGCCTCGGTGCCGATCTGGAAACCGAGCCCGAACTTCGTCGGCATCAGCGGGATCACGTGATCGAGACCATGGCGCTGCTCGGCGCGCGCGATGTCGATCGCCTCGCGCGAGAGCACCTGCATACCGTCGATCGCGCCACCGCAGGCGAGCGCCGAGTAGATACGCGCAAGGCCACGCGCGCTGCCATGACCGTTCGCGGCGGGAATCTCGGCGCCGCGCCAGTCGCGAGAGTTGAACGCGCCCGGCAGCGGCAGCGGGTTCATGAACGCCTTGATCGCGAACGGCTTCGCGCTCGCGAGCAGCTTGGTGAGGAAGTCCGCGTCGCCGCCGCTGCCGTCCAACTTGGGGAGCGGCGCCGGAATCAGTTCGGCGCAGCGCGCGTCGTGCTCGGCCGGCGTGCCGATGAAGATGTCCGCGCCGAGCGGGCCTGCGATCTCGTCACGGAAATAGCTGCCGACGCTCTTGCCGCTGATGCGTCGCACCACTTCGCCGACCAGCCAACCGAAGGTCATCGCGTGATAGCCGTGCGCGGTGCCCGGCTCCCACCACGGCGCCTGCTCGGCGAGCGCCGTGCACATCGTGTCCCACTCGTACATCGCGGCGGGCGGCAGCGGCTTATCGACCGCGACCATGCCCGCGCTGTGATCGAGCAGCCAGCGTACCGGGATCGCGCCCTTGCCCGCCTGCGCGAACTCCGGCCAATACCTTGCGACGGGCGCGTCGATGTCGAGCTTGCCCTGATCCGCGAGGCGATGCGCGCAGAGCGCGGCCATGCCCTTCGTCGTCGAGAAGAGATTCACCAGCGTGTCCGCGTTCCACGGCCGCGTGCGCTCCGGATCCGCGTGACCGCCCCACAGATCGACGACTGTCTGGCCGCCGATCGTCACTGCGACCGAAGCGCCGACCTCCTCGGGGTTCTCGAGTTGTCCGGTAAAGACATCGCGCACGCGCTGGAAGCGCGTATCGCAGGTTCCGTTGATCTCGACGCGATTTGCCATGACGACCGCCCGGTTGAGGGTCGTCGATCCTAGTGCACAGGCCGATCGGGGTCGAAGATCGAGTTCAGCAGCGCGGCGAGGCGGATCCCGGACTGTTCGAGTCGCTGCAGCACGACGGGCAGCGCTTTCTCGTAGTACGCATCGCCTAGGGACTCGCCCCGCTGCACCGCGAAGAGCGGCTGCTTCGAGAGCGCCAGCGACTCGTCGGCCCAGACGTGCGGATCGAGCGACGCGGTCCAGCGCGCGCTCTCGCCGCTGTCCTGCGTATCCACGAACGACTGTGCAAACCCACGCCAGCGCGGGCTGCGACCGCGATTGCGCTCGCGCAGCTTTCGATCGAGCAGCTCGCTGTCCCACAAGCGGTGCAACGTCATCGCCTCGCCATCGAAGTGCAGATCGATCGTGGTGCCGCCGCGCATGTCGGGATGGCTCACGTGCAGCGGCTGATGCACGTCGCCGACGAAGTGCGCGAGCAGCCGCAACGCCTCGACCTTCGCGTCGTTCGACGCATTCGGATCGCGCAGCCGGGCGAGCTGGATCTCGATCCCGGCGAGCACGCACTCGCAGCGCGGTCCCGCGGTCACGTGCGTGGCCTTTGGATCGGCATCGACGTAGTGGAACGAGTCGAGCCAGCGGTATTCACGCCGATGATTACGCGCATAGGTGTCTGCCCAGGCGGCGGCCTCGGCGAGCGTGTCGTATTGGCCATCGGGCAGCAGCGCGCTCACCGCCGCCTTCGTTTTCGGGGTGAGAGACCGCCACGCGATCTCGCCGGTGATGCGGTGACCGTCCGGTCCCCAGGCGAAGCCCTCTGTCGCCGCCAGCAGCCACGATGCCGCCACGAGGAACGCCGCAAGCCGTTTGCTGAGCAGGCGCCGCGCCGTTCCGGTGAAGCCGCGTCGGCGGTAGAGCGCTTCCGCGTC
>JANLTC010000241.1:0-3108 GCA_031362725.1 Deltaproteobacteria bacterium | reverse complement strand
ACTACAGCGAACACAGCGCCGAATCCTGCCCTGACGACCCAGCCTGCGGAACGGGCGGCGTAGCGCGCGCAGGGGCGATCCCGCTGGCCTCGGTTACGTTTGCGAGTGGCGCTGTCGCGCCCCGAAAGGAATTAGTCGAAGTTGGTGCGAGGCTCCTTCCCGGGAATCCGTGACCGGATTGGTGGGTTTGACATTCGTTCGCGCCCTAGGTGGGGCTGGTGTAGGCTGCACACGTTGGCACTACGATTTCCCCTCTCGAAGTGCTTCGCGCGCCCGCTGGGCAGGGCGCCTCGTGTAGACGGGTCAAGTTTCCCGACCCCCGAACCGAACAGGCCGATACCAGATCTCGCCTCGATGATCTCCCAGCCTGGGGATAGCGAGTGGTCTATATGACGACGATGGAACGGGATCGAACAGCTCCGGAGTCTGTGGAAAGTCCGCTCTTCCAGAGCATGGTGCAGGACTGGCTAGCGGAACTTGGCAACGACTCGCCGGGTTTGGGCGTGATGGTGACTGGAAGCGAGCACGCTGTCGCCGTCTATACGCGTGCCGAGCGACAACTCTCCACGCTGAAAGAATACCTGGCGTTGACGTGGAAACACGTTGAAGCGCAAAGGGAGGGTGCAGACTTCGTCTTCACCGAGAAGGAGGTCGGTCGCGACGCCGTGAACGAACTCTTGAAGTCGATCGCCTCTGGCTCCGCCGTGCCCGCCTAGCGCAAGCGCTTGGAACTTGCGCTGACGACGCTGCTGCTGCTCCCCGGAGTGGTCTCGCTTGCGATTGCAACCGGACCGCGGTGTCGCGCTTTTGCACCCCGCAATCTTCCGGGCGCACTGGTGGGGACGCTCGCTTTCGCGATCACGAACTTCGTCGTCGCGGTCGCCGTGTATCGGTTGATCTACGACGCCCCGTTTTTCGGCGCAAAGATCGCGGCGCTCGTGATCGGCAAGCCGTACCAGCAATTCACGCAGCAGAACGTCGTCGCGGACGCGTTCGACGCTCCTGGGCGGCTGCTAGTCGGCGCCATCTGCGTGGGTGCAGCATCGGTGGCAACCGGCGCGTGCGGAGCATACGCGTATACCCACCTATTGCGGGTCCTCGCCCGAAGCCACTCGCCGGAACTTGCCCGAGACGACACACGATTCGCACCTCTCAAGTGGATGGATGCCGTACTCAAGAAGTGCGGCGCTACAAATCTCGTCATGGCGCGAGGCGCAAGCTACTGGCTCGTCGTCGAGCAAGCGGCTGAATTGCGTTCCGGCGCTGATGATGAGGGGCAGGTCTACGCCGACATAGTCCAAGGTGATCGCTGGAAACTCTACACGGGTAAAGTCAACCAGGTGATCGCCTCGCGCGCTGGTGAGACAATCTCTGTGTTACTCGAGAGCGCGCGGAGATATCGCTTCGAAGAAGTGGGCGACGACATTGACCCCGCGACCGGAAAGAAGCGCATCGTGAAGACAGAGGGCTGGACCAAGATCAGCGACTCAGAAGCGTTCTACATGCGTGGCGAGAATATCCACAACATCTCTTACCGGGTGTACGGCGATCTGGCCCGTGGCGGATACACGCGGGAGCATCTCGGCACTCTCGACTGGATCATTCCTGCACGAATGCTTCGAGACTTGCGCGCGCAGCTTGGCGCTCGCCTGATCAAGTAGCCGTGGCGGGTCGGGGCAGATCGCTGAACGCACCTTTTCAACAAGTACACAGTCCCGCCCGAATGTCTCCGGGGTTCCTTCGTAGCGGGCCGCTATGAGCCGAACCCTCCGCGCCGCGAAATTCCTCGTCACCGCGCCGCTGATCCTCCTGATGCTCGTCGTCATCAACTGGATGACGTGGGAGGGGCACTGGTGGGTTCAGTGGGCCGCGTTCGGAATGGGCATCGCTTGGGTCGTCTGTCTGCTGCGCGTGCTGAAGGCGGCCGCGGTTGTCGGAGGGCTGGCCGCGCTCGGTGCGTTGCTGTTCCGCCGGCAGAACGGCATTCGCCTCTAAGGCGACGGAGTACGCAGCGGTGTAGAGTACTCGGCTTCATGAACCCCGCAGCGTACGCACAGCTCATTGATGCCGCGCGGTCGCGGACACCTCGGTCGTACTCGGACGTTGCCGGCCGGATAAACCTGAATTTACGTAGTCCGGCGGATCGAAACACGCTGTCGGGCATTCTCGAGGACATTTCGACGTACGAGCACAGCGAAGGGCGGCCGCTACTTTCCGCGGTCGTGTTACTGACGTCTGGATTGCCGGGCGAAGGCTATTTCAAGTTGGCACGTCGGTTGGGATGCTTCGGTCCTGGCGAGCAGGACACGTTATTCCACGAGTCGGAATTGGAACGCGTGTTCCAGCACTGGGAGCGCTGACGCGTCCTCGGACATCGCGCAGCGCAACGTCCACATCTTCACCGCATTCGCTCGCCGCCGTGGCTCATCACCGCCGAACAGGTCCAGCTCAAGAGGTGGAAGGGGGCGACGGCGTACGCGGCAGTGTGGGCCGACAGGAGTCGCTGTGCCCTTAGCTTCGTCGCTTCTTACTCTGCTTCGGATTGCTCGCACGCGAGACGACTTTCCGTTTAGTCACTGGCTTACGGTCGGCCGTTGACCCGGGTGTGTTCGCGTCCGAGCTCTCGCTAGCGGTCGAACGAGCGGAGCTCCACCTCTCGAACTGGCCATAGATCTCGTCCAGCATGCCGATGACCTGTTCGATGGGTTCCACCCTAACCACTCGCTCACTCGCCAGCCACGCGGACTGCACGCCCCAAAGTCGGTACCGAATTCGACCATCGGTGGTCCGCTCGACCGACAGCAACGGACCGCCACTGACTCCGACGATGTCATCGAGAGGCTGTGCGGCCCCAGCGGAATCGAGCCTGAGTCTTCCGTAGATACAGTGGGGACGACTCCAGAATGGCTGCGACTGATCCCGCGTGGCCGGGTCGATAACTTCGATCACAGGGATCGCCGCGACACGGGCTTTGAACGTGAACTCTCGCCTTCTGCCAGACGTTGAGAACAGCGGCCGGTGCCACTGCCGAGGATAGCCGATGACATACAGGCCTTCGGGGTATCCTGTCGCGTTTCCCATCCACACTTCTGAGGTAAAGGGACTCGT
>JANLTC010000196.1:0-8324 GCA_031362725.1 Deltaproteobacteria bacterium | reverse complement strand
CAGCGCGATAGCAAGTCGCGGGCGATGGCGGAGATCTGGATTTCGTCGGTGCCGGCGTAGATGCGCAGCACGCGGGCGTCGCGGGCGAGTTGCTCGACCTTGTACTCGGCCATGTAGCCATTGCCGCCGAAGACCTGCACCGCGTCTTGCGACACTTCGTCGGCCGCGCGCGCCGCGTAGAGTTTCATCGCAGAGGCTTCGGCGAACGACATCGAGTGACCCGCCTCCGCCAACTCGACCGTGCGAAACACCAGGTTCTGCACGTTCATCCGCGCCACTTCCATGCGCGCGATCTTTTCCTGGATCAGCTGGAACTCGCCGATCGGCTTGCCGAACTGCACGCGCGCCTTGGCATACGCGAGCGACAACTCGAGGCAGCGCTCGATCATCCCGAGCGCCATCGCAGCGACGCCGGAGCGCTCGGTCTGGAAGGTCGCCTTCGCGCCGGCGCGACCGTCCGAACCTGCCTTCTCCTCGCTTTCGCCGAGCAACCGATCGATGCCGACCTGTACGTCGGTGAGGAACAGCTCGCCAGTCGGCGACGAGTGCAGGCCCATCTTGCGCATCGGCTTGCTCTGCACGAGCCCCGGCATGCCCTTGTCGAGCACGAAGTGAAGCATCTTGCGATCGCGCGGCTCGACGCCGGGCTCCTCGAGTTTGCAGATGAACACGATCGTGTCCGCATACGGCCCGTTCGTGATGAAGGTCTTGTTGCCGTTCAGCAGGTAGCCATCGGCGTTGCGACGCGCCGTCGCCTTCATGCCGCCGAACGCGTCCGAACCCGAGCCGGGCTCGGTGATCGCCCACGCACCGATCTTGTCGAGCGTCAGCAGGTCGAGGCCCCAGCGCTCCTTCTGGCGCGTGGTGCCCTTGCCCATCACCGACGCCGCGGTGAGTCCCATCGAGACGCCCATCGCGGTGACCATGCCCGGGCAATGGCGACACAGCTCGATGATCGGGATCAGTTGCGCCGCGGCGGCGTCGCCGCGACCGCCGCCCTCGCCGTCGTCCGCGCGCCTGGCTTCGCCCTTCTTCTCGCGCTCGATCTGCTTCTTGAAGCGCGCGCGCGCCATCTCGTCCATCCCGAAGGTGGAGATCAGCTTGCGCAGGATGTCGTAGGGCGGCATGTCGCCATGTTCGAGCGCTTCGACGTTGGGCACGACCTCGGCGTCGATGAAACGCCGCACGACGTCGCGGATCATCTGATGCTGCTCACTCCATTCGATCATCTCTAGCGTCCCTTCCAGTTCGGTTTGCGTTTTTGCGCGAAGGCGAGCGGGCCCTCGACGAAGTCTTCGCTCTTCACGAGGTCTACGATCGCGTCGTAGCGCGCTTCGATCGCCTCTTGCAGCGATGCGTGCGCGAGGCCTTCGAGCGCGACGCGCTTCGTCGTTCGTACCGACACCGGCGAGCATTCGCAGATCGCATCGGCCCAGCGCCGCGCGGCGCTCATCAACTCACCCGGAGCGACGACCTCGTTGACGATGCCGAGCGCCAGCGCCTCGCGTGCCTCGACACGGCGACCGGTCAGCAGCATCCCCATCGCGGGCTTCATGCCGATCTGTCGCGGCAGCCGGTGCATGCCGCCGCCCAGCGCGGCGAGTCCGACTCTCGGTTCCGGCAGCGCGAACATCGCCTTCTCCGACGCGATCGCGATGTCGCAGGCGAGCACGATCTCGAAGCCACCGCCCATCGCGAGTCCATTCACCGCGGCGATCACCGGCTTCGCATTCTCGAAGCGCTGCGTGACGCCGGCGAAGCCGGTCGCTGGCCACTCCATCTTGTTGCCGGCCGCCTGGTATTTGAGGTCGTTGCCGGCGCTGAAGGCCTTCTCGCCCGCGCCAGTAATGATCGCGACCCAGGCGTCGGGATCGGCGATGAAGGCGTCGAACGCCTGCGACAACTCCGCCGAAGCCGGCGGGTGGATCGCGTTCATCACTTCGGGCCGGTTGATCGTAATGATCGTCGCGTGACCGTCGCGCTCGACCTTGCAGAACTCGGGCATGGCAGATCCTCCGCGGAGCGGGCCGCAGCATAGACGCGCGCCTCCGCCCGCGCCCGGCGGACGCGCTACTGGCGCAGCGCGGTCTCGACGGCGTGCTGGACGAGCCCCGCGCCGACCCACGAACCCATGCCGAGCGCGAGGTAGAGCCCGAAGCGCGGCAGCGTCGACGCCTCGATCGGCCACGTGCTCGCCGCGAGCGCGCGCGTCTCGTACGCGACGAGGTCGGCGAGCCGACCGCCCGCGAACGGCGGTGCATCGGGCGCGAGCATCGCGTCGCGCGCGAGACGCAGCGCAGCGCGAACGCGGGCGAGTTCGCGCTGCTGCAACGCGCGCAAACGCCGGTGCGGACCCAAGAGCGGAATCACGAACGCCGCGAGCGCAAAACAAGACAGACCGACGACACCAATTGCCAGCAACCCGCCGAGCGCGCCGGGCCCGATGTAGGTGAGCGAAACCCACGCGGCGAGAAGCATCCACAACAGCACGCTTCGCAGTGCGCGGCGCGTGAACGGCGCAAACGCCGCACGGTCGAAGAGATCGACCCCCTCGACGCGCTCCGCGAGCCGCGAGACGCGCCAGCCCAGTGACAACTCCAGCGCGACACCGCGCAGCGCGAGCCACCAGGTGACGCCATTGCGCACGCCGAGCCACAGCACGGTGGGATGCGTCCAGCCCGGCATGCGACCGTCGATCCAGAGTTGGGGGCTCACGACGGTCAAGTACGAAGCGACCAAGCCGCCGAGTCCGATCAGCGCGAGCGGAACGCGTCGATAGCGCAGCACCTCGTGCTCGAGATCGGGCTCGTCGCTCGGGGCGAGACCGAGTGAAGGGCGCAGCGCCTCGACCTCCGCTCGCGTGCCCCGCAGCGAAGCGGTGATCACCGCGAGCGTGAAACCGATGAAGCAATCCTGGATGCCTTCGGCCAACCAACCGCGCTCGAATGCGACGTCGGCGTGGCGTCCGATCGATGCGCCGAACGCGGCTGTGTAGAGCAGAAAGAGCGCGAAGACGGCGAGCCCGACGACCAGGCCCGCCCAGAACGCCGGCAGCGGGATCCGGTCGAAGAGCCGCAGCGACCACGGTGTGCGGGGCTCGAGCGTGATGCGCGGCTGACTCACGCGCGAATGCTAGCGCCGGTACACTCGGCACCATGCACAGGAGCGAACTCGCAGAACGCCTCGAAGAGTGGACCGGTCGCACCGTCGTCTGTTTCGGCGCCCACCCCGACGACGACCTGCACGCGGCCGGCACCCTCGCCCGGCTCCGGCGCGGCGGCAACGACGTCCACCTCGTCATGTACACCGACGACGACAAGGGTTCGCGCGATCGCTCGATGACGAGCAAGCGGCTCGCGAAGATCCGCCGCGCAGAGCAGGAAGCCGCCGCCCGCTGCCTCGACATTCCGAAGGGAAACCTGCACTGGCTCGGCCATCGCGACGGCGAACTCGAGTACGTCGACGAGCGACTGCTCGTGAAGCAGGTCACCGCGATGATCCGCCGACTCACGCCGCACGCGCTGTTCTCGTTCGATCCCGGTGCGCGCTTCGAACAGTTCCACAAGAGCGATCACCGCGCGGCGACGTTCGCGACGGTGGACGCGGTGCGCGCGGCCCCATGGCATCTCTACTTTCCGGAGCTGCTCGCCGATGGGCTCGAACCGTGGCGCGTGCCGGTCTGTTTCTTCTTCGATAGCCAGGAGCCGAACTACTGGGTCGACGTCAGCGCGACGATCGACGCCAAGATCGATGCGTTCTGCTCGCACGTCTCGCAGTTCGGTCGTCGCGTCGACGCCTACGCGCCGACGCTGCACCGCGACGATCGCGCCGGCTTCGAACGCGCGATCCGTGCGTACACGGCGAGTGTCGGCCAGCCGCACGGCTTCGCCCACGCCGAAGCATTTCGGCGCGCGCATCATTGATCCTTCGCTCGCGGCGGAGCCAGAGGAAGCGGTTGCAACGAGCTGGTTCGCGTGGCTGCTCCTCGGGATCGCTCGGACAGCGTCCCTGCGACGCGCATCCGGCGAGATTCGCGCTGCGATGCACGCTCGCGTGAACCGGAACGATTCAGGGAAGCCACAGATCCACCGCGCGCGCGATGCCACGCGGGCGGAACGGCAGGTAGATCGTCTTGCGCTCACGCGCCGATGCGTAGGCCGCGTACAGGATCTCCAGCACTGCGAGCCCGTCCGCGCCCGACTCGATTGGCGTCGTACCGCTTCGAAAGCAGTGCAGGAAATGCGCGAGTTCCTGCGGATAACCGTTCTCCCACAGCCAGTCGGCGGGTGGCGTCGACCAGCCTGCGCCGGGCGTGAACGGGATGCCGCCGTCCTTCGCGAAGACCCGCAGTCCGGAGCCTTGCAAAAGGTCCGCCTCGGCGTAGCCGCGCGCACCCCACACTTCGAGGCGCGATTGCATGCCGCCTTCGAGCGCCCACGACGCCTCGACGAGCCCGCCGACACCGCCCTCGAACTCGAGGTGAACGACCGCGTGGTCTTCGAGCTGGGTCCGATGCGCATGGACCGTGCTGGCGAGCTGCGCGGTGACGCTGCGCACGCCGGGCTTGCCGAGCAGCCAACGCAGACACTCGATGCTGTGGCACGCCATGTCCATCAATACGCCGCCGCCGGACTGCTCGCGCTCGAAGAACCACGGCGAGTGGGGACCGGCGTGCGCCTCGCGCTGCGTGACGTAGACCGGCCCGCCGAGCGCTCCGGACGTCAGCATCTCGTGCACGCGCGCGAACTTCGGCGCGAACGGGAGCTCTTCCGCATACGCGAGTCCGACGCCCGCCTCGGCGCAGGCCGCGACGATCGCCTCGCCCTCTTCGAGCGAGACCGCGAGCGGTTTCTCGACGATCACGTGCTTGCCGGCGCACGCCGCGGCGATCGCGTGCTGCGCGTGCAGGAAGTTCGGGGAGTTCACGCACACCACGTCGACGTGCGCGAAGAGCTCGCCAACGCGATCGGTCGCGAACTCACACTCGAACTCTGCGGCGAAGCGATCCGCACGGTCTGCAGTCTGCGACCACACCGCGACGAGCTTCGCGTCCGGCACGCGCGCCAGCGCCTGCGCGTAGGTGCGCGAGATCGAACCCGCGCCGGCAAGGCCAATGCGAAGCGGCCTGGTCAATCGAGTTCTCCCGCGCGGACCCGCGCTGCGCATGGCTTCGACTGCGGCGCCAACATGCGCTCGTCCCTCGACATCTGCTCAGTCTCGCACGAGCAACAGACAACCGCCGAGCGGACCGCCGCCCGCTGCCGCGACGGCGACCCGCGGATCGCCCGACACCTGGCGCGCGCCGCCCTCGCCCCAGAGCTGCACGGACGCTTCGTGCAGGAAGCCGTAGCCGTGCAGCCGCCCCGCCGAGAGCTGACCGCCGTGCGTGTTCAGCGGAAGCTCGCCGCCGAGCGCGATGCGCCCACCGCCTTCGACGAACGCGCCACTCTCGCCCTTGCCGCAGAAGCCGAGCGCTTCGAGCCACGCCATCGCGAGGAACGAGAAGCCGTCGTATAGCTCGGCGACGTCCACGTCGGCCGGGCGCAAGTCGGTGCGCTGCCACAGCATCGCGCCGGCGTCACGCATCGCCATCGTCGTCAGATCGTCGAATTGATCCCACGACGGCCGCCCGTGCAGCGCAGTACCGACGGCCTCGACGCGCAGCGCCGGCCGGCGCAGATCGCGGGCGCGATCGGCGCGCGAAACGATGATGGCCGTCGAACCGTCGACCGGCACATCGCAATCGAAGAGACAAAACGGCGTCGAGATCATCCGCGCGGCGAAGTAGTCGCCCTGCGACATCGGCTCGCGGTAGATCGCCTTCGGATTGAGGCCGGCGTTGCGACGCCCGTTCAGCGCGATCTGCGCCAGCTGCTCGCGCGTGGTGCCATACTCATGCATGTGACGCTGCGCGAAGAGCGCGATCCACACCGCGGCCGATGCGGCGCCGTACGGCAGCGTCCACTCCATGATTCCGCTCGCGCGAAAGCCCTTGCCGCCCCCACCGCCGCCGCTGGTTCCGATCCCGGCGCGGCCGCTCCCGCGCTGCGCGGTCGACTCCCAGACCGTGCGAAAACAGAGCACGTGGTTCGCCAGGCCACACGAGACGGCGGCCACCGCTTCGATCACCGAACCGAGCTGGCCCGGCGCTTCGGGCCCGCCCGCGTACCAGTCGAGGTTCAAGCGCAGCGCGTCCTGCAGCTCGGGAATCCCCGGACCCGAGAAGCCGCTCGGACCGAACCAGCCACCGGGATACGTCGCGAGGCCGTCGATGTCGCGGCGATCGAGCCCCGCGTCGGCGATCGCTTCGAGACACGCATCGAGCGTCAGATCCATCGCATCGCGACCGAGCCGGCGACCGACCTGCGATTGCCCGATCCCGCTGATCGCAGCGCGACGCTCGAGCGCGTCGCTCATGCGCCCTCGGGATCCGGCTCGAAGAGCGGAATCCACACGTCGTCGCGCTCCTCGAAGACGACGCGCACCGGCATGTCGATGCGCACGGCGCCCTGCGCACAGTTCACGAGGTTCGTGGTGAGTCGCAGGCCCGGCTGCTCGATCAGCTCGACGATCGCGACCAGATACGGCGGATCGAAGCCCGGGATCCAGGGCTGGTAGTTCACCGTGAAGGTCGCAACGCGCGCGCGACCGCTCGTCGCCTCGGGCGCGACGTCGCGCGCCAGACACGCGGGGCAGATCGGCGCGGGCGGATGGATCCAGTGGCGGCACGCGGTGCAGCGCAGCAAGCGCAACGCGCCCGTGGCGCCGCCCGTCCAGAAGTGTGCGTTGCGCTCCGTCACGAGCGGCAGGATCCGGAATGCGGGGCGCGGCGTGGTGGACACGGCCGCGCATTGTACCGTGCGGAGGACTCGTTGCGTTTCCGGCGTCGCGAGCCAGCAGCGAGCGGCGAGATTCAAGCTTCCCGCGTAGCGAGCCAACAGCGAGCGGCGAGATTCAACAGATGGATGCGCGATTCACGGAAGAACAGGTTCTGCTGCGGGGCAGCGCGCGGGAGCTGCTCGCTCGCGAATGCCCGATGTCGCTGGTGCGCGCGCAACTCGGTGAGCCGTGCGGCGCGGCCGCCGGGCTGTGGAATCGCATCGCCGAAGCGGGTTGGCTGGGGCTTGGCTTTCGCGAGGACGTGGGTGGCGCCGGGCTCGGCCTCATCGAGCAGGTCGTGCTGCTCGAAGAAATGGGCCGCGTGCTCGCGCCGGGGCCCTACTTCGCGACGGCGCTGCTCGGCGGCGCCGCGATCGACCTCGCGGGCAACGCCGCACAGCGACGGCGCTGGCTGCCCGGCATCGCGAGCGGTGAGACGCGCGCGACGATTGCATTCCTCGAAGACGTCGAACGCTGGGATGCCGCTGCGATCCGGCTCGCCGCCGAACGGAGCGGCGACGGGTTTCGGCTGCACGGTGCGAAGCGCTTCGTCCTCGAAGCGAGCAGCGCGGATCTGATCGTGGTCGCAGCGTGCATCGGCGAGGGCGAGGCCGGTGTCGCGCTCTTCGCGCTCGACGCGCACGCGCCGGGCGTTTCCATCGAACCGGTCGCGCTGCTCGACGGCACGCGCAAACTCGCAACGCTGCGCCTCACCAGCGTGCAGCTTTCGCGCGACGACGTGCTGGCCGGCGGCTGGCCCGCGCTGGCGCGTGTGCTCGATCGCGCGAAGGTGGCGCTCTGCGCCGAAATGATCGGCGCCGCCGAGCGCGTGCTCGAGCTGAGCGTCGGCTACGCAAAGACGCGCGAACAGTTCGGCCAGCCGATCGGCAGCTTCCAGGCGATCCAGCACAAGTGCGCCGACATGCTCGTCGCACTCGAAGGCGCAAGGTCGGCGACCTACGCGGCCGCGTGGGCGCTGCAAGAAGACGAGCCCGATGCGCCCGTCGCGGCCGCGATGGCGAAGGCGTTCACTTCGGACGCGTTCGCGAAGATCGCCGGCGACGGCATCCAGATCCACGGCGGGCTCGGCTTCACATGGGAGCAGGATCTGCATCTCTACTACAAGCGCGCGAAG
The DNA here is from genome assembly GCA_031362725.1 of Deltaproteobacteria bacterium. GTDB lineage: Bacteria > Myxococcota_A > UBA9160 > UBA9160 > PR03 > PR03. Next base: position 310 of record JANLTC010000196.1, on the reverse strand, counting down.
GTGAGCGAACGGCTCTTCGGCGACGGCGCGTGGAATCGCGAGATCGTCGCGAAAGCGCTGGTGGACGCGTAGCGCAACGCGCCGCGGCGGCAGGCTTGCGCCGCAAAGGCGTCGCCGCGATGCTCCGCGCCGATAGCAAGGTGACCCCACCCCGCGCAGCGCGAGGCGGGGTTCTCGTGTTTGCGATCTGCGTCCACCCCACCCGGCCTCGCGCCGGGCGGGGCGCCCTGCATTTCGCGGGAGCCCATCGATGCGCGTCGTCGGCCTCGACTTCGGCACCACGCATTCTTCGATCGCGCTCTACGAAGGG
>JANLTC010000147.1:0-5903 GCA_031362725.1 Deltaproteobacteria bacterium | reverse complement strand
CGCGCGCGCGTGACCGCGACCAAGGGCATCAAGGCCGCGCTCGACAAGATCGCGGCGAGCCATCCCGAACTCGGCGCGCATCTACACGCGACGGTGCGGCGAGGCTATTTCTGTTCATACCTGCCGGATCCCAGACATCCCATCGAGTGGGATGGCTGAGCCGATCGGGTCCGATGGCGGAGCGGTCCGACACGGTGCCCACCAGTTCACGAGGCTGCCACTACGCGCCTGATGGCCACGCCCAAGTCCTCCGAGCTAAGCTGCGTTCCTGAGGTCGCACATGGAAACCAACTGGGCCGATCACGTCACGTCTGATCCGCAGGTCCTCGCGGGCAAGCCCATTGTCCGGGGAACGCGGCTCGCGGTGGACTTCATTCTCGGGTTGTTTGCATCTGGCTGGACGCAAGATCAAGTCCTCGAGAACTACCCGTCGTTGACTGCTGACGCTCTCAAAGCCGTCTTTGCCTACGCAGTAGAAGTGCTCCACGAGGAAGTCATCTTCCCGGTTCGCTCTCCTGCAGCGTGAGTCGCTTTCTATTCGACCAGAATGTTCCGCTCGCGAGCGTCCCTCGGATGCGTCAGGCCGGCCACGATGTGCTTCGAGTCGAATCGGGCGAGACCGACTTCGCAGTTCTGGAAATGGCGCGGTCTGAATCGCGCATCGTCGTCACCTACGATCGAGACTTTGGCTTTCTCGTTCTGAGGACGCACGCGCCCATCCCGCCTGGCATCGTCTACTTCCGGTCGCAGCCCGCCGCTCCTGAATCCACCGCGCTCGAGCTTCTCGCCATCATGAACACACCAGGCGTGGTTCTCGAGGGCAGGCTCACGGTCGTGGAACCGGGGCGTATCCGGCAGCGCCCGTTGCCGCAGACCTGAACGCCGCCGCGGAACCGTGTACGTGGACTCGAACGACGTGGCCGGCGCACTGGAGCCGCACGCGGCGCTCGGAGCCGCGACGGCGCACTGCGATGCCGCCGAGCGCTGCAATGGCGGCGAAGGCGAGCGCGGTAGTGCCCGGCTCCGGCACCGCGAGTCCCGACAGCCCGTTCGCGAGCCCGAGCGGCCCGACCGCGCTGAGCACGCCGGTCGCGGGATCGAGCGTGAACAGCGCGTCCGCGCCGCCCGCGCCGCCGTCCGCCACGTAGAGCGTTCCCGTCGCGGGATCGAAGTCCATACCGGCGAGCGCGCCGAGCGGCTCGGAAAGTGCGACGCTCGAAAGTGTGCTCGCGTCCATCGGGTCGAGGACCAGCAGCCTGTCGAAGCCCGTGTCGATCGCATAGAGCGTGCCGCTCGCGTCGAAGGCGAGCGCGCTGATGTCGCTCGAGCCGATCTCGCCGACGACCATCGCCGCACTGTTCGGCAGATCGATGCGCAGCAGCGTGAACGGTGCGATCAGGTTGGTGAGGCCGATCGCATAGAGATCGCCGCTCAGCGGGTCGAGCGCGAGATCGCCTTCGCCGACCTGCGCGCCGACCGCGCCGATCAGCGTCGCGTCGGGCGCGCCGGGCACCGCGGAAAACAGTTGGCTCGGAAAGCTCGCGTTGGACTGCACGGTCGCCAGTAGCAGCGATCCGTCGGCTGCGAACTCGACGCCGGCATAGAGCGTCAGGTTCATCGCATTCTCGGTGAAGAGGCGCGGATTCGAAGCGGCTCCGGTCGACGCGTCGACGTCGTAGACGAACCCGTCCTGGAACGACACGCCGATCAGCTGCGCCGCGTTGCCGGTTGCCGCGTGCGCGACGAAGAGCGCGACCCCCATCGAGAACAATGCGCGCACGGGTGCCTGCATGCTGGGAGGTGAGTGGCCCTCGGGGCGCCACGGGTGGCATCGATGCATCGATCAGTCGCCCACCGGGCCTGTTTCGCTGTCGCGGCGGTCGTCCTCGCGCTGCTGGCGTTGCTCGAGCAGCGCCTCGAAGCGACTGCGGTCGACCGCGATGAAGAGGCCCTCGGCCTCGGCGGTGAGCACGCCATTGGCGCGCACCTTGCCGGCACAGAAGTTCTTGCGGCCCTCGGTGCGCTCCAGTTCGCCCTCGAAGATCAGCTCGGTGTGGAGCGGTGTCGGCTTGCGGTAGTGCACCGTCAGGCGTCCCGTCATGCCGGGGTTGCCACCGAGCGACTGCACGTAGCCGAGCACTTCGTCGAAGGCCGCGGCGACGAAGCCGCCGTGTACACATCCCGGTGGTCCTTCGTAGGCGGCGCCGAAGATGACCGATGCGATCGCCGTCAGCGGCCCCGAGCGACCGATCGTGATCGGCGGCGCGAGCGGGTTGGCCAGGCCGATCATCGGACTCTGATCGAAGAACGCGCCGACGTCGCCGGCGTTCGCCGATTCTGCATACCCGTGGAAGTGTTTGAGACGCGGGTGCGCATTCAGCGCTTCGGCATAGCGTTCGAGCGCGTCGGCGGCGCGGCGCAGTTCGTCTTCGGGCGCGTTGCTCGGGACGAGTCGCTCGATCACGAGTCGCATTGCGCGTGCGAGCCTGCGCTTCTGCTCCCAGGCGTCCTGCCCCGAGATCTTGGTCGCATCGAAGTGCGGAAGGATCCGCGGCCGCTCCTCGCCGCTCACGACTCGAGTTTCTCCCACGCGCTCTGCGTGAGCCGCAGGCTCGGGCGATCCACGCGCGATTCCATCTCCTCGAAGGTGCGCTGGTAGCCAGTCGCGCGGATCCGCCACGCGCCGTCCACCTTCACGTACTCGTCGTGATAGAACGCGGCGCCGCGAATCGTGATCTGCGCCTTCGTCTCGATCACTTCGTCTTCGAGCGCCCAGGTTGCGCGGGCCGTCGTTGCGCTCGTGAACTCGATCTCCGGGTGATGGACGCGATGGCTCGAGTAAAAACTAGGCGCACCCATCGCCTTGCGCAGGAAATCGACGATCGCCTCGCGGCCGTCGAAGGCGTACTTGCCGCCGCTGTAGGAACACGTGGCGTCCGGCGTGAAACAGCTGCCGATCTCGTCCCAGAGCTTCTGGTCGAGACAGCGCAGGTACTTGTACTTGAGGCGCTTGATCGCCTCGAGATCGTGCAGGTCAACCGGCATGCCGTCCTCCGTTGGGTTTGCTCTGGGATCGGACGCTCCGCGTCGCAAATCCGATGATGGCCGCTTTCGCGGAACTTTCACACGCCCCTTTGCGCCGATTGCGGGTACGATCGTGCCATGGATGCCGGTCCCGCGACCCCCAGCGTGGCGCCCCGAGAATGAGCGCGACCGCGACCCCGGGTGATGCGGAGAGCGGCGTGCGACGCACCGTCATCGGGATCCTCGCTGCCGGTGTTCTGTGCTCGGCACTGGCGCAGGCTGCGTCGCTCGACCTCGATCTCTCGTTCGACACGGCGGAAGGCGTCGGGTTCCCGCCCGACACGATGGGCGCAGCCGGTCCCGAACACGTCGTCACCTTCACCAACGGCGGCGTCGAGGTATTTCGAAAGAGCGACGGCATGCCGCTCTCCCACGTCTTTCTCGGCCCGTTCTGGAGCGCCGCCGGTGTGGCGAATCCCTTCGACACCTACGACCCGCGCGTCGTCTACGACCCGCCGAGCGAACGCTTCTTCGCGGTGAGCCTCAACGGACGCCTCGTCTCGAACCAGATCCTGGTCGCCGTTTCGAGCACTTCGGACCCGACACAGGCGTGGACGGGATTCGCGCTCGACAGTGATTCGACCGACGCGACCTGGGCCGACTTCCCGACCCTTGGTGTCGACGCCGATACCGTCACGATCGCTTCCAACATGCTGGCAGTCGGCGCGGAGGGGCTGCCGATCTCCGTCGACGTGTTGGTGATTCCGAAGTCCGATCTGCTGGCCGCGCAGCCGACGATCTCGGGCGCGACGCTTTTCGAGCGCGCCAAACTCGCCGTGACGGGCTTCGCGCCGCAACCGGTGACGCGTCTCGACGGCGCCGGACTGCCGAACTGGCTCCTCTCGAGCGGGGTGGCCTTCCTCGGCGTGATCCAGACCACGCAGGTCGCGGGCAGCGCGATGGCGCCAACGATCGCTGCCGGACCCTTCGTCATGGTGGATCCGATGCCGACGCCGCCGGAGGCGATCCAGCCCAATGCGACCTTGCTCGACACCGGAGACGGTCACTTCGCATCGCTCGTGCGGATCGGGGATTCGATCTGGGGAGTGCATGGAACGACCAGCGATTCGGGACGCGCGGCGATCCGCTGGTTCGAGTTCGATGCGGCAAGTGCCGCGCGGCTGCAGAGCGGCGTACTCGACGATCCGAATCTAGACTTTCTGGTTCCCTCGATCGCCGCGAACGCGCTCGGCCAGCTGGTGATCGGCTTCTCGGCGTCGGGCGCGTCACTCGTGGTATCCGCCTTCGCGACGCTCGGCGAGACCGTGGCCGGCGTCACGACCTTTGCAGAGCCGATCCTCATCCGTGCCGGCACGACGAGCCTCGTCGGCCGCGATCTGTCCCGCTTCGGCGACTACAGCGCCACGGTGGCGGACCCCAGCGACGCGTCGCGCTTCTGGACCTTCCAGGAGGTCGGAGGCCCGTTCGGCGCGGGAACGGTCACCGTCGCATCGCTGCGCGTCGTGCCGGAGCCGTTCGGAACGCCGCCTGCGCTCGCCTGCGGTCTCGTCCTCTGGGCACTCGCAACCGCTCGCTCCGGCCGTTGCGATCGCGCGCGGCGACGGCGTACGCTGCGCCGCTTCGCGTAGCCGATCGACCCGGCGGCGAGCAGAGGAGGCTCGAGTTGCGGGACATTCTCGGTTATCAGGGCAAGACCGTTGTCGTGAGCGGCGCAGCGACGGGCATGGGCGCCGCGGTCGCGCGCACGCTCGTGGATCTCGGCGCCACCGTGCACGCGCTCGACGTCCATCCGATCGAGGCGAAGGTGGCGCAGGCGATCCGCGTCGATCTGCGCGAGCGCGCGTCGATCGACGCCGCGGTGACGAAGCTGCCCGCGCACGTCGATCGGCTCTTCAACTGCGCGGGCCTGCCCGGTCCGCCGTTCTCGGCGCTCGACACCACGCTGGTGAACTTCGTCGGGCTGCGACACCTGACGGAGGCGGTGCTGCCGCGTATCCCGGCGGGCGGCGCGGTCGCGAGCATCACGTCGATCGCGGGCATGGGCTGGCAGAAACATCTCGACGCGGTGAAGGGGTGCTGCGCAACCGCCGACTTCGATGACGGCAAGGCCTGGCTCGAAGCCAACGCCGACAAGAACAACGGCTACCTGTTCTCGAAGCAGTGCATCATCTTCTACACGAAGACCCGCGCCGTCGAGCTGGTCGCGCGAGAGATCCGGATGAACTGCCTCTCGCCCTCGCCTACCGACACGCCGATGCTGTCGAGCTTTCACGCCCAGGTTTCGAAGGACTTTCTCGAGAAGCACTTCCTGGCACCGATCGGTCGCAACGCGACGCCGGAGGAGATGGCCGAGCCGCTGATCCTGCTGAACTCGGATGCGTCGCGCTTCGTGTCCGGGGTCAACCTGATGGTCGACTTCGGCTACGTCGCGTCGATCGAGATCGGCGCGCGGCCGTCACTGCTCTGAGAGGCGCTCGGCGGAAATGCTTCCGTCGCAAGGGAACTCCGCTTCGCTCGGCCTCCGGCTCGAGGACCCGCAGAACGCGCTCCGTTCGGATTGACGCGGCATCGAAGTTGCAGCGGATTTCGATGGAGGATCGTCGGCCGCGGACGCGACGCGCGCGCGCTGAAGAGCCGGCGGCTTCTCCGTCCAGGAGGTGGATGCCATGCGTCGCTCGACTCGTCTCGCGACTTCGATCGCTGCGCTGTTGCTCGGGGTCTGCCTTGCCGCTTCGCCGGCCCACGCCGCGAGTCTTCCGTTCACCGGAACGCTCACGATCCGGGTCGCGAATCTTCAGCCTCTCGTCGTCTCGGGCTCGGGCGTCGCGACGCTGAACGGCTCGGGCGGCGGCGCGCAC
>JANLTC010000145.1:0-47540 GCA_031362725.1 Deltaproteobacteria bacterium | reverse complement strand
CGCGATGCGCAGTCCGGCCCGCTGCGCCCGGTGCGGGACGACCACACCGAAGCCCGTCTTTCCGTCCAGACCGTGCTCGTCGATCAGCGCCGCAAGAATCGGCATGCTGCCCGACGACCTGATCCACCGCCGCAAGCAGGGCTTCCCGGCGCCGATGTCGCAGTGGGTCTTCGAAGACGAGTTCGGTCGCTACCTGCGCGACACCGTGCTGCACTCGTCACTGATCAAGGACGGCCATCTCGACGGCGACGTGGTGCGGAGCTACGTCGACGCCCACTTCAGCGGCCAGCGCGATCGCGGCACGCTGCTCTGGACGCTCTTCAACCTCTCGTTGTGGCACCGCCGCTGGATCGCCCAGGACCCGCGCTAGGTGCGCGCGGGCGGCGCAGAGCGACGACTCGAATGACGTTCCCGAGCGGGTCGGCGCGCCTCGTCCATGCACTCGTCGGGTTCCTCGCGCTGTCCGTAGCGTGGAACGCAGTGGCGACGCGCTTTGGCGAGTCGCAGCGCGCCATGCAGCGGCACGGCGCGGTCTTCGACCTGGCTGCGCGCAACTTGCGCCGCACACTCGCCGACCTTCCGCCGCCCGAACAGCCTCGCATCGTCGTGTACGGCAGCTCCCAGATCGCCACGGTGCGGGGCGAGAGCGACGGCGGCGAGCATACGACGTCGCACCTGCTCTCCGAAGACCTCGCGAAGCGCGGTCTCGCGGTCGAGGTCGCCGACTTCTCCGATGGCGGCCAGCAGATCATCGAGACCCTGGTGATCCACTTTGCGACACGCAACACCTCGCAGCCCAGCGCCGTCGTGGTCGGCTTGAACCTGTTCAGCATGCTGCGCACGGCGGTCCGGCCGACGCTGCTCGAGCCGCTCGACGTCGCCAGCGTTCGCGACGCGATCCGCGCCGCGCTGCCCGCAAACTCGGACGGGGCCGCGACCGACGAGCTACTCGCCTGGAGTCACAGGGCGGCACAGCACGTCTCGGGACGCGGCAGGACCATCCAACAGCGACTCGACGCACAGATCGAAACCTGGCTCGCCGAGCACGTACCTGCCTACGCGAACCGGCAGGTGATGTTCGACGAGCTGATCGACGCGCCGCTGCGCCGCGACGCGGCGACGGTCGTGATGCGCTGGCTGCGCCGCCAGCCCGGCGAGACGCGGACCGCGCAGAGCTACGCGATCGGCGATGCGTATCCAATCTCGCTGCTCGCGTTGGAAACGATCGCGCGCGACGCCCGCAGCGCGGAGATCCCGATACTGCTGGTCGCGCTTCCCTTCGACGACCAGCGCCTGCCGGTACCGTTCGATGCCGCGATCGAGACTCGCGTCCGCGGTGATCTCACGGCGATTGCCCAGCGCAACGGCGCCGCGCTGATCGACCTCTCGCACGAACTCGCGAGCGAACACTTCGGCAACTACAAAGACGGCTCACCCGACAACTTCCACTACGACGCGGCTGGCCACGCAGCGGTCGCCGGACGAATCGCAGCGGCGCTGCTTCCCCGGCTCGAATCCTCTCGTGCCGGAATCGGGCGCTGAGCGAAGCACGCGATGATCTACAACAGCCTCAGCTACGCGGTGTTCTTCCTGCTCGTGCTGCTCAGCTACTGGGCCCTGCCATCGCATCGCGCGCGGCTCGGTCTGCTTCTCGCCGCGAGCTGGATGTTCTACGCCGCCTGGTATCCGATCTACCTGTTGCTGCTGATCGCGGTGACCGCGCTCAACTACGCAGCAGCGCTTGGCGTCGCGGCGACGCGCACCGGTCGGCCGCAGCTCGCGCGGCGTATCGTCGCGGCCACCGTCACCGCCGATCTGCTGAACCTCGGCTTCTTCAAATACTGCAACTTCTTCCTCGACACGAGCAGCCAGGTCGCGCACACGGTCTTCGGTTCGGCGTGGCATTCCCCGACCCTCGAAATCTTCCTGCCACTCGGCATCAGCTTCTACACATTCCAGAAGATCGGCTATGTCGTCGACGTCTTCCGCGGCGACGCCCCCGTGATCCGCAACCCGCTGAAGATGGCCCTCTTCGGCGCGTTCTTCCCGCAGCTGATCGCGGGCCCGATCGTGCGGCCGAACGAGTTCATCCCGCAACTCGCGTCGATCCGGCGTTTCGACGCGTGGCGGATGCTGCACGGCCTCGACCTCGTCGCGATCGGCCTCGCGAAGAAGGTCCTGGTCGCCGACCAGATCGCGCCGTTCGTCGACAAGGTCTTTGCCTCGCCCGACGGCGTCGGGAGCGGCACGCTGCTGCTCGCCGTCTACGCCTACAGCGTGCAGATCTATTGCGACTTCAGTGGCTACACGGACATCGGACGCGGCTGCGCCTATTGCCTCGGCTACGAGTTGCCGCGCAACTTTCGCGCGCCCTATCTGTCGTTGAACCTCACCGAGTTCTGGCGGCGCTGGCACATCACGCTCAGCAACTGGCTGCGCGACTACCTGTACATCCCGCTCGGCGGCAATCGGCGCGGTGGTGTTCGCACCTATTGGAACCTGATCGTCACGATGGCGCTGGGCGGCCTGTGGCACGGGGCGAGCTTCAACTTCGTGATCTGGGGCCTGCTCCACGGATTCGGGCTCGCGGTCACCCGGTTCGTTCACGAGCGGCTCGGCATCGCACCGACGACCCCGCTGCTGCCGGGCCGCGCGTACCGCGCGTTCTCGACCGTGCTGACCTTCCACTTCGTCGCGTTCGCGTGGATCTTCTTCCGCGCGAGTGATCTCGATGTCGCCTGGACGGTGATCCGCGGCATCGCCGAAGCAAGGCTGGTCGGACCCAGCGATGTCGGCGTCTTCGGACCGCTCTCGCTCGCTCTCACGGTAACGGGGCTGATCGCCGCAGGTTCGCTCCACCTGCTCGGAACGGCCGCGACGCGCAAGAAACTCCACCTGGGCCTGGTCTGGGCCGCCTCGCGTCCGTTGCTGTACTTCGCGATCGCGGTGGCCTTGCTGCTGGTCGGCAATCGCGGCGCGCAGCAGTTCATCTACTTCCAGTTCTAGCCCGCGTTCTTCGACCGACCCCATCCCCTGGCGCGGCGGCGATCACTGCACGTAGCCGAGGCTGCGCAGTTGATTCTCCGTGCTGGCGTCGATTCGTTTCGGTGTCGCGGCCGCTTCGTTCCCGGACTCGTAGCTGGCGATCTGTCGCCGTTCGAGAACGCCGTCCAGGATCTCCACCCGGGCGAGGCCGTCCATGTCGGCCGCCTCGGGCAGTCCGAACGCGGCCAGGATCGTCGGCGTGATGTCGAGTGCGCTCAGCTCGAGGCGCGCGCGCTGCGGCCGGATGCCGGGACCCGCGGCGATCCAGACCCCATCGGTGCGGTGGCTGCCCCAGATGCGATCGTCGCTCGGAGCGGACCCGTGATCGCTGACGAGGAAGATCGTCGTGTCCTCGGGGAGGATCGCGAGCACCTCGCCGAGCCGCGCGTCCACGTAGCGATACGCGTCGACGAGGCGACCCTGATTCTCGCTCAGCTCGGCGGGATCGATCGACGGGTACGCGGCGGCGTCATGGAAACGCCAGAAGGCGTGCGAGGTCCGATCGATCAGCGTGAAGATGTGGACGAAGAGCTTCCAATCCGGGATCTCCTTCGCCAGCGCCATCGACACGCGCAAGTGCTGCTCTTCGAGGTCGCGCAGTTGCTCGGCGAGCGGCGCACGCAGGTCGGGATCCTCGGCGATGCGCCAGCCCGCGCCTTCGACGACGTACATGTCGTCGCCAATCGCGCGCGCGGCGATCGCCGGATCGCTGGCGAGGACGTACAGCGGCTGTTGCGGATCCTGGAAGAACGGCGTGCAGTAGAAGCCGCCCGATGCGAGGGCGCGCAGCCGGAACCGCACGGGTTGGCCGAGAACCTCGTGCTTGAACCAGGGCGACCACTCGCCCGTTGCGAGTTCGGCCGCGTGATGAGCCACCTCGATGCGCCGTTTCCCCTGCGTGCCGACGTCGAAGCGCACGGGCACATGGTGAAGCCGCGGCGGCAGCAGCCTCCTGCGCTGCAACACCTCGATGCCGAAGTGGTGCAGCCGCGTCTTCGGCGGCAGCATCGCTTCGCCGATCACCGCGTCGCCCTCGGCGCTCTGGCCGTGTACCGGAAGCACGATGGTGGGAACCAGCGACCCGGGGCGGTCCTCGGTGGCGAGCACGCGCCCCAGCACCTGCTGTTGTTGCATCGGCGGAGGACGCAGGATCGTCGGGATCGGGAACCCCGAGACGAGGGCCCCGCTCATCTGCTTCGGCGGCCAGGTGCCGGGGACGTTCACGACGACCGACGACCAGCCCGCGCCCCCGACGAGGCGCCAGAGCCGACTCGCGTGGAGATTGTCGCTGCGCGCATCGTACCAACCGGTGATGCCGTGCTTCGCGGGCGTCTTGCCGGTGAAGATCGACGTCCACACCACCGGCGAGTAGGTCGGCTCGACCGCGCGCAATACCCCCGACGCGCCGCGCTCGATCACGCGCTGCAGGTTCGGCAACGCACCGGCGGCGAGCAGTGGATCGATCACCTGCCAGTCGGCGCTGTCGATGCCGATCACGGCGACCCGCGTCACTACGGGCGAGCTGGGCTGCACCGCGGCCGTCGCCGGGCCCGCGAGCACGCCGGGTTCCGGCGGCGACATCCAGAGAACGACGATGACCGCAGCCGCTGCCGCGCTCGCGATATCGAAGGTTCCGAAGCGGGCCACCGCCATGGCGACGATTGCCGTCCCCGCACCGATCCCCGCGAACAGCGCCAGCTGCAGGTTCCGATGATCGGCACTCGGGCCGGACAGCGCTGCGAACGCCGGCCACACGCCGAACACGAAGAACGCGGCGGCGGCGCTGCCGAGGACGGCATGCTGCGCGCAGATGCGACGCACGAGCGGGCCGCTCGCCCAGGCGAGCAGCAGCGCGACGGCCACACTGCCACCCGCGACGAGCAGCGCGGCCGGGATCGACAGCCAATAGTTCCAGGCCCACGCGAAGCCGAGGAGTGCGGTTGTGGCGCACGCGGCGGACGCGCGCGCAGCAAGATCGGACCTCAGCGCCACGGGGACCCCTCGATTCGTTGCAAACGATCCCATGGCGCTCGCGCGTCGCGCTCCGACCGATCAGCGTCCGGGCCGAACGGCGCTGCCGCACGCGCACTGCGTTCGAACCGACACGGTAGGCGCCGCGGCGATTCTCGACCAGACGGGCTCGACGGAGGGCTGCGTCGCCGCCTCGCGATTCCGCCCCATGGACCGAGCCAGCGCCTCAACGCGACGCGCCCGCATCGGCGAGGCAAGCGCGGTAGATCGCGATCAGCTGCGCGATCACCGTCTCGAAGGAATAAAGCGCAAGCGCGCGTTCCTGCGCGCGGCGACCCATCTCGAGGCGAAGCGCAGGCGCCTCGATGAGCCGGCGTAGCGCGGCTTCGAGCGACGCGGCATCGCGAACCGGGACCAGCAAACCCGAGCGACCGTCTTCGACGATCTCGGCGATCGCGCCCACCGGCGTCGCGACCACCGGCAGCCCCATCGCCATCGCCTCGATCACCACGTTCGGAAAGCCTTCGCGCCAGGTCGGCAGCACGAACACATCGGCGTCGCGGTAGCGGCGGAAGACTTCTTCGCGCGCCTGCACCGGCAACACGCAGAGCCGATCCCCGAGCGCGCGCAGCTCCGCTTCGATCGTCGCGGTGAAGCTCGGCTCGGGCGGTCCGATCAGCGTGAAGCGTGCGGCAGGCAGAGCGCGCGCGGCTTGCAGCAACTCGCGCACGCCCTTCGCCTCGATCATCCAGCCGACGAACAGAACCTCGACGGGCCTGCCCGCGCGGTCGCTGCGGTCCGGGGGCGCGCCGATCGCATCGAAGCGCACGAAGTTCGGCAGGTAGCGCACGCGCTCGGGCTCGACTTCGGTTTCGAGCCAGCGCTGCGTGTGCACGGTCAGCGCGATCACGCAATCGGTGCGGCGGAGCGTGGCGCGGATGAACGAGCGCACCGCCGCGCCGGATCGCTCGGCCCATTCCGGGAAGTCGCCGCCGCGCAGATGGAGCAGCGTGCGCGCACCGGCGAGCCGCGCCATCCGGATCGCGACGCCGTCGCGCAGGAACGCCCAGAAGTAGGACGTGTTGACGTGCACGAGGTCGGGACGGAAGCGCAGCAACTCGACTGCCAGCTGCCACAAGATGCGCAATGCGTCGGCAACACGGCCGAGGCGCAGCCGGCTCGTGCCAGTGACGTCGACGGCCGACGGCGACGAGTTCACCACGCGGATCTCGAACTCGCCCTGTAGCGCGCTCTCCTGCACCGCGACCATCCAGTTGGAGATCCCACCCGTCGGCGGCGGCAGCGGACTCACGAAGAGCAGACGGAGGCGGCGCGTCGTCATCGGTCTCCCTCGGGGCCGCAGATTTCGAGGCCCCGCATTCTGCTAGTTTGATCGGCTCGCCGCACGGGGCGGCGGGCCAGAAACCCGTCGCCCGAGTGACATCCCTGCCGATGAATCCACCATGTGCGGCATCGCCGGCATCCTCTGCGCGCCCGGCCCCCAGCGTGCTGCGCTCCGCGCGGAACTCGAACGACTGGCGGCGAGCCTGCACCATCGCGGTCCCGATGCGGCCGGCGTCGCCGTGATCGACGGTGCGGGCGTCGCCCACGCGCGCCTCTCGATCATCGACCTCTCGCCGACCGGCGCGCAGCCGATGTGGTCGCCCGACCGGCGCTTCGTGTTCGCGTACAACGGCGAGGTCTACAACTTCGCCGCGCTGCGCGACGAACTCGGGCAGTCTGGCGAGCGCTTTGCCGGATCGAGCGACACCGAAGTGGTGCTACGGCTGCTCGCCCGCGATGGCGAGCGCAGCCTCGCGCGCCTCGACGGCATGTTCGCGCTGGCGCTGCTCGACACGCAGACCGGCGAGCTGCTGCTCGCGCGCGATCGCGCCGGCCAGAAGCCGCTCTACTGGGCGCCGATCGCAGACGGCGGTTTCGCGTTCGCATCCGAGATCACCGCGCTACTGCGCGTGCCCGGCGTCGACACGAGTCTCGATCCGCAAGGGCTCGGCCATCTGCTGACGTTCGGCTTCGTGCCGAATCCGTGGTCGCTGCGCGCCGGCATCCGGCAGCTGCGACCCGGCACCGCGCTGCGCCTGCGCGCCGGCACCGCGCCGATCGAGACGCGCTGGGTCGCAGAGCCGGGGCCCGGCGCGCCGCGACTCGAAGGCGATCTCGAATCCCTTTCTCGCCAGCTCGAGACGGTGCTTTCGGATTGCGTGCGCGATCACCTGGTTTCCGACGTGCCGGTCGGCGTGCTGCTCTCGGGTGGCGTGGACTCGTCCACCGTGGCGGCGCTCGCCGCCCGTCACGTCGGCCGCTTGCAGACCTACGCCGTCGTGCATCGCGATCCCGCCTACGACGAGCGCCGGGCCGCGCGCGCCGTCGCGGATCGCATCGGCAGCGAGCATCACGAGATCGAGTTCGCCGCGACGCCGCTCAGCGAGGACGAACTCGACCTGCTCGTCGATCACCACGGCGATCCGTTCGCGGATTCGTCGTCACTCGCGGTGCTGCGGCTGTCGCGCGAGATGCGCCGCTCGGTGACGGTGGCGCTTTCAGGTGACGGCGGCGACGAGGTGTTCGCCGGCTACCCGCGCTTCGCGCAGCTCCGCATGCTGGAGGCGCTCGGGCGCGTGCCGCCCTTTGCGCTGCGCGGCGGGACGGCGGCGTTCGCGGCGATCGGTGGGCGGCGCGGGCGCCAGATCGCGCGCGCGCTGGCCGTCGCCGCGATGCCGCGGGCGCGACGCATGGTTGCGTTCACGACGCTGTTCTGGCCCGAAGAGACGGCGCGCTTGCTGCGACCCGAGCTGCTGCCGGCCGGTGAGGGACGTGGCGCAGGACTCGACGCGCTGCTCGAAGAACGCGGGGCTTCGCTCGAAAGCGACGCGGTCGCATCGGCGCATTGGCTCGAGCAGCGGCTGATCCTGCCCGACGACATGCTCACCAAGGTCGATCGGATGTCGATGGCGTGCTCACTCGAAGTACGGCCGCCGCTGCTTGCCGCGCCGGTGCTCGACTTCGCTGCGCGATTGCCGTTCGCGCTGAAGAACGAGGGCGCTACCGGCAAGCGCATCCTGCGCACGCTCGCGAAGCGGCTCGTGCCGCCGTGGGTGATCGACCGGCCGAAGAAGGGCTTCGCATTGCCGCTCGAAGAACATGGCGGCAAGGTGCTCGACGAGGCGGTGCGTTTCGCGCTCGATTCCGGGGCGTCGCCGCTGCGCGCGGTGTTCCGGCCCGAGGCGCTGGCCGGGCTTTCGGTGGATCTCGCGCGCCGCGGAGAAGGTCGCGACCCGGAGGACTCGCCGTTCCGCCGTGTACACCGCCGCTGGCTGCTCGCGCTGCTGGCGCGCACACTCGCGCGACACGGCGGAGCCGCATGAAGACCGAGATCGTTCGCTACACGCCGCAACACTTCGAAGTGATGAGGCGCTTCGCCGAGCGCACCTGGACGCGTCCGCGCAGCGCCGCGTTCTACCGCTGGCGCTACGAGGATGCTCCCGAGATGCGCGCCTTCCTCGCGCTCCACGACGGCGAATGCCTCGCGATGGGCTGTGCATTCCGCCGGCGCTACCGCATCGGGAACGAGATCGTCCCGATTCTCGAGACCTTCGACTGGTACACGTTGCCCGGTCTGCGCAACGCGGGACTCGGCGTGCGCATCATCCAACGCTTCATGGCGGAGCCGGAGCCGGCGCTGCTGGTCGGCGGCTCGGACGACGCAGTCGGATTTCTCGCGCGACTCAAATGGCTGCGTGCCGGCACCGCACAGCGCTTCATCCTGCGGCTCGGCGCACGGCGCATGGCGCAGGCGCTCGAGCGGCGCTTGCGGATTCCGGGGGCCGGTGCGCGCGCGATCGCGAGCGCTGCGCAGCCGTTCCGGCGACGACGACGACGGCGCGGGCCCGCCGGCGCGCGCGTAGTGCCGGTCGCGGCGGTCGGCGCTGAAGTCTTCGCGCTCTACGAAGGCGAAGTCGCGTACGAAACGCTGCCGCTGTGGTCGCCCGAGCAGCTGCGTTGGTTGATGCAGGGGTTCCCCGGCGCCGGCCATTTCGTGCCGCTCTATTTTGCGCGCGAACAGCAGCTGCTCGGTTGGGCGCTGCTGCGCGTCTACGAAGTGGACGGCGAGCGCGGCGCGGAGATCATCGAGCTGTTCAACCCGGACGCGGACGGCGATCTCTACACGTGGATGGTGTCGGAACTGGCGCTCCTCGCCGAGGGCTTCGCCGCCGACTACCTCGGTGCGAGCACCACCTGCCCGGCCATCACGGTGGCGCTCGCCGAGAATGGTTTCGTGGGCGGCGGCGCGAACCCGATCCATCTGTGGCGACCCGGCGGGGCGCCGCTGCCGGCGCCGATGCTCTTTGGTTCGAATACGCGCGACACCCCGATCAACCCGTATCCCACCCACTGGTGGGGCGAGGCGCTGCCGGCGGCGCCCGAGACGACGCCCCCGCAGACGGACTGAACGGCCGAGGTATGTTGGCTGCGGGGCGGCAGTGCCGCTGCTGCCAGCCGAAACGCGCAACCTTCGAAGGAACGTCGTGACCCACGCAAGCGATCGCGCCCCGAACATGTTGACCGTCGACGTCGAGGAGTGGTTCCACATCCTCGAAGTCGAGGGCGGCTATCGGCGCGACGACTGGACGTCGCTCGAATCGCGCGTCGAGGCGAACACGGATGTGCTGCTCGATCTGTTCGCCTCGGCGGGCGCCACCGGAACCTTCTTCATCGTCGGCTGGGTGGCGTGGAAGCATCCGAAGCTGGTGCGGCGCATCGCCGACGCGGGTCACGAGATCGCATCGCACTCGTTCTGGCACGAAGTGGTATCGCGCCATACGCGCGCCTCGCTTGCGGAAGATCTCCGCGCTTCGAAGACGCTGCTCGAAGATCTCTCGGGAAAACCCGTACTCGGTTTCCGCGCCCCCGGCGGCTCGATCACGAACGACACGGCGTGGGCCTTCGACGTGATCGCGGAGGCGGGGTTCTCGTACGATGCGTCGGTGAACCCAGGCCATTCGAGTCACGGCGGCTTCGCGACGCCACACTTCGGTCCGCACACGATCCGCTGCGGCAGCGGTGATCTCGCCGAGATTCCGTGGACGACGGTCGGCGTCGCCGGACGCCGCGTGCCGTTTGCCGGCGGCGGCTACTTGCGCCTCTTCCCGTACCCGCTGATCCGATCCTGCGTCGGTGTCGAGAATCGCGCGGGCCGCCCCGCCACCATCTACGTGCATCCGCGCGAGATCGATCCCGACCAGCCGCGCATGGAGCTCCCCTGGCAGCGCCGCTTCAAGTACTACGTCGGCCTCGCGTCGACCGAAGCGAAGCTGAAGGCGCTGTTGCGCGATCACCGGTTCGTGACGGCGAGCGCGTGGCTCGCGGCCCACGAGGGCGAAGTCGCGGGGCGCGTCTTCGAGGTTCCGCGCATCGAACCCGCCTAGGGCGATGGCACGAGATTGCCACTTCGGGGGCGCTGGCTGGACGTTGCGGCGCTCTCTTGCACGAACAGATCCGCCTTGCCTGCCCTGCTCTGCGCGATTGCTGCCGCGCGCAGCCCGCGCTGCACCCAAGCTGCCGTCCCGTTGCAAGCGCGCATCCCCTAAGCTGGCACCGATGCGCTCGATGGCCCCGTGCTTCTTCTGCTGCGTGCTGCTGGCACTCGTTGCCACGAGTGGCCTTGCGGCGCATGCCGCCACAGTCGAGTGTGTCGCAGGGGGATCGGCGGCGGCGCCGCTCGACTATCGCGACCCCGCGACGTGGAGTCCTCCCGGTGTTCCCGACACGACGACGGACGTGCGGCTCGCGGCGTCCTGCCAGGTGCGCTGCAACGCGGGCACCTGCGATGCGCACTCGCTCAAGGGAACCCATCCCGCGGCGTCGCTCGAGATTGCGCCCGGCGCCTCGCTCGTGCTCAGCGGCTGCGAGGACGCGGACGCGACCGATCCGGCCGGCTACGAATGCGGCGGTGAGAACGGCTTCCGCTTCGCGCCGCAGGGCGCCGTCCTGTACGACTCGACCCTCGATGGCGAGGTGGCATTGCGCGGGGTCGCCCAGCCGGCACACCCCGATCGGTTGCGATTGCTGCTCGTCGCGCCGATCGACGTGGCCATCGGCGATTGGTTCCAGGTGCGCGGGGGACCCGCACGCGGTCATGTGTATCGGGTCTTGGACGCAGACGTCTCGGGTTGCTCATCCAATCCCGATCGCTGCTATTTCGAGGTCGCACTCCACGATCCCGACATGGAGTTCGGACGCAACAGCCAGACGGCCGGCTTTGCGACCGGCATCGGCTACGTCGGTGGGGCCGCGGCGGTACGCGTTGCGGCGGCCGGAACGCAGAGCGCCGCCGGGCTGGATCTCAGTCGTTGCGTCGAACTCTGCAGCGGGCGCGTCGGCAACGACTGCATCGCTGCGGGCACGATCACGCGCGATCATTCGTACGTGGGGTGGAGCTTCGGCATCACCGATGCGTCGATGCATCCGGCGGATCCCGCTGCGATGGAGCGTCGGCTGCTCGTCGTCGAAACGCAGAACGACGTCGCCGAGTCGATCGGACCGGGTCAGGGCCAGGTCGATCGGGTCTGCTTCGCGGAGGCGATTCCGAAAGCGTGGTTGCCGGCGGCGGACTACGACGACACCGCGGGCGTTTTTTGGCCGGGGTTCTGGCCCGGTGATGCGTGGTTGTTGTTTCGCCCGGCGACGGTGCGTTCCATCGGCGCACAGCGCGATGCCGGGCTCGGCTTCCACGCCGCCTGTGTCGACTCGGACTTCGCGTACTTCGACGGCTGGGCCAAGCTGTCGAATCGCGGCGGAACGCCCGCCTGCCAGGATCCCTATCAGGACACCGTGATCGTCGCGTCGGCGCGCGGACTCCCGCAGTTCCCGTTCGATCAACAGGCGCCCTGCAACGGACACTCACTCGACATCTGGAACTTCGACGCGTTTCGCGGCGATCGCGTGGCGATCGTCGACTCGCGCACGCCGGTCGATACGAGCGCAACCTGCAACACCGGCGCGCAGCCCTGGGACGGCGATCCCACCAGCGGCTACCACGGCGTCTCGCTGTCTCAGACCCGCTTCGATTCAAACGATCCTCCCGCGCGCTGGTTGATCCGCTACGCCGGCGATGACGGTGTCATCATGGCTTCGGATCAGCTCGGGCCCGCTAGCTGGACGTTTCGTGGCTGGTCGTGGTGGTGCAACGCGCACGGGGGATCGACGAGCGCGTTCGACACGGAGAACACCGCGCCGGGCCAGTCGGTTCGTTTCGAGGACGCCCGCGTGACGATGTTCGCGAGCGGAGACGGATGCCTCGGCAGCTTCGACGATGCCACGCACCAGGTTCGCTACGAGGTCGACGGCATGCTCTATGTCGATCCGCAGCACGACGGTCCCCTGATCGACGAGGGCGCGAGTGGCGGGCACGATGTCCGCAACCTGCTCGCGTTCAGCAACACCACGAGTTGCGCGGCCATGCGTTCGGGAAGCGTGCACGATTCGTGGATCGAGGGATGGAACCGCCTCATCGACTACGAAGTGCACGACATCGACGGCGTCTACTTCGCCGCCGTCGGCGGCGCGAACTACGGCTCGGTGTTCGGTGTCCCGGCGTCGGGCACGGCCGCGTCGATCCGCGACTTCGTGGCGACCAACCTGCCGGCGACGTCTCTTCTGGGGAGCGTGTGCGGTTCCGGCTGCGATCTGTCGTTGCGAGATGGCTTTGCAGCCTGGGCCCAGCCGAATCCGCTCGGGGTGTCGAACTTCTATTCGACGGCGAATTTGAACCTCGCGATCCCGCTCGAGGGCATGCTGTTCTCGAAGAGCAACCTCCTGCGCTGCAGCGCCGGGTGGGGCGAGAGCGGCACCCAGATCGGCCGCAATCTGCTCGTCGACGCACCGCAGGGGATCGCGATCCAGGAGCCCGAGAGCTGCCCGCTGGCCGCACCGCAGGAGCTGCGATCTTCGACGGAGCTTCCGACGAGCCTGCCCTATCGCGTCGCTCTCGGCGGCGATCACTTCGGACCTCGACTCCGCGTGGGTCTCTCGGCAACCCAGACGATGAGCGCCGGTGCGGGTCTCGTCGCCGCATTCGCGCTCCCCGCCGCTGCCTGCACGAACGGCATCGACGACGACGGCGACGGCTTCATCGATTATCCGGCCGACCCGGGATGTCCGAACGCGTTCAGCGCGCGCGAGGACCCTGAATGCAGCAACGGCATCGACGACGACGGGGATTCGCAGATCGACCTGCTCGATCCGGAATGCAACGGAAGCGCGGGGAAGGGCAGCGAATCTTCCGCTGCGTGCGGACTCGGCTTCGAGATCGTCCTGGTGCTGCCGCTGCTGGCGCGCTGGCGGCGCGCCGCGCTTGGCCGCATCCGCTGACGAGAGCAGCGTTCTTCAGCGCATCGCAGCGCTTCTTCGAATCGCTCGAGAAACCGCTGCCATCGAAGCAGGCGGTGTTGCCGCTAGCGGCGGTGCCGAACTCGCTGGCGCGTGCGGGATCTGCCTGCGAGATCCGCGAGCCTCGCGTCGCGCGTCAGTCGCGCTGCGAAACGAGCGAAAACGCGACAGCGGGACGCCCGACACCGCGAAGCGTGGCGAGGGCAGCAAGAGCTGCGAAGGCGAGTGCCGTCGCTGCCGGCTCGGGGGCTGCGATCTCGACGGCGCCGATGTCGCAGTCAGCGACCGTGTCGAGATCGCCGTCCACCGGGCGGGGCTCGCCGCGCTGGTCGGTCGCGGGGCAGTTCGGATTGCTTCCGGCATCGATCGCTGGACTGCCTGCGATCGGGCGCAGGGTCCGCGTCGGTCCGCCGTTGTATGCGAGTGGACCGAGCTGGGGAGCGGTGCTGACCAGGTCGGCGCCGATGCCGTTGCAACTCGCGTCGCCCATCAGGTTGAAGCCGAGTGAAACGACCGAAGCGCCGCCGCAGTCCGCCACCGGCGACACGCCGTCCGGCGCGTGCGAGCCCGCCACGATGGTGTTGATCACGCGCGGGTTCTGCGCCTCCACGTAGAGCGCACCCCCTTCCGTCCCGCGGTTGGCGGAGAGCGTCGCGTTCTCGAGGTTCGCCACTCGTTCGGTGTAGAGAGCGCCACCGCGGCTCGCCTGGTTGTCGGTGAGCGTGGAGTTTTGCAGCTCCATCGGGCCACCGGCGAGGTGGATTGCGCCGCCGTCCTGCACGGCGGTGTTGCCCTCGAAGAGCGAGTTGCTCACCAGCAGTGTCGAAGCGGAGTCATGGGAGATGGAACCACCGCGCTGCGCGCCGTTGTTCGCGAAAAGGGAGTTCGTCACCGAGAGCGAGCCGCCGAGATCGTGGATCGCGCCGCCGTCACCGGCCGCCAGGTTGCCGACGAACTCCGCGTCGCCCGCCACCAGCAGGCCGGTATTCAGGATCGCGCCGCCTCCGTCGTTGGTGGCTTCGTTGCCGGTGAAGCGCGCCCCCAGCAGCGCGACGTAGCCGTCGTTGCGGATCGCCGCGCCGCTCGCGGCGCTGCCACCGGTGAGCGTGATGCCGTCGACGAAGAGCGACGCGCCGTCGTTGACCTGGAAGAGCCGGCGCTGGTTGCCGCCGTCGAGCGTGACGATCCCATCGCCCGTGAGCATCGCGCTGGCGGCGTCGATCACCTTGGTCGCGGTGACTGCGATCGCGTGCGCTGCCGCGCCGCAGGCGAAGCGGATCTCGCCACCACCCGCGAGCGCCGCATCGAGGGCGGACTCCGTGCAACTCTGCGGCGTCCCGCTTCCCACCGTCTGCGGGGCGGGAGGCGGATACAGGGATTGCACCACCGCGGGCAGCGCCGCGTAGTCGGGTTGGAACTCCGGCTGGGCGCGGTACTGGAGATGCGCGAGCGAGAGCCCGAACCATTCCATCGCCTGGCTCAACTGCAAGACGCCCGCGAAGCGCGCTCCCTCCGGATTTTCGCGATCGGGCTGCGCGGCGAGTGCGCCGGTCCGGAGCCGCAGGTCACTCGACGAGAAGAATCCCAGGCCCGTGATGGGGCCCATCACGTTCACCGCGTTCGCGGCCGACCAGAGACCGGGGTTGCGCAAGCACGGCTTCTGTTCGAGCAGATTGCCGACGGCCGCTGCGGAGCAGGACACGTCCGAGATCATCGGTGCGGGCGCAAGGCCGATCTGCGCGTCGAAGCACCAGGCGTTCCGCTCGCCCGGTGCGGCTGCGGCGGAATCGCCCGTCGCGCACAGGATCTTTGCGAAGCGCGATCCCGCCGGCTGGGCTCGGGGAAAGATCCACACGAACGCCGCGTCCCCGGGATTCGTCGTGACGCCGTCGCCGCTCGCGTCGTAGAGGGGCGACCCCATGTGGATCGTGGCGTGCTCGACGTCCCAGCTCGCGCCCGTGCCGCCCACGGGGCTCACGTCGAGCACGCCTGCGACGCTGGCGACCGCGCTACCGCCGTGCGCGTGGTTGCGAATCAGCAGATCGCGAACGCGGAGCGTTCCGGTGTAGTTCGCGCGCACGATCGAGATTCCGTAGTGGCCGAGGCCCGAGATCCCGCCCGGCTCCCACAGCAGACCGACGATTTCGGGCGCAGTGCCCGCGTTCCCACCGATGCCCTCCTGGTAGAGCAGGCCCGTGACGGCATCCCCGACGTAGTTGTAGAAGGCGCCGCCGGCTCCGACGATCCCGCGCGCCGGCTCACTCCGCCCGGCGCGTCGCAACGAGGACAACACGACGTTGTTGACGGCGATCGAGGACGGGTGGGCGCGTGCCAGTGGCGAGGGGAGCATCAGCGCGGCCGCCGGAAGATTGAAGTCGTTGCGGACCCGGTACTCGGAGAGCGTGTACGCGATCACGTTGTCGCGCACGATCGCGGAACTCTCGGGGTCGTTCTCGTTGTCGGGACTGACCACGATCGCAGCGCCGCCGATGTGCCACAGGAGATTGTCGTAGACCTCGAAGCTCACGTAGCCGAGGTCGCCGGAGACGCTCTGGACGCGGATCCCGACCGAGCCGTCTTCCTCCTGGTCCGCCGGCAACTGGTAGATGTCGTGGTTGTTGGTCTGGTGCCAGCGCCCCGTCATGCCTTCGAAGCGGCTGTCGTCGATGTTCTCCACCGGCGAGAACAGCACTTCATTGTTCTGCCATGAGCAGGAATTGCGATGCGAGTCGATCTCGCGGGAATCGAAGATCAGATAGCAGTGTCCCACCGAGTAATGCGTCCCGATGTTCTCGTAGGCCTCCTGGTAGAACCCGGTGATTGCGATGCGTGAGATCTCGAGGCCGAGCGTGTCCTTCGCGCCGACGCCATACGGAGCCGGCGATCGCATGCCACCGATCACGACCTGGTCGAAGGGCTTGCAGGGATCCGTGTGCGCGAAATTGACGACGTTGCCGTTGAGGTCGGCGTCGCCGGTGTACGACGACGTCGCGTGATCGAACAGGACGCGCGTGAAGGCGGGGCACTGTCCATTCAGAGCGAAGACGGCGGTCGAGTTGCCCCCTTGCACGGACGGAGCGATCACCACCGGTTCGAACGCGGAGAAGCGCGTTCCCGCGCGGTAGCAGGGCGCGATGTACACGTTCGCCTGTGGCACTTGATCGACGGGCGCCAGCTCGACGTACGGGTCGAACCAGAGTCGGTCGGGATTCGCCGTCGAGTCGGTGCCGGCGATGCGGTACGCGTTGCCCGAGGTCTTGAACCACAGGCAGGCTCCCTCATGGATCTGGTCCGCGAACATCGTGCCGTTGGTGATCGTCGCGTAGGTGCGCAGCGGGGCCTCGTCGGCATCGACCGCGACGAGGCTCGCTCCCGCCGCGGGTCGCGCGACCTTCAGCGACGGCACGACCGGCGCTCCGCCGACCGGTCCGCCCGAGCCGAAGTAGTCGTCGAGATAGCCGGCGTCGACATAGATCGCGGGGCCCGCGCCGGTTGCGCGCACGAAGAGCACGTTGTCGTGGTGTTGCCCCTCTTCCAGCCAGATCAGCCGCTCGCCGCCGCTCGACGGATCGAGCGCCGCCTGCACGCCGGGCGGCGCGGCCCCGCTCCAGCTCACCCGCGCGCAATCGGTTGCACCGCTTCCGCACGCCGGCTGGACACCGGGAGCGTGGTCGAAGGAACCGAGCCGCTCGTCCTGGTAGATCGCGCGGCCACGGATCTCGACGACCTGATTGCCTGGAGCTGCGGCGCTGACGTCGAGGAACGCTTGCGTTGCGAAATAGGGCGCGTGGGAAATGAGTCGCGGCACCTGACCCGCCGCGCACTGGCTCCCGTCCACGACCAGGCCCGTTCCCGCCGCGTAGTTCCCGGCTGTCGCCACGATCCCCGTCACCTCGAGCGTCGTTCCGCACGGTGCGGAGAGCGTCTTGCCCGAACACAGGAAGATCGTTTCGCTCGGGCCGGGGACGCCGGCGCCGCCACCCGAGGAACAGCTGGTGCCGTAGGTCGAAGCCTGGTTCCAGGGCCCCGACGCGGCCACGAACTTGTCCGCCGCGGCCGACCCCGCTTCGAGCGCGAACAACAAGGGCAAGAGCGCGCAGAACCGTCGCAGCACGACTCGTGCGCCTTCGTCGAGCATCCGCATCCTTTTCCCGCGCAGCGTTCGGCAAGACGATGCTGTTCTGGCCGGCACCCTAGCTGATCTCGCGGACTCGATTCCGAGCAATGCCGCGGCCGACGCATCCGCCCGGGAAAGCTCCAACAGGGAGCACAGATCCGTGCATCCTCCGCGGTTGCCGTGCCGACCGATGCCGAACTCGAAGGCGCGTACGGGACTCCCCGAGCAGCGCGCAGATCGAGGCGGCGAGGCCCGCGGCGTCGGAGGCGGGCGTCGCATCGAGCAGCACGCCGGGTCCTCGGCGCGGATTCATGATACCGGCGTATAGCGGCGTGAAGCGCTCGGATTCGAGGCCGAACGAGGCACGGTGGATCTCGATCGGGCGCCGTACCGTAGGCGCTGACGACTGCGGCCGACCGAGCCGCTGGGATGCGCAGTCCTTCCGCGTCGATCGGTGCTAGCGCGTGCCCGAGCCTAGAAGAGCGGGTCGGACGCGATCTCCGGCTGCTGCGCAAGAAGGGCTGCGCCAGCAAGCAACACCATCATCACGAAGCCGGAGTAGAGCGCGATGCGCAGCGCGTGAGCCGACCAGACGACGAGGCGCTCGGTGCGCGAGCCGGCCATCATCTTCGAGGTCTCGTTCGAGATCACGATCGAAGCCATGGAATCTCCCTTCCGAGTGGCCGTGCGCAGGCGCGATCAACAGCGCCGTCGCCAACCAACCGGCAAGAGGTACGAGGCGGTCACGGGGCGATTGGTGGCAGACGAATCTCGTTATTTTCACCCGACGTCGGCCGATTCCCCCGCTGGACGAGGCGTTCCGCGGTTGCCGAGAGCGCTCGCGCCTCGACCAAACTCGTCAAGACGACGGCCGCGTGCGTCCTCCCCGGCACATGCGTGCCGCGCAGAGCGTGCCCGCGTCCGTCACCGCGCACGCGCTCTAGCGGTCGCGCGCCAGCACGTATTCGATGCAGCCGGCGCCGCCCGTCGGATGCACCTTCAACATCGTGAAGCCACGCGCTGCGTAGAACTCCTCGATGCGTTTGGGCGAGGCCACCTCGTACGGGTAGCCGCCCATCCAGTCGAGCAGGTCGTACCAGCGGCTCATGCTGCGACCCTCCTGGTACTTCGTCCACGTCTCGATGTATCGCTGCGGATGGCCCGCGAGCAGATCCTTGGCGAAGAGTCGCAGCTCGAACGGCGCCGCCACCGCGACCGCCCACGGCACGCGCAGCGGCCGCGGCAGGCCCACGTAGATGCGCTTGATGCGCCGCCAGAACACGCTCTTCGCACCCTGGTCCGCGTAGAGCGCGATGAAGAGCAGGCCGCCCGGGGCTACAGGCCGCGCGGCGTTGTCCAGCGCCTCCCACATGCTCCCGGTGTGATGCAGCACGCCCCACGAGTAGACGATGTCGAAGCTTCCGAGGCGATCCACGTAGGCGCGATCGAGCGCGGAGCCCTGTTCGACGGTCCATGCGGGATCGTTCGGGAAATAGCGATCGCGCAGCGCGTGTCCGCACGCGACGGATTGCGGGTCGTAGTCGAACGAGTGGACCGCGGCGCCGAGTCGGCGCGCAGCGAGGCTGAACAGGCCACTGCCCGAGCCGATGTCGAGAAAGCGCAGACCGTCCAGGCGCGGCTTGTCGAGCATCCCGCGCAGCGACTGCTCCGCGGTGGCGATCCGCTCCGGGTTCAAGAATCGAAGAAAGCGCGACCAATTGGCGCCGAACTCGAAGCGCGGTTCTTCCTCAGCCACGGATGCCTCCCTTGTAGTGCGCCACCGCGAAGCGCAGCACGTCTTCGAAGCGCTCGACCAGCCGCCCGCGGTCGAAAGCCGCTGCGTAACTTCTCCCGGCTGCGCCGAATTCGCGAGCGCGTGCGGGATCCTCGAGCAGCACACGGATCGATGCGGCGAGCCCCGCGGCGTCGGAGGCTGGCGTCGCGAGTCCCGCCTTCGCCTCGTGCAGGATCTCGGCCGGTGCGCCATCGGCAGACACCAACACGGGTCGCCCACTCGCCATCGCCTCGTAGAGTTTCGACGGCACCGTGTGAGAGTCCTTGCGCGGGCGCAGCGTCACGGCGATCGCGTCGGCGCTGCACAGCAGCGGCGGGATCGCGTCGCGCGACTGTTCGGCGACGAAGCGCACGTTGTCGCCGAGTCCCTCGTTCTGCACGCGCGCCAGCAAGTGTTCGCGCAGCGATCCCGCGCCGACCATTGCGAGCTGGAAGCGCGCGGCGAGATCGGGCGCCGCAGCGCGCAGCTTCGCCGTCGCGTCGAGCAGCACGTCGAGCCCCTGCGGCGGATTCATGATGCCGGCATACATCAGTGTGAAGCGCTGCGAGTCGAGACCGAGCGCGCGCCACGCGTCGGCCGGCAGCGGCTGCTGCGTTTCGAAGCGGCGCAGATCGACGCCGTTCGGGATCACGAACACCTTCTCCGGTGCAACGCCCTTCTCGAGCAGCCGCTCGCGCTTGCCCTCGGTCACCACCGTCACCGCGGTCGAGGCCGCGTAGATCGCGCGCTCGAGGCGTTCGAGCACACGGATCAGCGTGCCGCTCTGGAGGCGCCCCGAAGCGGCGATCGCCTCGGGCCAGATGTCGCGCACGTCGAAGAGCAGCGGCACGCCGAGCCGGCGCGCGAGCAACATGCCAGGCACACCGACGGTGGGCGGCGGCGACGTCGCGATCACCACGTCGGCGCGCACGCGGCGCAGCAGCGCCTGCAGCGATGCGCTCGCGGCGAAGCTCGCGAAACCGGCCGCCTTGGTGAACTTGCTGAGCTTTGGCGACGCGTAGACCCAACCGCGCAACACCGTGATGCCGTCGATCGTCTCGCGCTGCGCAACGCGACTCCGATACGCGTCGGGAATCAGGCCCGACGGCGAGTTCGGAAAGCCCGTGAGCACCGTCACGCGATGACCGCGCTCGACCAGCAGCTTGCCGAAGTCGTGAAAGCGTGCGGCGGGCGCACCCATCTCCGGCGAGAAGAATTGCGAGACGACGAGGATGTCGAGACCGTCCGCCATCGGCTGCGCGCCTACAAATCGACCGGCGCGCCGCTGCGCAGCGACTCGAGCACCGCAAGCGTGGCGCGCGAGGTCGCCGCGAGCTGCTCGAACGGAATCGGCATCGGCCCGCCGTTCTTCGCGGCGGCGACGAAGCGCTTCATCTCGTTTTCGAAGCCCTTGTCCTGGTTCGCGGCCTTGATGCGCTCCTGCTTCCCGCCTTTCGAGAGCAGCAGCGTGCGGAAGTCGTCGAGGATCGCGACGCTGCCTTCGCCGTAGACCTCGAGATACTCCTTGCCGAGCCGCGCGTCGCCCATCGCGGTGTAGAGCACCGTGGCGACCGAGCCGTCGGCGAAGCGCAGCGTGATCGCGACGTTGTCGTCGCCGCGGAAGCGCGAGCCGCCGCCGATGCATTCGGCGAAGACGCGCGTCGGTGGCGCCCCGGCGAGGAAGTGCACGAGGTCGATGAAGTGACAGCCTTCGCCGAGGATGCGGCCGCCGCCTTCGACCGGGTCGTGGATCCAGTGCTCGGGCGGAATGAAGCCGGCGTTCACGCGGTAGTGCATCACCAGCGGCGCCGCGCGATCGGCGAAGTGCGCGGCGATCTTCAGGGCGAGCGGCGCGAAGCGGCGATTGAAGCCCACCATCACGTCGCCGCGCGAAGCCGCACGCGCCGTCTCGATCCCCGCCACTTCGTCCCGCGAGAGCGCGAGCGGCTTCTCGCAGAAGACGTGCTTGCCGGCCTCGAGCGCCTTCACGATCAGCGGCGCGTGCAGGTCGTGGCGGGTGAGCACGAAAACCGCGTCGACGTCGGCGTGGCGGATCACCTCGTCCGCGTCGGCGGTCGCGGTGCGAAAGCCGTATTGCTCGCCGACACGACGCGCGGTTGCGCCGCCTGCGGACGCGATCGCGACCGGCGCGATGCCGCCGGCGGCTTTCAGTGCAGGCAGCAGCACCGATTGCCCGAAGCCGCCGGCGCCGATGAAGCCGATCCCCAGTCCGCCCGCCTTTGGCGACGCTTCCCGCAGCGCGAGACGCGGCGCGGGAGCGATCGCGGCTTCGTCGTCCG
Source organism: Deltaproteobacteria bacterium (assembly GCA_031362725.1). Taxonomy (GTDB): domain Bacteria; phylum Myxococcota_A; class UBA9160; order UBA9160; family PR03; genus PR03. The sequence goes on along the minus strand of JANLTC010000145.1, from coordinate 25,924 downwards.
CGCCGTAGTTCAGCACCACGCCGAGGAACGGCTCGCTGCCCTTCGTGATCAGGTCGTAGGCGGCGAGCGCGTCGTCGATCGAATAGCGGTGCGTGACGAGCGGTGTCGTGCGCAGCCGGCGATCCGCGAGTAGATCGACCACGGCTTCGAGGTTGCGCTGTTCGCTCCAGCGCACGTGCGCGATCGGGTAGTCGAAGCCGCGCTCTTCGAAGTCGGGGTCGTAGCGGCCCGGCCCATACGACATCGACATGCGCAGCTCGAGTTCCTTGCGGTAGTAGAGCGAGCGCGGCACTTCCATGCCGACGAGTCCGACGACGACGACGCGACCGCGCAGGCGCGAGATCTCGCCAGCCTGTTCGAGCGGGCCGGAACTCGGCGTCGAGGCGGCGATCACCACCGCGTCGAAGCCGTCGCCGCGCGTGAATCGTTCGGCCGCGGCTTCGAGATCCGCCGACACCGCCGCGTGCGCACCCATCTCGATCGCGAGCTTGGCGCGCGCCGGGTTCGGGTCGAAGCCGAGCACGCGACAGCCGTTCGCCGCGAGCATCTGCACGGTGAGCTGGCCGATCAGACCCAGCCCGAGCACGCAGACGCGCTCGCCGAGCGTCGGCACCGTCTGTCGGACTCCCTGGAGCGCGATCGCACCGACCGTCGCGAAGCACGCCTCTTCCATCGTGACGCCGTCGGGAATTCGCGCGAGCAGGTTGCGCGGCACGTAGGCGTAGTCCGCGTGGTTCGCGTAGCCGGCGCCGGCGCACGCGACGCGATCGCCGACGCGGTACTCGTGCACCGACTCGCCGACCGCGACGACGACGCCCGCGCTCGAGTAGCCGAGCGGGATCGGCGTATCGAGCTTGCTCTGCACCTTCATGAAGGTGTTGCGAATGCCCTGCTTGCGCGCGGTGTCGAGTACCTTGCGCACGAGATCCGGCCGCGAGCGTGCCTTCGCCAGCAGACTCTTGCGCGCGAGATCGACGATCATCTTCTCGGTGCCCGCGGAGACGAGCGATCGCACCGTGCGCACCACGACGCCGCCCGCACGCGCGCTCGGCGGCGGCACCTCCTCCACCTTCATCTCACCGCTTCGATACGACTGGATCAGCTGGCGCATGCGACGGGTGCCCTTGGTTCGCGCTCGATCTTGCCCTTCCAGCCGGGATGGGCTTCGAAGCGGAGGTTCGTGTCGATCTCGGAAAACCGTTCTTCGCGCGAACCGTGCTCGTCGATCCACAGCACCGGCAGCGCGGCGGAATCGCCCGCGAAGCCGGAGATGCGCACGCCGCCGGCGAGCGTCTCGAGTGCATGCACCAGCACCGGAATGCGACGCCAATCGAAACCCATCAGCCAGCTGATCACGACGTCGGCGGAGCCCGGGTCTTCGCTCATCGCGAGCAGACCGACCGGCTGCGGCGTCGGCGCCATCGGGCCGTCGCCGTCGCCTGCGACGACGCCGTCATAGACGTTCAACACGCGGCGCGTCGGCGTGCCACCAAGCCGGCCCTCTGCATCGCCGCAGTAGAGCACTTTGTTCAGATCGAGGCAGGTGCGCCAGATGGTGTCGTTGCCCCACCAGTTGCCGTTGCGGGCGCGCGCGCCGAGACCGCTCGCCTCCTCCAGACCGCGCAGCCGCCGGAACACCGGAGCGCCGATGCCGCGCTTCAGCAGCCGCCGCGCGAAATCGCCGCCGGCCCGTCGCAGACGCGCGTAGGCGTCGGGTTGCGGAAACTCGTCGCCGCCGCCCGCGGCGAAGCCCGAGCGATAGTGCGGCAGCCAGTTCTTGTCGCCGTTGATGCCGATCAGGTTCTTCATCGACAGCGTGACGCCCGTCTTCTTGTGCGTCTTGATCTTCGGAACGTTGATCACGAGATCCGCAGACAGCACGGTACGCGCGACCAGGTACTCGTTGCGACCGCCCGAGTGATGCCGGATCGTGACGTCTTCGTCGTAGTCTGCGCCGCGCAACAGCCGCAGCCGCCGATCGTCGATGCGCGTGAACTCGCTCGCCGCGCCGAGATCCACCGCCACGTAGCCTTCTGGATCGCCCGCGAGCGCGCGACGCTCGACGACGACGCCGTGTTCATGACGCCCGAACTGGACGCGCAGATCGCGCCACTCGACGACGCGCCCGACCCCGTCCGCGTACCAGCGCAGCAGTTCGGGGAGTCGCGTGCCGGCGAGCAGTGCGGCCACGTCGCAGTCGTACTGCGGCGCGTCGGCGACGATCACCTGCCCGGCCGGGCCGACCGCCTTCAGCGCATAGTCGATGAGCGGCCGGATGACCGAGAGATGCGTCACCACGACGTCTAGCGAGCCGCCGGCCTCGTGGTAGTGGCGCACGTAGTTCGGCTTGATGACGACCTTCCCGCCCGGGCGCACGAGATCCGAGAGCGGCGACCATGCGGGCGTGCCGAGGCGCGCCGCGTCGTAGCCGAGGCCGGCGAGCAGGTCGCGCACGCCGGCGTAGACCGCGTTCGCGGGATCCGTCGCCGCGCTCAAGAAATCGAGTTCGGGGTAGCGCTCGGGCGGGTGATGGGGGAACGCCGAGTCGTAGCTCCGCGCGGCGAGGAATGTGATCCCAGGGCGGAGCTTCATGTCGTTGGGTTCCCGAACGCGAAGCCCCGTTCCCCGTAGCGTCCATTCCCGCGTCGCGCGCTGCAGGCGAGCGGCGAGGATTCATCAGGCCTTCGCGGAGAGCCGGGCAATCTAACACAGGCGCTCATCGGACCCGTTCGGCGCCCCCTGAAGGGGTTCCGCGCGGCACCGATGCGTGATAGAGCCGCCCGGCGCCCACGATGCGATAGGCGCCCACCGCGGCCGGCACGAGACAACTCTCGCCGCTCGCGAGCGCGAGCGCCTCGCCACCCGCGAGCGGCGCGAGCTGCACCGCGCCCTCGTAGCAGAGCAGCACCTCGACGCTGCGCTCGCCCGCCTGAGCGAAGCCCTCCCTGCCGACCTCGAGAATGCAGAGCTCGAACGCGCTCGCCGACGTCGCGTAGAGGCTCACGCCGGGCGCGCGCAACACGCCGCGCAGCACCCGCGGCCGGTGGCTCACGAAGCGACCGATGCGCAGCAGTTCATCGCCCGCGCGTGGCTTCGTGGTGAGACCCGCGCGCAGCACGTTGTCCGAATTCGACATGATCTCCGCCGCGGCGCCTTCGAGGTAGCAGTGCAGCTCGCCCGCCTCGAGAAAGATCGCTTCGCCGGGCGACAGCTCGATCGCGTGCAGCAGCAGCGGCGCGAGAATGCCCGGGTCGCCGGGGTGCTGCGCGGCGAGGCGCAGCATCCAGGCTGCCGCTTGGTCGCTCGCGCTCACGCGTGCAGCCGCTTCGAGCGCGCGATCGAGTCGTGCGTCGCGGGAGCCGATCGCGTCGAGCGCGAACCAGCGCGCGAAGAACGCTCGCAGCCACTCGCCTTCGACGGCGCCCGACGAAGGTGCGATGTCGCCGAGTCCCATCCGCTCGAAGCCTGCGCGGATCTCGGCGAGCGGCCGGAAGCCGCACAGCGCATGGAAGCGTGTGTGCGCGAGCACCAACTCGGGCTTGGCGCGTTCGTCCGCGTATAGCCGCGCCTCGCTGGCAACGCGTCGGCCAAGCTCGCGCTGGTAGCCGAGCCGCGCCTGTTCGGCGTCGGGATGCGCCTGCAGCGAGAGCGCGCGCTCGACCGCGAGCACTTTCAAGAGGAACGGAAAGCGCGCTCCGAAGCGCGCGAACACCGCGTCGCCGAGCACGCCGCGCGGATCGCGCTCGACCAGCACGCCGAGCGGCACGCGCGTGCCGTCTGCCATCTCGACCCGTGCCGATCCATTCGGATGCGCGCCGAGCCACAGCTCGGCTTCGGGCAGCGCGCTCGGTCCCGACCTGCCTTGCAGTGCCGCGAGGATCGTGTGCGACCCCCAGTCGTAGTGCTGGATCGCAGCTTCGAGGCGGAGGATTCGCTGCATCATCGACTCCGCGTGCGTTTGTTGGTCTCGCGAGCCGCGCCTATAGTCGGCCGCCCTGCGCCATCACCCAGAAGGCCAGACGCTTCGCGCCCTGCCTTCGGATACCGGGGAGTCCATGCGAGCGCAAGACATCGGGCGCCTGCTCCGCACGGTGTCACACCTGCGTGCGAGCCAGATCTGGCACCGCGCCCGCTTGACGCTGCGGCGCGAGCTGTGGTCGCGACGCCCTGCGCGAATCGAAGCGGCCTATCACCAGCGGGCAGCGAACGCGGCATCGCTGCGCTGGGATCACCAGGGCCTCGCCGCGGTGGCGCGCCATCACGCGGAACGGCGCGATGCGACCGAAACGCTGCGCGTCGCGCGCGATGCGCTCGCGGGTCGCTTCACGTTCCTCGGTGAAACGCGCGAGTTGGGAATGCCGATCCCGTGGGATCGCCCCGATCTGATGCAGGTGCAGCTCTGGAAGACGCATCTGCACGAGTTCTCGTACGCGATCGACCTCGCGCTCGCGCACCGCGAGACGCGCGACGCCGCGTTCCGCGACGGTTTCTTCGCGCTGGCCCACGCCTGGACGAACGCGCAGCCGATCGCGAAGCCGGGCTTCCATCGCGTCGCGTGGAACGAGCGCGCCGTCGCGACGCGACTGCTGCACTGGGCCGCCGCAGGGTCGCTCTTCGCGCTGCGCGACGGCGATCCCGAGGCGGAATGGCTCGGGCGCGAGATCACGCGCCACGCGCTGTTCCTGCGCGACAATCTCGCCTTCGACCTGCTCGCGAACCACCTGTTCCGCGACACCGCGGCGCTCGCCTTCGCGAACGAAGTGTCCGGCTGCGGACCGGACGCGTGGGCGCTGTTCGAGCGCGAGGTCCGCGAGCAGATCCTGGCCGACGGCGCTCACATCGAGCGCTGCCCGATGTATCACGCCGTGTGCCTCACCGATCTGGTCGACCTGCGCGCACTCTGCGGCGACGCGTCGCCGGGCTGGCTGCGCGACGCCGTCGCTCGCGCCAGCGGCTTTCTCAGCAGCATCCTGCTCGGCGACGGCGACATCCCGATGCTCGGCGACGGCTGGCGAGGCGAGGTCGACGTCCTGCGACTGCTCGCCCAGGCGCGCGCGCTCGAAGCCCCCCTCGCGCCGCAGGCGCCCGAGCACGCGAGCGGACTCGTGCGACTCGCGCGCGGTCCGCTTCGCTGTGTCGTGCGCGCGGGATCTCATGGTCCCGACTACCAGCTCGGTCACGCGCACGCCGATCTGCTGTCGTTCGACGTGAGTGTCGGCACGGCGCGCGTCGTCACCGACACCGGCACCGGCGCCTATGCGAACGGACCGATGCGACGGCACCTGCGCTCGACCGCTGCGCACAACACCGTGCAGCTCGACGGCGCCGAGCTACTCGAAGCGTGGTCGAGCTTCCGCTCGGGACGCCGTGGTCGCGCGCACGTGCTGGCACGCGGCGGCGACGCTCGCTTCGAGTGGCTCGTCGCGTCCCACGATGGCTACGCGTGGCTCGCAGGTTCCCCGCGCCCGCTGCGTTTGTGGCTCGTCGGCGAAAGCGAGATGTGGGTACTCGACGCGGTGCTCGGAACGGGTCGCCACCGCATCGAGAGTCGACTGCATCTGCATCCCGACGCGGCGACAGCAGCCATTTCGGTGCGCGCACTCGGCGCCGCCGCGATCGAGGAGCGCGCGCCACTCCACGAACATTTCAACGCGACGCGCGAGATGTCGCAGCTCGTCGTTGCGACCGAGGCGCCGCTGCCGTGGCTCGGCGGCTTCTGGCTGCGCGCCCACGCGATGCCCGATGCGGAGCCGACGCTCACGCTCGACGGTCGCGTCGCGAGGCTGCGTCTCGCGGCGGGCGCTCGTTCACTCGCGGTCGATTGGAACCTCGATGCGAGGGGTGCCGCCGCCATCGCGATCGGGTCCGAGTTGCTAGCGTCGGCCGCAGACGCGCCAGGAGTACAGACATGAAGCGCTGGTACATCCTCTCTGCGATCGGCCAGGACCGCCCCGGGCTGGTCGCCGAACTCGCCCAGCTGATCTTCGACAGCGACGCCAATCTCGAGGACTCGCGGATGACGATCCTCGGCAGCGACTTCGCGGTGATCCTGCTGGCTTCGTCGAGCGCAGCGGGGTGCGCCGATCGACTCGCCCAGGGTGCCAAGCGGCTCGAGCGCGATCACGGCCTGACGATTCTGTTGCGCAGCCTCGAGGGACAGCCGCGCGGCCCAGTGCCGGCACCGGGCCACGTCGCAATGCGCGTCACGGGCGCCGGCGCAGACAAGGCCGGCATCGTCGCCGGCATCTGTCGCACGCTGGCCGAGCACCAGGTCAACATCGCCGATCTCGCCACGCGCAATCGCCCCGGCGAAGGCGGTTCGCCGCACTACGAGATGACGATGATGGTCGAGGTTCCGGAGCGACTCGACGTCGCGCAACTGGCTGCGGCGCTCGAGCGCGAGGCGGATCGACTGCGTATCGACGTGGAGATCGAGCGGGCTTGATGATCCTCGCCGCTCGCCGTTGGCTCGCTACGCGGGAGCGGCCTTGTGATCTCGCCGCTCGCCGCGGGCTCGCTACGCGGGAGCGGCTTTGTGAACTCGCCGCTCGCCGTTGGCTCGCTACGCGGGAACTAGGATTCTTCTAGTCCGCAGTCGCGGATCTTCTGCAGCAGCGTCTTGTAGGAGACGCCGAGCACGCGGGCGGCCGCTTTGCGGTTCCACTGCGTGCGGTGCAGGATGCGATCGATCGTCGCGCGCTCGGCTTCCTGCGCGGCGCGGCGCGCGACTTCCCGCAGCGGCAGCTGGCCGGCCGTGGCGGTCAGTTCATCGATCACGATCTGCAGCCGATCGGCGGCACCCCGCATCCGATCGCCGCCCAGCAAATCCGTGACGACACTGGTCTCGCTCTCCAGCACGACCACGCGTTTGATCAGGTTCTCCAGCTCGCGGACGTTGCCAGGGAACGGGTAGCGCTCCATGGCGCGGGTGAGCGTGGAACTCGGCTTGCGCGGCGGTTTGCCGTACTTGATCGAATAGCGGTGCAGGAACATCTCGACGAAGCCCGGCACTTCTTCGCGTCGTTCGCGAAGCGGCGGGATGCGCACGTCGACGACGTTGAGCCGGTAGTAGAGGTCCTCGCGAAAGGTGCCCGCGGCCACCATGTCTTCGAGCCGACGGTTGGTGGCGCACAGCACGCGCACGTCGACGCGGATCTCGCGGTTGCCGCCGAGGCGCGAGAACGTCGAGTCCTGGAGCACCTGGAGCAGCTTGGCCTGCAGCGGCGGGCTCATCTCCCCGATCTCGTCGAGGAACATCGTGCCGGTGTCGGCGATCTCGAACTTGCCGGGCTTGCGCGACACGGCGCCGGTGAACGCACCGCGCTCATAGCCGAAGAGTTCGGATTCGAGCAGATCTTCCGGAAGCGCCGCGCAGTTGACCTTCACGAAAGGCCGATTCGTACGCGGCGAGCGCCGGTGGATCTCGCGCGCGACGACCTCCTTGCCGACGCCGCTCTCGCCGCTGATCAGCACGGTGACGTCGGTTCCCGAGATCTGTTCGATCACGGAGGTGACACCGCGCATCGCCTCGCCATGCCAGGCGACCGTCCGCGTGCCCTCCTCGAGTTCTTCGAGCAGCCGCGAGCGCTCCTGCTCGAGTTCTCGCGTTTCGAGCACGACGCGGAGCGTCGCTTCCAGCTCTTCTTCTTCGAAGGGCTTGTTCAGGTAGTCCGACGCACCGAGCTGAATTGCCTGCACGATCGTGCTGGCGCGGCCCACCACCGAGAGGATCACGATCGGCATGCGCGGCCAGCGTTCGTGCATCCGGCGCAGCGTTTCGAGCCCGTCCATGCCGGGCATCATCACGTCCATCAACACGACGTCGGGATTGGCCCCCGCGTCGAGTAGCGCCATCGCGCGCCGGCCGTCCTCGGCGGTGTCGACCTGGAAGCCGCGCAACTCGAGCAGATTCGCGAGATAGGTGCGGATGCCCTCGGCGTCGTCGACCACGAGGATCCGGCGCACGCGCTCGGTCGGCAGCGGATCGGGACTGCGCCGCGTGGGGCGCTGAGCGGCCATCACGCGCCCCGCGCCAGTACGAGCGTCGCCGCCGGCAGCCGGAACACGAAGCGGCTCCCGCCGTCGGCACTCGCGTCGACATGGATCACGCCGCCGTGCGCCTCGACGATGCGCTTGCAGATTGCGAGCCCAAGGCCCAGGCCGCCCGCGCGCTGCGCTTCGACCTGGACGTAGGGCTCGAAGATCCGTTCGCGATCGCGCGCCGGCACGCCGGGCCCCGCGTCGGCGATCGAGATCTCGACGAAGTCGCGCCCGGCCGCGGTGGCGCGACGGACGCCGACCGCGATCGTCGAATCGTGCGGCGCATAGCGAAGCGCATTGCCGATCAGATTGGTCAGCACCTGCTCGATCCGAGGCGGATCGAATCGAGCACGCGGCGTTTCCGGGTCGATCGCGACGACAGCCGTCACGCGGCCCTCGCGCAGCAGCGGCGCGAGCAGTTCGAGCACCGTATCGATGGTGGGGCGAATGGGCGCTTCGGTCACCTCGAGCGGACCGACGCAGGCGCCCTGACGGGCGGCTTCGAGCAGGTTCGCGACGAAGTTGTTGAGGCGCTGGCAGCTCTTCTGGCTCTCTTCGAGGAAATGCGTCTGGCGATCGGTCAGCGGACCGACCGAGCCTGCCAACAACAACCGATTGAAGCCGGCGATCACCGTGATCGGCGTGCGCAGCTCGTGACTCACGACGGTGAGGATCTCCTCGCGCTCCGTCGTCTCGATGCGCAGTCGTTCACGCAGCGCGATCACTTCGCGGTTCGCATCGTGGAGCTGTCGGCCGCTTCGAAGCACTTCGGACTCCAGCGTAAGGAGATCCGTCATGTCGCGCACCCGGAACGCGCGGCTCGAGGGCGCGCCCTGGCGCGACGTGCCGACTCCGTCGCGCGGAGCGCCGATCGGCTCGACCACGACCGAGCGCGGCTCCTGCCCGGGTCGGACCAGCCGACAGCGAATCGCGCCCTCGACGTCTCCAGCTGGCAGCCCATGGCCGGAATCGGTGAACAGTTCCGCGAGACGAGCGCCGACGAGATCCTTGCGATCCGGCGTGCCCGCGAGCCCGGCGAGTGCCGCGTTCGCCCACACGACGCGGCCCGCCCGGACCAGCGCGAAGCCGTCGGTAGTGGCGTCGAGCAGCTGGCGCAGCTCGTCGTCCCGCGGCTCGTCGGCAATCGGGCCTTGCACGCGTGCGTCACTCCTGGGGTGCTGCGCCGCGGTCTGCTGCTGGCTCAGCTGGTTGCGACCGCCGGGGCGGGCTACCCGTTTCATCGCCGGGATCCCTTCCTGCCTTTACCAAAAGCGCCCTTGGGGGTTGGACTCATCGTGGCGAGTACCGATCGCTCGATCGCGGAACGGCGCATCGAATGGCTCATCGCCGAGATCAATCGCCACGACGCGCTCTACTACCTGCGCGACCAACCCGAGATCGCCGACTCCGAGTATGACCGCTTGCACCGGGAACTCGCGGACCTCGAAAGCGCCTGGCCGGATCTGTTGCGCCAGGATTCGCCCACCCAGCGGGTAGGTGCCCGTGCCGCTCACGCAAGTTTCGCGCCGTTCGAGCATCGCGTTCCGATGCTGTCGCTGGACAACGCGATGGAGGAGGTTGAATTTCGTACATTCGACGAGCGAGTCCGGCGCCTGCTCGGCGCCGAGTCGCCCGTGGAGTACGCCGCGGAGCTCAAGCTGGACGGCGCGGCAGTTGAGCTCGTGTACGAAAATGGCGCACTCATGGCGGGCGCAACCCGAGGGGATGGGCGCGTCGGCGAAGACGTCACGGCGAACCTCCGGCATGTGATGACCATTCCGGCCGCGATCGCGACGGCGGAGCCGCCGGCCCGCGCGTCGATTCGCGGCGAGGTGGTGCTGCCGCTGCGCGCGTTCCGTCGCCTCAATCGGATCCGCGAAGAGCGCGGCGACGAACCCTTCGTGAACCCGCGCAATGCGGCCGCTGGATCGCTGCGCCAGCACGAGGACGTCGACATCGAGCGGCTGCGCTCGCTCGAGTTCCGAGCCTACGCGCTCGCCGAGGGCCTGCCGGCTGGCGTCGCGAGCCAGGCCGAAACGCTCGCGGTGCTGCGCGACTGGGGATTCCGGGTCTCCGCGGAGTGCGAGGTGTGCGCCGACGTCGACGCGGCGATCACCTACTACCGACGCGTGCTCGCCGCGCGCGACGAGCTGCCGATCGAAGTCGACGGCGCGGTCTTCAAGTTGAATCGCATCGCGTGGCAACTCGAGATCGGCAACCTGCCGCGCGCACCGCGCTGGGCGATTGCCTTCAAGTTTCCGCCGCAGCAAGCGACCACCGTGGTCGACGCGATCGAAGTGCAGGTCGGTCGCACCGGCGCGCTCACGCCGGTCGCAAAACTGGCGCCGGTCTTCGTCGGCGGCGTCACGGTCTCGAACGCGTCGCTCCACAACCAGGACGAAGTCGAACGCAAGGACGTGCGCGTCGGCGACACCGTCGTGGTGCAGCGCGCCGGCGACGTGATCCCGCAGGTCGTCCGCGTGGTCAAGGACGAGCGGAGACGGGGCGCGCGGCGCTGGAAGATGCCCAGCCAGTGTCCGGTGTGTCATTCGCAAGCGGTGCGACTCGAAGGGGAAGCCGTCACGCGCTGCGCAAACCTCGACTGCCCCGCGCAGCTCGTGAACAACGTGCGGCATTTCGGCAGCCGCGCGGCGCTCGACATCGAAGGGCTCGGCGACAAGCTGGTGCAGCAACTCGTCGCGCAGGGCCGTGTGGCGCGCATCTCCGACGTGTTTCGCCTCGATGCAGCGACGCTCGCGGGCCTCGAACGGATGGGCGAGAAGTCGGCTGCGAATCGTGTCGCGGCGCTCGAACGCGCCCGCCACACGACCTTCGCGCGCTTCCTCTACGGACTCGGCATCCGTCACGTCGGCGCCGGCGTGGCGGAACTGCTGGCCGCGCACGCCGGTGGCGATCTCGCGCTGCTGATGGGCGCCGAGCAGGCGCAACTCGAGTCGATCGAAGGCGTGGGGCCGACGATCGCGGAGAGCCTGGTGCGTTTCTTCGCAGACGAGCGCAACCGCCGCGAGATCGCGGATCTGATCGCACTCGGCGTTTCGTGGCCGCGCGGCGAGCCGCGGCGTCGGGGCGAGGGTCCACTCGCAGGCAAGACCTTCGTGCTGACCGGGACGCTGCCTAGCCTCACGCGCGACGAAGCGAAGCGGCGCATCGAGGACGCCGGCGGCAAGGTCACCGTCTCGGTGTCGAAGAAGACGAGCTACGTCGTTGCGGGAGCGGATCCGGGAGGAAAGCTCGCGAAAGCGAGCGAGTTGGGCGTCGCGTTGCTCGACGAAGCAGGACTCGCCGCGCTGCTGGCTGCCTCATCGTGAGGCGCTCGCATGACGCTCACCGGCTCCCGGTCTCGCGGGACGCGATCACTCGCGCGTAGGCGTCGCGCCGCGACACGCCCATCTCCGCGGCGATCGCGTCGGCGACCTGCTTCGCGTGGAGCCCCTGCGCGCTGAGCGCGGCAATGCGCGCGTCGAGATCTTGCGGCTGCGACTCGATGCGCGCCCTCTCGGTGGCGGCACGTTCCGCCGCCGACGCGCCCGCCACGACGATCGTCACCTCGCCGCGCGCGCCGCTCGCGAAACACGCGGCAAGTTCCGCGAGCGTCCCGCGCGCGAACTCCTCGTGCAACTTGGTGAGTTCCCGCGCGACGCAGCCGGTCCGATTGCCGAGTTGCGCCTCGAGCGCGCGCAACGTCGCAGCGACCCGGCGGGGTGACTCGAAGAGAATGATCGTCTCCGCGCGCAGACCGAAGCTCGCGAGCAGGCGGTCGCGCTCGCCCGCCTTGCGCGGCAGGAAGCCGAGGAACGTGAACGGCGTCGTCGCGAGTCCCGACGCCACCAGCGACGCGATCACTGCCGACGCGCCGGGCAGCGGCACGATCGTGTGTCCCGCCGCGATCGCCGCAGCGACCAGCTTCTCCCCGGGATCGGAGACCAGCGGCGTGCCGGCATCCGAGACCAGCGCCACCTGCTGCCCCGCCGCGAGCGCCGCGAGCACTTCCGCGATGCGCGCGGACTCGTTGTGCGCATGCAGCGAGCGGGGCCGCTGCGCGATCGCGTGTCGATCGAGCAGCACGCGCGTGCGACGCGTGTCCTCGGCGAACACCAGATCGGCTTCGCGCAGCACGCGCAATGCGCGCAGCGTCACGTCTTCGAGGTTGCCGATCGGCGTCGCGACGAGATGGAGCGTGCCCACGGCGATCGCATGCTAGCTTGCCGGTCCGCCCCACCCGGTCCCGCGGAGACGACGGCATGGCCGCACGCAGGCCCCCGGTCGACCGAGACGCATCGGAACGGCGCGACTCCACCGCGGCGCCGGTTCTCGAGCGAGCCGACGACGATGCGGCGAACGCGAGTCGCCGCGCGCTCGGCATCGAAGGCGAAGCGCGCGCCGCCGCGCATCTCGCCGCGCGGGGCTACCGAATCGTCGGGCGCAACGTTCGCGCCGGAAGGGTCGAGCTGGATCTGGTCGCGATGCGTGGACGATTGCTGGTGATCGTCGAGGTGAAGACGCGGCGTTCGCGGGCGGCCGGTGCGCCCGAAGAGGCGGTCGACTTCCGCAAGCGCGAGCGGCTGGTGCGCGGCGCTACCGCGTGGCTCGCAGAGCACCCGGGTCGCGTAGCGCGCGTCCGCTTCGACGTCGTCGCTTGCGAGTGGGACGCAGGGCGGGGCTGGTCGTTGCGGCATCTCGAGGGCGCGTTCGACGCCGGGGACTGAAGCGTGTCCCCGAAGTCCTCGGCCCGTCCACGGCGAGGACCGTCCCCTTTCTCCTCTACTCGGCTTCGGCGGGCGGGGCTTCGACGGCTTCGACTTCCTCGGCGGGGACGAGAAGCGAGGAGAGGTCGCGGATCTTGGAGCGCAGGCGGGCCTTCTTGCCGCGCAGGTCGCGGAGGTAGTAGAGGCGGGCGCGACGGACGTGGCCGCGGCTCTTGATCTCGACCTTCTCGACCACGGGGCCCTGCACCGGGAAGATGCGCTCGACGCCGACGCCGTAGGACACCTTGCGCACGGTGAACGACTCGGACGAGCCGTTGCCACGGCGGCGGATGCACACCCCTTCAAAGATCTGCGTGCGTTCCTTCTCGCCCTCGACCACGCGCACGGAAACGCGCAGCGTGTCGCCGCTTCGGAACGGCGGCAGGTCGCGACGCGCCACCCCTTCGATCCCATCCAGCCGGTTCATCGCTCTTCCTCTCCACGCCCCTGCCCGAGAAGATCGGGCCGGCGCCGTTTCGTGATCGCATGGGCCTCGTCGGCCCGCCAGCGGGCGATCGCCTGATGATCGCCCGATTTCAAGACTGCGGGAACCTCGATGCCTCGGTACGCGGCCGGTCTGGTGAACTGCGGCCCTTCGAGCATCCCCGTCTGAAAGGACTCGGTCTCGGCGGACTCCGGGTTGCCCATCACGCCTGGCACGAGTCGCGTCACCGCCTCGATCAGCACCAGCGCCGGCAGCTCGCCACCCGCGAGCACGTAGTCCCCGATCGAAACCTCCTCGTCGACCGCAATCTCGATCACGCGCTGGTCGACGCCTTCGTAGCGACCGCACACGAGAACGAGATGCCCCTCGTGCGCCAACTGCTGTGCCAAGCCCTGCTCGAAGCGCCGTCCTTGTGGCGTCAACAGCAAGACCCGTGCGCTTCTCGATGCTCCCTTCGGTCCGGCCAACGCCTCGATCGCTTCGACCAGAGGCTCCGGCCGCATCACCATTCCCGGACCGCCGCCGTAGGGCGTGTCGTCCACCGTGCGGTGGCGGTCCTTCGTGAACTCACGCAAGTCGTGGACGACTAGCTCGAGAATCCCGTCGCGACAGGCCGCACCGAGCAGCGACGTGGTGCGAAACGGCTCGAAGAGCCCCGGGAAGATCGTGATGACGTCGATCAACATCGTTCAACCGGACTCACCAGCCATCGAGGAGACCTGCAGGCACCTCGATCACGATGCGACGATTTTCGACATCCACTTCGCGAAGCAGCTCCCGCGCCGCGGGCAACAACAACTCCCGAGCTTCTGGATCCTCCACCACGAGGACGTCGTGCGCCCCCGCCGCCCACAGTTCCTTTACGATGCCGAGCTTGCGGCCGTCGCTCGCGAAAACCACGCACCCGATCCATTCGTACCAGTAGTGCTCGCCGGCCGGGAGAGGCTCGAGGTGACTCGGGTCACCGAGGACCAGCAGGCCCGCCAGTGCCGCGGCCTCCTCCCGCGTCTCGATCCCGCAGAGTTCGACTCTCACCTCACCGCCGCGCCCGGACGCGACCTCTTTCACCTCGTACCAGCGCAGCGCTGGATCTGCTCCGTTCTCTCCGAGCGCGAGGCGCGGCGCCCGCATCAAGTTGCCGGGTCCGTCGCCCAGCCAGCGCACGCGGACTTCGCCGCGCGTCCCATGCGATCCGAGCGCCTTCCCGATCACGACGAGTGCCACGGCAGAGACGCTCCCCGAGCGCCCTAGTCCACGATCTCCAGGCGATGGTCGGCGCCTCCACGCGACGCGGCGAGCACGATGCGCATCGCCTTCGCAACGCGACCCTGGCGTCCGATCACGCGTCCGCGGTCCGCTTGCGCCGTCTCCAGCTCGAGGACCTGACCTTCTTGCTCGTGGACGCGCACCGCGTCGCGCTCCCCGACGATTGCCTTCGCAATGAACTCGACCAATTCGGCGGGCTTGCTCTGTTCCATGTCTACGCGCCCCCGGTCGTGACACCACGACGGCGTTGCTCGCGCAACAGCGCGGTGACGGCGTCGCTCAGCTGCGCGCCCTTCTTCACCCACGCATCGATCTTCTCGCCGTCGAGTTGGATCTGCTTCGGCGTCGTGATCGGGTTGTAGGTGCCGAGGTACGCGAGCGGCCGGCCATCGCGACGCGCGTGATGGTCGATCGCGACCACCGAATAGAACGGGCGCTTCTTCGCGCCAAGGCGCGAGAGTCGAATCTTGACCATTCGGGGAGACTCCGAGTGCGTGAGCCAGTACAGACTGGGACGAGAGCGGAAATCACGAGGTCCAGCGCACACCTGCACGCCGGGCAGAGCGGGCGGGCAATCTAGGCGACGCCCGCAGGCGCGGCAAGGGAAAACGCAGACTTTGGATCAGCGATCGAGGCCGCGGCGCGAGCGCTCCTTGCGGTCGGAGCAGGACGGGCACGCATAGAGTTCGCGATGCGGCGTCTGCAAGCGGTCGTAGTCCTGGTCGATCGCGACACGACGCACGCTCGTCGCCTGCTCGCCGCAGAAGTCGCAGCGCAGTCCGACGCCGCCCGATCCATCCGCGACCGTGCTGTTCTCGAGCTGCGAGTCTTCGTGCATCGGGCCTCCCTCGGGCAAAGCCAATCTAACCCACGAAAAGCCGCAGGTCCGAAGGCGCCGCGTCGCCCAACTCGCGGCGCAGCGCAGCCAGGATCTCGCGGCTCTGGAACTGGAGCTGTTGACACCAGACGCTGCTGTCGACGGTGGCCTCGAGCACGGATCCGCGCAGCGCCGAGGGACGGCAGTGAGCGGCGACCTCGGGACCGACGGCTGCTTCCCAGCACTGGGCGATCCGAACGATCGCGGAAGCCTCGCCGAGCCCCAGGTCGCTGAGCACTCCCGCCACCAGGCCACCCAGCTGGAGCGGCTCGCGGCGGCCGCGCGGCTTCACGCGAAGTCCCGCCCGTCGAGCAGCCGGAACACCAGTCCCGAGGGCAGCTTCGGATGAAAGAAGGTGGACTTCTGCGGGAGGATCTCGCCGGCCGCCGTGACGCGGAACACGTCCTCGGCGGCGAGCGGATTCAGGTACAGCGCGACGCTGCCGCGCCCGCTGCGCACCTCGCGCGCCGCTTCGGGCGCGTGCTTCGGGAACGCGACGGCGCCATCACGCACGGCGGCGTCATCGAGACCGAAGACGCCTTGCAACACTTCGGCGTGCAGCACGCGGATCGACAGATCGTCGGCCTCCGTGCGCGCGCGCGAGAAGATCCGCAGTAGCCCCGAACCGTCGTCCGCGGCGAACGCATGGCGATCCGCGAGCGGTGCGAGGTGACGTTCGAGCAGCGCCGGAATCGCTTCCGCACCCGGCAACGCAACGCGCTGTTGCGTCCACCCGGGAAGTCGCGCCGTCCACGCCGCGTCGTCCGGCGCGGGCACTTCGCGCACCACGCGGTGGATCGGCAGCAGCAGCGTTCCCGGCGCATAGGCATTCGCGAAGTACGCGAGCGTGAACTCGAACGGTGCCTCTGCCGCAGCGCGGCCCGCCTTGGCGCGCTGCTCGTCGCGATACCGGAGCGCCGTCTCATAGCGGTGATGGCCATCGGCGATCACGACCGGGCGATCCGCCAGGAAGCGGGCCACGCGTTCGATGGCGCCGGCATCTTCGACGGGAACGAGCCGATGCTCGACGCCCGCCGAATCGCGCGCGACTGCCGCCGGACCCGCGTCGAGCCGGGCGGCGAGCAGCTCGTTCAACGTGCGCTGCGGATCCTCGTACAGCAGGAACACACTCGAGAGATTGGCGGCGGTCGCACGAAAGAGTTTCAGGCGATCCGCCTTCGGGCCCGACAGCGTTCGCTCGTGCGGTCGCACGATCCGGCGCTCGTAGTCTTCGAGATGGAGCAGTGCGAAGAAGCCGTCGCGCACATGCTCGCTGCCATCGGGCGCGGTGAAACGCTGGCGCAGCGCGTACAGCGCCGGACGCGCGTCGCGCAGCAGCGCCCCGTCCTGCTGCCATGCGGCGAGCGCCTGCGCGACCTCGTGGTAGTCGGTCGCGGCCTCGTCGGCCGCGTCACGCGTGAGTTCGAGCCGGATCGCGTTGTGCGGATCGCGATCCCAGTAGATGGCGCGCTCCTCGGGCGCGATCACGTCATAGGGCGGCACGACGACGCGGCCGAGGTCGACCCGCGCCGGGTCGTAGCGAAGCGCGCGGAAGGCGCGGACATCGGTCATTGCATGCTGCCTCGCAGCAGCGGAACGAGAAAATCGCGGCCGAGCGCGCCCCAGCGCAGCACGATCGGCTTCGCGCCGGTGAGATCCACGACCGTGCTGGGCCGACCGCCGCCCGCATCGAGACCGTCGCCGACGAAGAGCAGCGGCGAGGCGCCGTCGTCCGCACACGCGATCGCGGCTTCCGCGCGCGTTCGCGCCGGCGGATCGCCGTGTCGATTCAAAGAGGTTGCGGTGATCGGCCCGATCCCGGCCGCGTGGAGCGCGCGCGCCAGCGCACCGGCGACGGGATGCGGCGAGCAACGCACGCCGAGCGCACCATCGGCGCGCGCGACACCCTTTGCGAAACGCCCACGGCACGGCAACACCAGCGTGAGCGGACCCGGCCAGAACGTGTCGGCCAGCTCGCGCGCGAGCCGCGCGGCATCGATGCCGAGCGCCGGCAGCGCATCGGCGCCCGTCACGAGCACCGAGAGCGGCTGGTCATCGCCACGCTGTTTCCAGCTTCGCAACCGCGCGACCGCCGCTTCCGAGCGCGCATCGGCGCCGAGGCCCCAGAGCGTTTCGGTCGGGAACGCCAGCAGGCCGCTGGCCGCGACGTGCGCCACCGCCTCCCCGAGCAGATCGCGACGCGCGGTGACCTGCTTCACGCGCCGACGCCGCGTTCCGCGATGTCGCGGCGCAAGTGCATCGCCTCGAACGAAATCCGCGAACAGGCGGCGTACGCGCGGCGCTGCGCTTCGGCGACGGTCGCGCCGCGCGCGGTGACGCCGAGCACGCGCCCGCCAGCGGTGACGAAATGACCCGCGTCGCCGCCCACGGCCTCCGCCGCGACCCAGCGCGTGCCCGCGTGAAACACGATCACGTCGGGATCGCGCTCGGCCGCTTCGAGACCGGCGATCGGCTTGCCCGTTGCGTATTCGCGCGGATAGCCGCCCGAGGCCAGCGCCACGCACACCGCCGCGCCGTGCCACTCCGGTGCGACGGCCGCTTCGAGGCGCCCGCGCGCCGCGGCGTCGAGCAGCGCCGCGAGATCGCCGTCGAGACGCAACAGCAGCACCTGGGTCTCGGGATCGCCGAAGCGCACGTTGAACTCGATGACCTTCGGCGTGCCCGCCGAGTCGATCATCAGTCCGACGAAGAGCACGCCCTGAAACGGATGGCCGTCGGCCGCCATGCCGCGGATCGTCGGATGGACGATCTCTTCGAGCACGCGCTTCTCGATCGCAGGGGTGAAGATGGGCGCTGGCGAGTACGCGCCCATGCCGCCGGTGTTCTCGCCGCGATCGCCATCCAGCGCGCGCTTGTGATCCTGCGCGCCGGCAAGCGACACCACGTTGCGTCCATCCGAGACTGCGTAATACGAGACCTCCTGGCCGACCAGGCGCTCTTCGACGACGACGCGCGCCCCGGCGGCGCCGAAGCGACGCTCGGTCATGATCTCCGCGAGTGCGCGCTCCGCCGCGGCCGCGTCGTCACACACCGCGACGCCCTTCCCGGCCGCGAGTCCGTCGGCCTTCACGACGCAAGGTCCGTCCAGCTTGCGCACGTGGGCGCGCGCGGCCTCGAGTTCGTCGAACACCGCGAACGCCGCGGTCGGAATCGCGTGGCGACGCATGAATTCTTTCGCGAACGACTTGCTGCCCTCGAGCTGCGCAGCCGCGCGCGACGGACCGAAGACCGCGAAGCCGGCGTCACGCAAGCGATCGGCGATGCCGGCGACGAGCGGGTCCTCGGGACCGACCACCACGAGGTCGACCTGTTCGCGGCGTGCGAGCGCGATCACCGCCTCCGTGTCGCCCGCCTTCACCATCGGGAAGCAGTGCGCCTCCCGTTCGATCGCGTCACTGCCGGGCGCCACGAGCACGCGGGTCACGCGCGCGCTCCGCGCGATCTTCCAGGCGAGGGCATGCTCGCGTCCGCCGCTGCCGAGGATCAGCACCCGCACCGCGTCAGCTCCTAGTGGCGGAAATGGCGCGCTCCGGTGAAGACCATCGCGATCCCGAGCCGGTCGGCCGCGGCGATCACGTCCGCGTCGCGGGTCGAACCGCCCGGCTGGACGCAGGCGGTCGCGCCCGCGCCGACCGCCGTCTCGAGGCCATCCGGAAACGGGAAGAATGCATCGCTCGCGAGCACCGAGCCCGCCAGCGAATTGCCGACCCGCGCTGCCTTGGCCGAGGCCACGTGCACCGCGTCGACGCGCGAGGTCTGCCCGCCGCCGATCGCGAGCGTCCGATCGGTCTTCGCGAACACCACCGCGTTGCTCTTCACATGTTTGACGACCCGCCAGGCGAACGCGAGTGCGCGCAGCTCTTCTTCGCTGGGTTTGCGCGCGGTCACGACCTGGGCGGAGTCGGCGGCTTCGGGCGAGAGGTCCGGCTGCTGCACGAGCAGACCGCCGAAGACGTGGCGGATGTCGAACTCGGCTCGATCGATGCGCTCCGGCCGATAGCGCAACAAGCGCCGGTTCTTCTTCTTGCGCAGCAACGCGAGCGCGTCCGGCGTGAACTCCGGCGCGATGAGCACCTCGGTGAAGATCTCGTCGACGTCCTTCGCGAGCGCCAGATCGAAAGGATGATTCACGACGATGATGCCGCCGAATGGCGAGTCGGGATCCGTCGCGTAGGCCGCCCGCCATGCATCGAGCGGCGTCGTGCCCTGCCCTACTCCGCACGGCGTATTGTGTTTCAGGATCGCGAGCGCGCACGCAGCGGTGGGGTCGAAATCGAGGATCAACGCCAGTGCGGCCTGCGCGTCCACGACGTTGTTGAACGACAGCTCCTTGCCGTGCAGCGACTCGACCGCGTCGAGGAAGCCGCCGTAGAGCGCCGCGCCCTGGTGCGGGTTCTCGCCGTAGCGGAGCAACTGCGCGCGCGGCAGATCGATGTGGAGGCGTTCCGGGAAACCCTCTGCCGGCGCGCCCGCGACCAGGTTGGCCGAGAGCCACGCGTGAATCGCGGTGTCGTAGCGACCCGTGCACGCGAACGCGGCGACGGCGAGCCGGCGCCGCGTCTCGCCCGAGAGCGCGCCGTCGTTGGCGTCGAGTTCCGCCAGCACGGCGGCGTAGTCGCCGGGATCGGTGAGCACGCCGACGTAGTCGTGGTTCTTCGCTGCCGAACGAAGCATCGACGGGCCGCCGATGTCGATGTTCTCGATCGCGTCCTCGAGCGACACGTCCGCCTTCGCAATGGTCTTCTCGAACGGGTAGAGGTTCACGACCACGAGATCGATCGGCCGGATCGAGTGGGCCGCCATGTCCTGCTGGTCGCTCGCGAGATCGCGGCGCGCGAGAAGTCCCCCGTGGATTCGCGGGTGCAGCGTCTTCACGCGCCCGCCGAGCATCTCGGGACTCGCCGTGAGCTGCGCAACGTCGACCACGCTGAGGCCAGCGTCGCGCAGCGCCGTCGCGGTGCCGCCCGACGCCACCAGTTCGACCCCGAGCTTCGCGAGTCCACGGGCCAGTTCGACGAGTCCTGTCTTGTCGGAAACCGATAACAGCGCGCGCGCCACGCGGCGCGAGGGTTTGGGGGCCATGCGCAGCTCCTTCGGGCCGAGACGAGAGAGGGGAACCGCTGTGATTTACCCGTGCCCCGACATCAAGTCAACCTGCGAACGCAACCTGGGGACGTGCCGTGCGCAACGCGCGCAACGAACGTCGCCAGATCGAGGGCGGACTAGCAGGCGGGGCGGGTTCGATCGGGGGCGGGGAGCGCTTCGCGGGTGCTCCGCTGGGCGCGGATCAGGTCGATCGTCTCGCTGAGAAACAGCGTCGTGACGAGCGTGAGCGCGATCAGGCTGAGCAGCGACGACAGTACCACGCGCGACCAGTGCATCTGCACGTGCGCGGTGGTGACGTACTCGACGATGCCCGGCCAGCACACCGCCACCGCCACCGCGAACAGCAGCGCGCTCGACACGAGCGCCGCACGGCGACCGAAGACGCGCGCCAGCAGGCCTGTGACGCCGCTGCGCGCCGTCGGGCGACCATGCGCGATCGACGCAATCTGCTCCGCCACCACCGCGGCCGACGCGAGGATCGTCGTCGCGGTGCCGAGCAGGAACGCGGCGAGCACGCGGTAGGTCATCCACTCCTCGAGCGCGCGGTGGCGCAGCCAGTGCAGCGACGGTCCCGAACCGAGCAGCAGCGCGCCGAACGCGAAGGCGGCCGCGAACAGCAACAGCGGTCGCGCGGGCCGATAGATCGCCGCGGCCCGCACGATCGAGACCAGGAAGCGAACGCCGTCACGCGCCACCGACAGCTTCGACTCACCGATCCGCTCGGCATACGGCATCGGCTCCTCGATCAGGATCAGCTTGCCTTCGAGCAGCACGCGCGCCGTCATCGCGGGCGTGTAGTGCAGACCGTCGGGCATCGGATCGAGATCGGGCAGCACGGCTTTTCGCAGCACGCGCATTCCGCTCGCGGTGTCGCCGATGCGCTGGCGCGACAGCACACCGAGGATCAGCGCGAACACCGTGTTGCCGATCGTGCGCACCAGCGGCATCTCGGAGCCCGGACCCATCCGCGAGCCCAGCGCGACGTCGGCGTTCTTCGCCGCGAGCGCGCGGCACAGCGTCGCAAAGAAGGCCGGTTCGCAGGTGCCATCGGCGTCCAAGAAGCCGACCCAGTCGCCGCGCGCCGCGGCAAAGCCACTCTTGATCGCCGCGCCGTAGCCGCGGTTGCGATCGAAGCCGAGCACCGTCACGGCCTGGTAGCGACGCGCAATCTCCTCGGTGCGATCGGTCGAGCCGTCGCTGACGACGATCACCTCGACCTCCGAGACGGGGCTTTCGGCGACGATCGTCTCGCGCGCGGCGAGACAGCGCTCGATCGTCGCGCCGATCGCCTCCTCTTCGTCGAGGGCGGGAATCACGATCGAGAGCACCGGTCCGGACTTCGCCATGCGGTCCCCATCGTCGCGCGGATTCGCCGTTCCAGCGACCGAATGACCGGAAGGCTCCAACAACTTGACGCCCGGCCCCGTCTCGATCATAGGAATTTCTGGAGGGCGGCGTCGGCGCGGGTGCGCAGAGCGGCGGGCGTTCCTTCGGCGGCGATGTGACCGCGGTGCAGGAACACGCCGCGATCGGCGAGTGCCAGCGCGCGCTTCGGATCACACGTTGCGACCAGCACCGAGAGATCGAGGCGGGATCGGAGCTGCGCCACCAATTCGTGGAGCGCAGCGCCCGCGACCGGATCGAGCCCCGCTGCGGGCTCGTCGATGAGCAGGACTTCGGGCCGATGGACGATCGCGCGGGCCAGCGCGACGCGGCGTCGCGGGCCAGCGGGCAGCGCGCGCGGGCGCACATGATCGACGTGCTTCAGGCCGACCAGCAGCAGGCTCTCGTGCACGGCGCGACGTGCCGCCGCAGCCGGTCGCCGCGGCGCGGCGCGCAATGCCAACGCGACGTTGTCCGCGACCGATCGATCGTCGAAGAGCGCATCGCGCTCGAAGACGACACCGACGCGCGCGAGCAGCGCCCTTCGTGCCGGCCCGGAGAGTCGCGCGACGTCGCCGCCGAGCAAGCGCGCGCTGCCCGCGTCGGGTCGTTCGAGCCCGAGCAGCAGCCGAAGCAGCAGCGACTTGCCCGCGCCGTTCGCGCCGAAGATCGCGACGAACTCGCCGCGCGAGACCGCGAAATCGAGAGCTGCGAACACGTCGCGATCTTCGATCGACTTGCCGAGTCCGCTCGTTTCGAGCGCGCGCGCCGGCAGCGGCGCGGTCTCGAGCGCGACGGCGCTCACGACAACCGGCTCGCGACCAACAGCAAGTCGAGCGCGACCACCGCGAGCATCGCCGCTACCGCGCCGCGCGACGCGAGCCGCGGGAGGTCGCGGGATGCGCCTCGCTCGAGCAGCCCGATCGCCGAGGCGACGCCCGCGAGCGTCACGCCGAAGAGCGCGGCCTTCGCGAGTCCGATCCAGACGTCGGCGGGCGCCAGTTGCGCCAGCGCGCCGAAACCGTTCGGCGCGCCGAACAGCGACGCAGCGAGCAGTGCGGACGCATCGACCACGAGCGTTGCCACCGGCAGCACCAGCGCCGCCGCGAGCAGCCGCGGCGCCACCAGGTGCCGCAGCCGCCCGAGCCCGGCTGCGCGCAACCAATCGACCTGCTGTCCGGCGCGCAGCGCGCCGAGTTCCCCCGCGATCATCGCGCCGACGCGCGCCGCGACCAGAATTCCTGCCACCAGCGGCCCGATCGCGCGCGGGATGGCCGACATCATCGCAGTGCGCGCGGTCGCCGCGTCGCGGCTCGACAGCATCCATGCGCAACCGACGAGCGCGCCGCCGATTGTGACCGCCGGCAGTACGGCCGCACCGATTCGCGTGCACTGCGTGGCCAGCTCGCGCGCGGTCAATCGCGCGCCGTCCGTGGCACGCGAGAGCCGACCCGCACGAGCAACTCGTACGCGATCGTGTCGGCCGCAGCGGCTAGCGCTTCGACTGGCGCGCCCGCGCCGAACACGATCGCCTGCTCGCCCAGCGCCACCGCGTCGTCCTCCAACCACACCGTCGCGAGATCCATCGAGATGCGACCGACGATCGCGCACCGGCGACCCGCCACCAGCACCGTTCCGCCTGCCGCCGGGCGGCCGAGCGACCACGGAATGCCGTCCGCGTACCCCATCGGCAGGGTCGCGATCCAGCCGGAGCGCGGCGCCCGCCAGGCGGCCGCGTAGCCGACGCCCTCGCCTTCGCGGACGCGGCGCAGCGCGACGACGGCCGTCGACAGCGTCATCACGGGTCGGAGCCCGGCGGCTGCGAAGTGGGGCGCGGGCGCAACGCCGTAGAGCATCACGCCCGGTCGCACCGCGTCGCTGGAGAGCAGATCCTGCCAGGCCTCGGCGCCGAGCAGCCCGGCCGAGTTGGCCAGGTGAACGAGGCCCGGCTCGATGCCGCGCTGGCGCAGCGCGTCGAGCACGCGCGCGAGCCCCTCGGCCTGCGCGCGCGTCGGCGCAGCATCGGGCTCGTCGGCGCGCGCGAAATGCGTCGAGACGCCTTCGAGCGCGAGATGTCGGCTCGCCGCGACGCGCGCGATCAGCGCGGTGGCCTCATGCTGCGGAACGCCGAGCCGTCGCATCCCGGTATCGACCTCGACATGAACCGCGGCGCGACGCCCGAGCGACGCCGCGGCGTCTTCGACCGCAACGCGCATCGCTTCGTCGTGCAGCACGGGCGTTGCGCCGAGCGCGAGTGCGCTGCGCGCATCGGCCACTCCGCACACGCCGCCCAGCAACAGCACCGGCGCAGCGACACCGGCCGCGCGCAGTGCGGCCAACTCCGAAGCGGTCGCGACCGCGAACAGCGTGCAGCCCTCTTGAACCAGGCGACGCGCCACCGCGGGCGCGCCGTGTCCATAGGCGTCGGCCTTCACCACGGCGATCACACGGCGACCGCCGGCCGCGCGGCGCGCGATGGCCCAGTTGTGGGCGAGTGCAGCGAGATCGATCAGCGCACGCGTCGGTCGCGCGTCGGACATGCCAGAGGTTCTCCGGGCGGCTTTATAACCCACGGGAAATGCGGCGGAAATCAACGGCGATTCGTTTGACCCCAGAAAGCCTGTCGGATAGCTTGGCCGACTCGATGCTCCACCAGCACATGAAGGTCGTGGTCAATGGCGCGGAGCACGAGATTCCGCACGAGACGAGCGTTGGCGGACTGCTCACGCGGCTCGGTTTCGGCGGCAAACGGATCGCGGTGGCGGTGAATCGCAGCGTCGTTCCGCGTTCCGCGTTCGACACCCAACAGCTCGCCGCGGGCGATCACATCGAGATCCTCGAAGCGGTGGGCGGAGGCTAGTCGCGATGTCCGAGAGCTTCGCACTCGGCGCTCACACGTTCCGCTCCCGCCTGATCGTCGGCAGCGGCAAGTACGCATCGCTCGAGCAGATGCGCGATGCCACGCTCGCGTCCGGCGCAGACATGATCACCGTCGCGCTGCGCCGCGTCGATCTGGCCGCAGGGCGCGCAGCGCCTAGCCCTCCGGATCATCAGGCCGGCGAACCGGGCAAGCGCTTCCTCGACTTCGTGCCCGACGGCGTGACGATCCTGCCCAACACCGCGGGCTGTTACGATGTCGAGTCGGCCGTGACCACCGCCCACCTCGGTCGCGAGCTTCTCGGTCACGCACTCGTGAAGCTCGAAGTGATCGGCGACGAACGCACGCTGTTCCCCGACGTCGCCGCGACGCTCGAGGCCGCGAGGATCCTGCTCGCCGATGGCTTCTCGGTGCTGCCCTACGTGTCCGACGATCCGGTCGCGTGCCAGCGTCTCGCCGCGATGGGATGTCCGGCGGTGATGCCGCTCGCGGCGCCGATCGGCTCCGGGCTCGGGATCCGCAATCCCACCAACCTGCGCATCATCCTCGAAACGGTCGAGGTGCCGGTAATCGTGGACGCCGGCGTCGGCACCGCGAGCGACGCCGCGGTCGCGCTCGAACTCGGCGCCACGGCGGTGCTGATGAACACCGCAATCGCAGGCGCGAAGGATCCCGTGAAGATGGCGCGCGCGATGCGGCTCGCGGTCGAAGCGGGTCGCCTCGCGTACGAAGCGGGACGCATCCCGCGGCGCCTCTACGCCACGGCGTCGAGCCCGCAGGGCGGATTGGCTTCGTTCTGACGCCGCGAGCGCGCGAAGTCGATGCGTGACCGACCGATCCTCTGTCTCGTCACCGACCGGCGTCTGGCACGCATGCCGCTCGAAGAAGCGGTCGCAGCCGCGGTCTCCGGTGGCGTCGACTGGGTGCAGCTGCGCGAGCGCGATCTCGATGGACGCGCGCTCTTCGAGCTGGCGGCACGCGTGGTCGCCGCCGCGCGCGACGCCGCGCGACGACGCGGCGGCAGCGTGCGCGTGCTGATCAACCGCCGTGTCGATGTTGCGCTCGCCGTCGATGCCGATGGCGTCCACCTGGGCTTCGACGCGATCTCGGTCGCGACGGCCCGATCGCTGCTCGGCGCAGAG
>JANLTC010000126.1:0-15740 GCA_031362725.1 Deltaproteobacteria bacterium | reverse complement strand
CGAAATTCTCAGTGCGGAGCTGACCGCGATCAATCAGTACTTCATTCACGCCAAGATGTGCGCAAACTGGGGCTACCAGCGGCTCGCCAAGAAGAAGCGCGAGGAGTCGATCGACGAGATGAAGGACGCGGATGCGGTGATCGAGCGCATCCTGTACCTCGACGGCGTGCCGAACATGCAGCGGATGAATCCGGTGCGCGTGGGCGAAGACGCGATCGAGCAACACCGCCTCGACCTCGCGCTCGAGGTGGAGGCCGTGGCCCGTTACAACCGGGCGATCGCGCTCGCGCGCGACAAAGGCGACAACGGTACGCGCGCGCTCCTCGAACGAATTCTGCAAAGTGAGGAGCACTCGGTCGACTGGTTGGAATCGCAGCTCTACGTCATCGATCAGATCGGGAAAGAACGCTACCTCGCCGAGCAGCTCGGAGACGATACGAACTAGCAAGCGTGTCGCCGCAGTTTTCTGGCCGCGTCGACGCCGGGCTCGGCGTGGCGTGCGCTGAAGCAGGTCGCGACCGCTACCGTGCGCGCGGGAGCGGTACCCGCTGCGAATCAGGCCCGTAACTCTCGTCTGGATCTGGATTGCGCAAGGCATTGGCGGCGCGACGCCGGCGCTGACGAAGCTGGCGCTCGAAGGACTCGGTCCCTTCGGTCTGGTGGTGGCGCGCCAGCTGCTGGGCGCGGTCTTCCTGATCGCGCTGGCAGCGCTCCCTCGGCGTTGGCGCGGCGAGCGCACCGAGGTGACGCACGCGCGCTGGACGCGTCGCGATCTGCTGCTGTTGCTGACACTCTCATGGGTCGGGTTCGCGCTCCCACAGATCCTCGGTGCCGTCGGGCTCGAACGATCGAGCGCGACGCACGGCGCGTTGCTCTCGCCGCTCGAGCCGATCGGAATCCTGCTCGGCGCAGCCTTCGTGTTGCGCGAATCGCTCGGGCTCGCGCACCTCATCGCGGGCGCGTTTGGTGTCGCGGGCACCGTGCTGATCGTCTTCCCTGCTGCGGGCGACGCGGGCGCCGGCGAAGCGGGCGGCGATCTCCTGATCGCGGCGGGTCATCTGTGCTGGGCGATCTACACGCTGGCCGCGAAGCCGCTGGTCGACCGTCACGACCCACTTCGCGTCGCGATCTTCGCGGCCTTGCTGTCGTGGATTCCGCTCGTACCGCTCGCGGCGACGGAGTCGTTCGATGGGGCGCGCGCGCTGCCTGCGCTCGCCTGGGTGCTGCTACTCGCGTTCCTCGCGACGGCGATGGGAATGGTCGCGTGGAACCGCGCGCTGCGCGAGGTGAGCGCCAGCACGATGGCGCTGTTCGTCTTCGTGCAGCCGGTCGTCGGGATGGCGATCGGCATCGTTGCGCTTGGCGAAACCGTCGGGTGGTGGGCCATCCTCGGGGCGACGCTGATCGTGCAGGGCGTCGCCATCGCCACGCTCCGCAGCGAGCGATCCGGGAGCGGCGGGGAAGCGGACTAGCGCGATCGGACCCGCAGTGGACGTTGTCAGTTACCGAGTGGAGAAGTGGGCATGAGTCTCGTCGCAGGCGTCGCGCGCGTCCCGCTCGACATGCCGCTTGGTGGACCGATGATGGGCTACGGAGCGCGGGTCGGAACCGCGCGCGCCGTACACGATCCGCTCTTTGCCCGCGCGCTCTACGTGTCCGGCGGCGGCGAGTGCCTGTTGGTCGAACTCGACGTGTGTCTGCTCGCGCCCGCGCACGCCGAGTTGGTGCGCGCCCGGATCGCTCGGCGAACCGGGGTTGCCGCGGCGCGCGTACTCGTCGGCAGCATCCACACCCACTCGGGACCCGAGACGGGATTCGTCGCCTGGCTCGGAGGTACCGAACCACCCAGCGCGTCGGAAGCACTTTTCGACGCCGCGGTAGCCGCCGCGGAACTGGCCCACGCGAGCGCCGCACCCGCGCGACTCGGTGTTGGCCGCGCCGAGGCGCGCATCGGTCGCAATCGCCGCGTCGCGAACGGACCGCTCGATCCCGAGGTGCTGGTCGTGCGCGTCGATCGCGCGGACCGCTCGCCGCTCGCCGTCCTCTACATCCACGGCTGTCACCCCACCGTGCTCGGGCACGACAATCTCGACTACTCCGCGGACTGGCCCGGTGCGGCATCGCGCGTGGTCGAGTCGATGCTGCCGGGCGCAACGGCGCTGTTTGCGTTGGGCGCGCACGCCGACGTCGACCCGCGCACACGCGGGCTGCTCGACTTCGCGATCGAGGGACAGAGCGTCGGCGAGAGCTTCGCGGTGATGGAGTCGATTGGCCGCGAGGTGGGCGTGGCGGTCGCGCACGCCGCGCTCGCGATCACGACCGAGGCAGACGTCGCGGTCGCGGGCGACTGCGTGCTTCTTCCGTTGCCCGTCCACGGCGGCGCCGACGGCGAAGAGGCTCGCCGCGCGGGACTCGATGCGGGCCGCAAGCGCGCGCTCGCCGCGCTCGACGTCGATCCGACCAGCCCTCTGCCGGGCGTCGGCGAACTCTTCGCAATGACCCACGAACGCACGCGACATCTGCCGCGCGACGAAGCGCGGCAGCGAATCGCGACAGCGCGCGCCTATCTGCGCGATCGCACCGCGCCGCGCTTTGCCGGCGGCGCGACACCGAGCGTCTGCGTGCAGGTACTGCGGCTCGGTCCCGCGTGGTTGCTCGCGGTCCCGGCTGAAGCCACCGTCGATGTCGGCTTCGATTGGAAGTCGCGTCTTTCCGGTGCGCCGGGCGCCGTCGTCAGCATCGCGAATGGTTGGTTCCGCTATCTGCCGCACGCGCGCAATTTCTCGGAGCCCGACGCGGAGCTTCGCTACGAGATCGCGATGTCGACCTTCGTGCCCGACGCCGCAACTCGCATCCTCGACGCGGGCGTCGCGTTGCGGGCGCGCCTGATCTAGCTGCTACGCTCGTCGCGTTTCGGCATCTGACCGATGCCGTCAAGCGATTCGCTCTGGGGGGAAGGGGGGCCGGAGGGGGCTCCATGCAGAATGATCACGCCTCGTTCGAGGCGCTTTCCCCGCGTGCATACGCACGTGTGAGAGCCCAGACGGAACGGATCGCGGCTCCGCTCTCCGCGGAAGATTGCTGCGTGCAATCGATGCCGGACGCGAGCCCGACGAAGTGGCATCTCGCGCATACGAGTTGGTTCTTCGAGACCTTCGTCCTCGAACGCCTGCTGCCGGGCTACCGCGCCTTCCACCCCGAATTCCGCGTGCTCTTCAATTCCTACTACAACGGCGTCGGCGAGCAGCACCCGCGATCGCAGCGAGGCATGCTGACGCGACCGCCGCTCGCCGAGGTGCTCGCGTATCGAGCGCACGTCGATCGGCACGTCCTCGAAGTGCTCGCGAAGGAGCGCGCCGACGATGCGCTTGCGGTGATCGAGCTGGGCCTGCACCACGAACAGCAGCACCAGGAGCTGCTGCTCACCGATGCCAAGCACCTGCTCGCCTCGAATCCGCTGCGACCCGCCTATCGCGGCGATCTCGTGCACGCGTCGAGCTGCGTCGAAACGACGCCGCTGCGCTGGCATCGCTTCGAGACGGCGCTTCGCGAACTCGGCACGGATGGTCCGCATTTCCATTTCGACAACGAGGGGCCGCGCCACCCGGTGCTGGTGCCCGCGTTCGAGATCGCATCGCGATTGGTCACGAATGGCGAGTTCCTCGCGTTCGCCCTGTCTGGCGCCTACGCCGATCCAGCGTGGTGGCTCTCGGACGGCTTCACGACGCTGCGCAGCGAAGGCTGGAACGCGCCGGGCTACTGGGAATTGCGCGACGGTGCGTGGTGCGAGTTCACGCTCGGCGGACTGCGCCCGCTCGATCTCGCGGCGCCGGTCTCGCACGTCAGCTTCTACGAGGCCGACGCGTTCGCGCGTTGGTCGGATGCGCGCTTGCCGAGCGAAGCGGAATGGGAGATCGCAGCAACCGGCGCAGTGGTCGCGGGCAATCTGGTCGAGAGCGATTCGCTCCATCCCGTGCCGCTGATCGAAGCGACCGTCGACGGCCTGTCACAACTCTTTGGCGACGTGTGGGAGTGGACGCAGAGCCCGTACGTCGCGTACCCGGGCTTTCGCCCAGCCGCCGGTGCGATCGGCGAGTACAACGGTAAGTTCATGTGTAACCAGTTCGTGTTGCGCGGCGGCTCCTGCGCGACGCCCCGCGATCACGTGCGCGCCACCTACCGGAATTTCTTTCCGCCCGCTGCCCGCTGGCAGTGGAGCGGATTGCGATTGGCGAGGGATCCTCGATGAGCGCACCGGTTGCCCTTCACGACATCGGCCCCGACGTCTCGCAGTTCCGCGACGAAGTCTGGACGGGTCTCTCGCACCCGCAGAAGACGCTGCCCTGCAAGTATTTCTACGATGAACGCGGTTCCGCGCTCTTCGAGTCGATCTGCGATCTGCCCGAGTACTACCCGACGCGCACCGAGCTTTCGATCATGGAGAAGCACGCGTCCGCGATGGCGGCACTACTGGGCGCGCGCTGTCTGCTGGTCGAGTACGGCAGTGGCTCTTCGCGCAAGACGCGGCTGCTGCTGGACCGTCTCCCCGATGCTGCCGGATACGTCCCCATCGACATCTCGCGGGAAGCGCTTGCGGAATCGGCGCGCGCTCTCGCGGCTGCGTATCCGGGGATCGAAGTGCTGCCGGTTTGCGCCGACTACACGGAACCGTTCGAGTTGCCTCGACCGAGCGTCACACCGGTGCGTCGCGGAGTCTACTTCCCGGGCTCGACGATCGGGAACTTCACGCCGCCGCAGGCGCAGCGCTTCCTTGCGCGCATGGCGCGCGTCGCAGGCCCGTGCGGCGCCTTGCTGATCGGCGTCGATTTGAAGAAGGAACGCGCGACGCTCGAGCGCGCGTACGATGACACCGCGGGCGTCACGGCTGCCTTCAACCAGAACCTGCTGGTGCGCATCAACCGCGAACTGGGTGGGAACTTCGATCTGGCCCGGTTCCGCCACCACGCGCGCTATGACGAGAGCGCCGGACGCGTCGAGATGCACCTGGTCAGCAGCCTTGCGCAGACGGTGCGCGTGGCGGGCCGTCCGTTCTGGTTCGCAGCGGGCGAGACGATCCATACCGAGAACTCGTACAAGTATGACGTCGCAAACTTCGCCGTACTCGCAGCGGGCGTGGGCCTTGCGGTGCGCGAGGTGTGGATGGACGAGCGCCAGCGCTTCAGCGTGCAGTACCTGACGCAAGCTTGATGGACCTCGCCGCTCGCCGTTGGCTCGCTACGCGGGAAAGGCCTCTAGGTCTCGCCGCTCGGCGTTGGCTCGCTGCGCGGGAGGGTGGGGTTTCGGGGTTGGCCCGCGGCTAGGCGCGCAGGCGCCGCCAGCGCGACTCGGCCTCGGTGCACAGCGTGCCCTCGGCATCGCGAATCTCGCCGGCCACCCAGACGTCGCGCGCTTCGGCGCGGACGAAACGTGCGCGCACCAGCAGCTCTTCACCGGTCGGCGTCGGCCGCAGGTACCTGAGGTTCAGCTCGATCGTGGCAGCGTTCGCCTCGTCGCGAGTCTCGAACGCCGCATGGACGGCGAAGCCCATCGCCTCGTCGAGAATCGCGGC
The DNA here is from genome assembly GCA_031362725.1 of Deltaproteobacteria bacterium. Classification (GTDB taxonomy): domain Bacteria; phylum Myxococcota_A; class UBA9160; order UBA9160; family PR03; genus PR03. The sequence goes on along the minus strand of JANLTC010000126.1, from coordinate 10,171 downwards.
CTGCACGCCGCCGTGGACGATGCCGTCCATCCCGCACAGCTCGGGTGCGGCGACGTAGCGTGCCTCGACCACGCCGCGATCGACCTTCGTGAAGGCGAGTTGCAGACCGCGCGCGTTGTGCGGGCTGCAGCCGAAGCATCGGTTGGCGGGGTCATCGAACGCGATGCGCTCGCCGGCAACCGCTTCGGATTGCGGCGCGAGCGCCTCGATCGACTCGATCCAGGCGGGCGGCAACGCGTGCTCGCGCGCACCCGCCGCGACCAGCCCCAGATACCAGGAAGCGGGCGACCCGGCTTCCGCAACGCGACTTGCGACGTAGGTCTCTGCAACGCCGCGGATGCCGTCGCGCACCACTTCGACGACGATGCGCTCGGAGCCGCCCTCGGCGCGGTCGAGCGCTTCCCAGTCGCTCGAATGGATCTCATAGAGCACGCCCCACGTCTCCGCTTCGCTCACCGGCACGAGGTTCGCGCGCGCGGCCCCATCCGCGCTCGGCTTGTTGCAGCGCCACGCATAGCCGGGAAGCAGCGCGGCGCCGAGTGCGCGCGCCGAGGGTGCGCGCTCGTGCAGACGCGCGCTCGCCATGTTCGATCCGTACGCGAAGTAGAGGGCCATCGCGGCACGATACCGCGATCGTGGCGCAAGGCGGCTGACGCGCAACCCGCAAGCGGAGCGCCGAGCGAGCCGCAGGCGAGCGGGGTTCATCGGCTACGATGCCACCCCCGCGCGGCGCTGCGACGGGAGTTCGTGTGTGGAGGTTGCGTGCCCGATTCGGTTCGCCTCGCTGCCCGGGACGGTCTCGCCATCGAGGTCGCGCGGGATGCCTCGCTACGCGTCGCGTGGGGCGAACCCGATTGGCTCGGCGCGATCGCCCTCCGCGTTGCGCAGGGCGGATCGATCCGCGAGCCGCACGTCGCAGCGCACGAGCAGAGCAGCGGCCGCGACGATCTCGGCGACTTCGACGCGCTCGACGTCAGGTGGAGCGAATCCTCACTGCCGTTCCGAACCAGCGTGCGCGCCTACCGCGACGCATCCGTGCTGGTGTTCCGACTCGAGGCGAGTGGCCCGTTGCGCGGTATCGCGACGCGCGTCTTCGATGCTCCGAGCGTCGCGTGGCCGTGGCTGCGACCCGAGCTACGCGGTGCGAACGGCTTGCCGGAGGGCGCACGTGCGTTCGGTCACCAGTACACCGAATTCGCAATGCCGACGGCCGCGGATGCGTCGTGCGCGAACTTCTTCCTGCTGCCGTTCCGACCCGCGGTGGTCGAGCCGCTCTTCTTCCTCGCGCCAGACGGCCGCACGCTGATGCTCGCGCCACTCGATGCGTTCCATGAGCAGGTGATCGCGGTACCGCGCAACACCGAAGCGGCAGCGAGCGGCGTGCGCTGCGGCTGGCACGGCGACCTCGACGAGATTCCCGCCGGTTTCGCAAGCGAGCTGGCGGTATGGGCGGGCAGCGGTCCGCGTGCGTGTCTCGATGCCTGGGCGGGATTCCTGCGCGCGCGCCATCGCACCGTTCGTCCCGGTCGCTACGCCGATGAACTCGGCGGCAAGCTCTCGTACTGGACCGACAACGGCGCCGCCTACTGGTATCGCAGCGAGCCGGGACTCGGCGGTGTCACACCGACGTTGCGGGCAACTGCTGCGTCGCTGCGCAAGGAGCAGGTTCCGGTCCGCGTCTTCCAACTCGACTCGTGGTTCTATCCGCACGAGAAGCTGCGGCCCTTCGACGATCCCGACATCTCCGTACCGCCGACGGGCTTGATGACCTGGGACGCGCGTCCCGACATCCTCCCCGACGGCATCCCTGCGTTGCGCGAAGCGCTCGGCGATCCGCCGCTCGCCACGCATTGCCGCCACTTCTCGAGCGCCTCGCCGTATTTCGCGACGCACGACGCCTGGTACGACGGTGATCGCGCACACCCAAAGGACGCTTCCCTCTACGCCAAACTGCTGCACCAGGCGGCGAGCTGGGGTGCCCTGACCTTCGAGCACGACTGGTTGATCGAGTGCTTCCTCGGCGTGCGCGGCTTGCGCGAAGCGCCTGGTCGTGCGCGCGCCTGGCAGGAGGGACTCGACGCTGCGGCGGGCGAGCAGGGTCTCACGTTGCAATGGTGCATGGCATCGCCGGCGGACGCGTTCCAGAGCGTGACGCTGCGCAACGTCACATCGATCCGCACCAGCGGCGACTACAAGTACGTGATCGGGAGCGGCGCGCTCTGGTCCTGGTTCCTGTACGGCAACGCGCTGGCGCGCGCGCTCGGCCTCAACCCGTTCAAGGATGTGTTCCTCAGCTTCCGCGATGGCGACGGCCCGCGCGACGGCGATCCGCACGCCGAAGCCGAAGCGCTGCTCGCGTCGCTCTCCGCCGGCCCGGTCGGCCTCGGCGATCGCGTCGGCCGCACCGACCGCGATCTCGTGCTGCGTACCTGCCGCAGCGACGGCGTGCTGGTGAAACCCGACGCGCCGATCGCCGCGCTCGATCGCTGCTTCCGCGCCCACGCCGTATTGGAGCACGCGCCGCTCGTCGGTGCGACCCACTCGACGCACGCGCTGGGCACGTGGATCTATCTGGCGAGCTTCCACGCCTCGCGCGTCACGGAGCCGCTGGCGTTCCGCGTCGACCTCGCCGATCTCGGCGCTGATCGGCCGGTCGTGGCGATGCTCGCCCATGACTTTCGCAGCGGTCGCATGGAACGGGTCGCTGCAGACGGCGGCTTCGACCTCGCGCTTGATCCGCTCGCGTGGGACTACCGCGTACTGTGTCCGATCGCGCGCGTCGGGGGCAGCGAGATCGCAATTGTCGGCGACGCGCGGCGCTACGCGACCGCCGGTGACAAACGCATCGCCGATGTCCGGGCGACCGACGAAGGCGTCGCGATCGACGTGCTGGGCGCCGCGGGCGAAGGCGTGCGCATCACCGGCTGGGCGACGGGCGCGCCGGCGCGTGCAAGGTCGCACGACCCGTTCGGCGCAAATCCGATCGCGATCGCCTGGGACGCCGCGTCGGGCCGCTTCGATCTCGATCTCACGCTTCCGTCCTGCGGCTGGACGCAGCTTCGGATCGCGGTCGGATGAGCGCGCGGCAACTCGTCGTGACGGCGCCCGCGCGCGCCAACCTGATCGGCAATCCGTCCGATCTCTACGGGGGTGCGGTGCTCGGCTGCGCAGTTCCGTGTCGGGCGCGCGTCGAGATCCGCGATGCGGCGCGGCTCGAACTCGCGACGGGTGGCGCCGTGCTCGGCATTGCGTCGAAGCACGATCTGCGACTCCAGGGCGATCCCTTCGACATCGCGCGCGCCGCGCTCGCCGCACAGCACGAATGGCCGCAGGCGCGCATCAGCTACGACTCCGAGATTCCGTTCGGCAGCGGCCTTGCCGGTTCGACGGCGCTGCTCGCCGCGCTGCTGCGCGCGCTCGCCGCGTGGCGCGGCGAAGTGTCGTCGCCCTACGAACTCGCCGAGTGCTCGCGCCAAACCGAGCGCGAGCTGCTCGGGATCGCGTGCGGCTGGGTCGACCACTACCTCTGTGCGTTCGGCGGCCTGCGCTACGTCGACCTGCGCGCGAAGGACGGGGGCAAGGCGGTGCCCGGCGAGCCGTTCGCAACCGTGGAAGATCTCGCGCCGCATGTGCCGCAGCTTCCGTTCGTGCTGGCGTTCACCGGTGTCTCGCACCACTCGGGCACCGTCCACGCGCCGATTCGCGCGCGCTGGGAACGCGGCGAACCGGAAGTCGTGCGCGCGTACGAACGCGTCGCGGCGATCGCGGGCGAGGGCAAGACCGCGCTGCTGCGCGCCGAGTGGGCGCGCTTCGGCGCGCTGATGAACGAGAACCACGCGATCCAGCGCGGCCTCGGCGGTTCGGGCGAATCGAACGAGCGCCTCATCGCAGCGGCGCTCGGTGCGGGCGCGCAGGGCGCGAAACTCGCGGGCGCCGGCGGCGGCGGCACCATCGTCGCGCTGTGGACCGACGCCGATGTGATGCCGCTCGAGTCCGCGCTGCGCGCGGCGGGCGCGACTGCGTTCTACCGGCCGGAGCCCGTCTGCGGCGTCCGGCTCGAAGCGTCTGCCTGAACGATCCCAGGAGGAGCCATGGCCTACGAAACGCTGCTGACCGAAGTGCGCGACCGCGTGATGACCGTGACGCTGAATCGTCCGGACCGTTTGAACGCGTTCACCACGCAGATGATGTTCGACTGGTTGCACGTGCTCGACGCGATCGACGCGGACGACGACGTGCGCGCGGTCGTGGTCACCGGCGCGGGACGCGGATTCTGTGCCGGCGCGGATCTCGGCGGCGGCGGCAAGACCTTCGACGCGAGCCGCGACGAGAAGATCGACGAGCACCGCGACGGCGGCGGCCGCGTGACTCTGCGCATCTTCGAGTGCAAGAAGCCGATAATCGCGGCGGTGAACGGCGCCGCCGTCGGCGTGGGCGCGACGATGACACTGCCGATGGACGTGCGGATCGCGAGCGAGGACGCGCGCTTTGGCTTCGTCTTCGCGCGGCGCGGCATCGTGCCGGAGGCGGCGAGTTCGTGGTTCCTGCCGCGCGTCGTCGGCATTTCGCAGGCGATGGAGTGGGTCGCGACGGGGCGCGTCTTCGGTGCGGCGGAAGCGCTCGCCGGGCGACTCGTCTCGCGAGTCGTTCCGCCCGCCGAGTTGCTGCCCGCCGCGCATGCACTCGCGCGCGAGATCGCGGACAACACCAGCGCGATCTCGGTCGCGCTCGCGCGGCAGATGCTGTGGAAGATGCTCGGCGCGGATCATCCGATGGAGGCGCACAAGGTCGATTCGCAGGCAATCTATTCGATGGGCCGCTCGGCCGACGCGTTCGAAGGCGTGCAGAGCTTTCTCGAGAAGCGACCGGCGCGCTTCACGATGAAGCCGTCGTCGGAGATGCCGGCGTTCTTTCCCTGGTGGAAGGAGAGGAAGTTCTCGGAGTGATCGGCTGGGTCAGGGCGTCTGCTGCTCCGCGAACTGCGGCAGCGCATCGGTGATCTCGAACCACGGCGCCTTCGAGGCGACGAAGATGTGATTGCGCGGGCGGACGCCGGGATCGGCATCGAGCGCGCCCATCGCGATCACGACGAAACCCCGGCCGGTGTCGACGCGCGGCATCGGCGAGCTGCATGTCTGGCAGAAGACCTGCGCGAAGAACTGCGCCTCGGGCACCTTGTAGGAGCCGAGGCGATCCTCGCCCCGTGTGAAGCGAAAGCCGTCGATCGGCACCACGAGGTTCGATGCATGCGCCGCCGAGCGCGCCTTGCGGCAGCGCGTGCAGTGGCAGTGACGACAGATCAGCGGATTGCTGGTCGCTTCGAACGCGACGGCGCCGCAAAGGCAGGAGCCGTGGATCGGCGCTGCGACGGCTTCGCGCGGTCGATCAGGCGCGACCGGCGCCTCGATGCCAGGCGGATACGCGTCGAAACGCGGCAGCGCATCGGTGATCTCGTGCCACGGCGGATTCGCTTCCACGAAGATGTGTGCGAGTGGGCGGACGCCCGGGTCGCCGTCGAAGTTGCCCGCCGGCGCGAAGACGCGTCCGTTCGTGGCGTCGCCCGGCACCACCGATCCGCAGCGCTCACAGAAGCGGCGGAAGAAACCCGGTGACGACTCGAAGCGCAGGGCATGCTCGCGGCCATCGAGCCGGAATCCGTCGGCCGGCGCCGCCACGTAGGTCGCGAACGCGGTGCCGTGCGCCTTCCGACAAAACGAACAATGGCAATGCGACATCCACTCGACGGCCCCGTCGACATCCCAAGTGACCGATCCACACAGACAGCTCGCGTGCATGATGAACTCTCCCGCTCGGTCGGTGTGAGGGAGAGACTACGCCGTCGTCGAAAGAGCGGAAGGTCCGCGTGCTCACCGACTTCGAATGCCGCGTCTCACGCCGATGGCTTCCTCGATCGAAGCGAGGGTCCAACGGCTCCAGTGATGCAGCAGCAGCCAACATCTGGGTATCGCGACCGCAGGCGGATCGCGCGGACGCGTGATCGCCTCGCGCCATTCGTCGAACCACAGGCCCGAACTGGCGGGATCCGCTGAACGTCGGGATGGCGGCGTCGTGCTCCGGGCCGCGCCGCGGCTGGCTGCTTGAAACTCGATCGAGGTCGCGGGACACGAGACGCCTGGCTCTCGTTCGAGAGCCAGGCCCTTACACCGCCGTGACGGATCCAGTCAGATGCGGCGCGACTCGACCGGCCCGGAATTGGTGGCTGCAAGCGGAGAACGCGTTCGGCGCCGGAGAGCGCACACCGCGAAGAGAGCGGTTGCTTGAGCCAGAAGTGCCGAGGGTTCGGGGGCAAAGGCCATCTTGTAGAGGCCGCTTTGCGAGTGCTCGACCTGGGCGTTGTCGAAGATCGCAGCGCCGAAGTAGTACTCGGCGTCGAGATCGCTGAACTGCACGTCCCTGGTGCTGCCGGTCACCAACGCGCGGGCCAACTCCACGGTCCAGGTTTGGCTCACGGCGTCGTAATGGGCTCCGGAGCTGATGTCGCCGGCGTCGCCTCCAAAGGCCGCGATGCGGATTCCCGCTACCTCGTCACCAATCGCGAAGTCGCCGTCCACGAACGTGGTTTCCTCTGACTTCCTGATGAAGTAGGGATAATCAGCAGAGCCGTCCGCCGGCTGGGTCGGTGAAGTGAACGCAGGGAGTGTGCCGGCGACGTCGACGTTGTCCGAATAGCCACCGGTCTTGGGATCGCTGTGACGTCCCCAATCTCCGTTGCAGGCAGGATCACCCGTAGGGTTTCCCTGGGTGCCCTTGCAGTTGTCGACATACTGATCGTGAACCTGGCCGATCTCGTAGACGCCGCCGGCACCATCATCGGTCTGCGAGAAGACCGGCCCGGTCCTCACGCTCTTGAAGTGCCAGAAGTCTGCTATCTCGCTCGCCGAACTGGTGTATTTGCGTCCGAAATCACCACTGCCGCCATTTCCCAGGCCTGTGTGGCAAAGCGCGTAGCAACCGGCGCCTTCGTTGAAGTTGGCCACCTTGGTGGCGCCCGTGGTGTTCCAGAGCAGGGAGAACTTGTCCTCATAGGCGCCGTCCGGATCCTTCGTGCTCCAACCGGCCTGGGTACCGTTGAGCAGGGCCTGCGCGGCGCTTCTGCTGGGAACATGTTCCCAGTCGCCGACACCGAGCTTCCGCCAAGGCTCCCTGCGGGAGGACAGGTCGGGATCGGCATAAACGACCTTGAAGTAGATCTGGTCGTTGTCATAAACACTTTGCAGATACATATGACCCGTTCCGTACCAGCCGCCGCTGACGAGGATGTCGAGCGCAGTCGCGCCCGTCCAGGCGGTATCGTCGCCATCGCCATCGAGAACCGGGGCGGTGCGAACTGGCATCGACACGAGAGCGTCGACAGCCGAACTGGTCGGCGCGTCCGCCAGCGTCAGCAGCGACGTCAGCACGATCGTGGCTGCAAAAACTTCGAGGGATGTGCGAATCACGCGTGTCGTCTTCATGTCGTTCTCCGTTCATTAGAGATCCCAACAACGCAAATTCCTGACGTGCGACGCCGCGCCAGCAGGCCCAGGCTCAGCAAGGCGCCGCCGCTGGCGAGCAACACGCTGGGCTCCGGAACCGTCAGGTCGACGGGAACCAACGGGATGCGGTCGGCGCGGATGCCGAGAATCGCGATCTCGAGGTCGCCCTGGTAGAGCCCGGCGGCCAGACCGCCCGTTGCAAAGTTGAGCAGGAGCACATCCTGTTCACTCGCCGGCAGCGCCTGCGCCGGGGGCGGATCGGGCGTCATCCAGACGTCGCTCGGTGTCAGCGTGTAGTTGAAGGAAACGGCGCCCACGTTCTCGATTGCAAAGCTCGCCGAGCCGTTCTGCCCAGCAGCTTCGGTGTGGAAGATCGCAGTCGGAACACTCGCTACGGGGAGCGGCGGTCGCGAATTCGACAGCGTCGGATTCCTGACCAGAGCGGCGCTGCCCGGGTTCGGCGTCGCCGCGACCCACGTGCCCGACGGATCCTGGAGTTCCCAGCCATTCGAGAAGCCATCGCCGTCGGAATCCGCGTTCGCCATCGTGGTGTTCCAGACCGAACCAGCGGCCTCGAAGTCGACGTTCAGCGGGTTGGTCTGTGCGGTTCCTGGGAATCCGTCGACATGACAGAGCCCCTCGCAGCCTCCCGCGGAATAGAAGTTCGGGAACGGGCTCTGCGTGGCGAAGTCCGGGAAGGCGCGTGCTGGCGACGAACCGAGCGCCATCGCGATGAGGAAGCAGCTCGCAGCTCGAGCGGCGCGCAAATCGATTCGGGCCATGGATCCCCTCGCGTTGCTCCGCGCCGACGATGTCGCGACCTCGCGTATCCCGCGGTCCAATCCAACCTGCCAATGCAGCTCCCGTGCCCGCGCGCGGCGGCGCATGCGGGTCGGTGAATTGATCAGCTGGGGCGAAACGGACGTCATGGCCGCCGAGGTGCGACAAATCGCCGCGCCGAGCAGGTCCGTTGGGAGTGCTCGGTCTAGTCGGGTGTGCCGAAGCGCTGCAGTCGCTCGGAGCGGTCGACGCGCCATTCGGCGTCGCCGAAGAGCGGGATCGCGTTCTCCATCACGTACCAGCCGCCGCGAGCGAGTTGCAGCTTCGCCGCGAAGATCTCGCGCTTGCGCCTGTTCGCGTACCGGAGCTGTCTTGAAGTGCCGACTCAACGCTCCTCACGCCTTCCGCCCCACACAATGAATCGACACCCCGAACGGCAGCGCCACACGCTTAATCAGCGCCGCTTCTGCGCGCATCGCCCAATCGAGCACCGCGTTGCGACCGCTCGCGGTCGGCTCGGTCGACTCGAAGTCCTGCCCCGCCGGCATCAGCTGGAGCCGTCGCGCCGCCCAGATCGCCGGGAACAGCAATGTGTTCCAGTGCGTGAGGCGCAACACTTCGAAGCCGCTCGCTTCGACGAGGCGCCGCAACCCGGGCGCGTCGAAGCGGCGGGCCGTCATCACGGCTTCGTCGTGCGCGGAGCCCAGCGATTCATTGGCGGGTACGTCGAGGAAGAGCAGGCCGCCCGGTCGCAGCACGCGGTGGAGTTCGCGCAGCGCGTCCGCCGGATCGGCGACCCATTGGTGGTAGATCACCGACATCGAGATCGCCGCGTCGAACGATCCGGCTGCGAACGGCAGCGACGTCACGGTGCCGCGCACCAAGTGCGTGAGATCGCGCTTGCGGGCGCCGGCCAGCGCGGCGGGCGAGAAGTCGAGACCGACGCGGCGTCCGGGGCCGGCGAGGTGCGCGAGGTTGCCGCCGGTGCCGCAGCCCGCGTCGAGGATCGCCGCGTCGTGCCATTGCGGCAGGAAGCGACCGAGATGCCAGTGCAGCACGCGCCGCAGTTGGCGGTACCACCAATGCGCGTCCTCGACTCGATACAGCGTCGCGTATTCGCGCTCGAGCATCGCGCGCGCCTGGCTCAGGCATCGCGGTGAATGTCGGGTTCGATGTAGATCACGCGCGCCTCGGCGACTTCGCTGCGCACGCGCGCTTCCACCTCGTCGATTGCGCGGGCGAGACCAGGCACGTCGAGGCGGGGCGAGAACTCCACCTTCGCGCCCACGAGCAGTTCGTCGGGACCCAGGTGCAGTGTGCGCAGATGGATCAGCCGCGTCACCGGATCGCTGGCCTCGATCGCCGCGCGAATGCGTTGCTGCACTTCCGGCGTCGCCGACTCGCCGATCAGCAGGCTCTTCATCTCGACTGCCAGCACCACGGCAATCGCCGCGAGCAGGATGCCGATCGCGATCGAGCCGAGCGCGTCGAAGCGCGCGTCGCCCGTCCCGATGGCAAGCCCAACGCCGAGCAGCGCAAAGACCAGACCCAACAGCGCGCCGGTGTCCTCCAGCAGCACCACCGGCAGCTCGGGGCTCTTGGCGTGCCTTATGAAGCTCCACAGATTCTGGCGACCACGCACTGCATTGGCCTCGACGAATGCCGTGCGGAACGACCATGCCTCGAGCGCGATCGCGGCGAGCAATACGCCGATCGCCCATTGCGTCGATTCCAATTCATGGGGATGGCGCAACTTCTCGACGCCCTCGTAGATCGCGAACAGCGATCCCATCGAGAACAGCACCAGCGCAACGACGAACGACCAGAAGTAGCGCTCGCGGCCGTAGCCGAACGGATGCTCCGGACTCGGAGCCCTGCCGGCGCGCGATGCGCCG
>JANLTC010000022.1:0-3620 GCA_031362725.1 Deltaproteobacteria bacterium | reverse complement strand
CGCTGCCTGCCGAGCGCTTCGTGCACGCCGAGTGGAAGACTGCGCGTGTAAACCTCGACTACCACGTCGAGCTCGACCGGCACTTCTACTCCGTGCCTCACGCACTCGTCCACGAAAGCGTGGAGCTGCGCTTCACCGGGGCGACGGTCGAGGTCTTCTTGCGCGGCCAGCGCGTGGCTGCGCATGCGCGCAGTAGCGAGCGCGGCCGCCACACGACGATCGCGGCGCACATGCCGAAGGCGCATCAGAAGCACCTGGCGTGGACACCGTCACGGATCATCCACTGGGCCAAGAGCATCGGGCCCGACACCGAGAAGTTGGTAGAGGCGATCCTCGCCGATCGCCCGCACCCCGAGCAGGGCTATCGATCGTGTCTCGGCATCCTGCGCCTCGCCAAGCGCTACGGCCCCGAGCGGCTCGAGGCCGCGTGCACGCGCGCGGTCGTCGCCCGTGCGCGCTCGTATCGCCATGTCGACTCGATCCTGAAGCGAGGCCTCGATCGCGTGGCGCTGCCCGCGATCGGTGTGCGCAGCGTGTCCGCATCGCACGAGAACGTGCGCGGTGCCGACTACTACCAACTCCCCCAACCGAACCAAGGAGACGACCATGCTGAACGAACCGACGATGGAGAAGCTGATGACCTTGCGACTGAACGCACTGGCGGCGGCCTGGACCGAGCAGCAGCGAAGCCCGGACAGCAACAGCCTCTGTTTTGACGAGCGCTTGGCGCTGCTCGTCGACGCCGAGTGGCTCGACCGCCAGAACAAACGCCTCGGCCGCGCGCTGCACGAGGCGAAGCTGCGGCTCCCGAACGCTTGCATCGAGGACCTCGACTACCCGGCCCGCCGGCAGCTCGATCGCACCGTCGTGCGTCAGCTCGCCACCTGCACCTGGATCGAGCAACACCACAACGTCGTCATCACCGGACCCACCGGCGTCGGCAAGACGTACCTCGCGTGTGCGCTCGCGCAGCAGGCCTGTCGCAAGGGCTACCGCGCTTTGTACCGCCGCGTGCCGCGCCTCTTCGACGAGCTGACGCTCGCTCGCGCCGACGGCACCTACCCGCGGCTCCTCGCGCGCCTCGCCCGCATCGACGTACTCGTCCTCGACGACTGGGGCATCGCGCCCGTCGGCGACCTCGAGCGCCGGGATCTGCTCGAGATCATCGAGGACCGCCACGGCAACCGATCCACGGTCCTCACCAGCCAGATCCCCGTCGCGAAGTGGCACGACCATCTTGGCGACCCCACCGTCGCCGATGCCATCTGCGATCGCCTGCTCCACAACGCCCACCCGCTCGTGCTACAAGGGCCGTCGCGAAGAAAAGGATCGCTCGAGAAAGACTGAACCATCCAGCGTCGCTCCGCTCCGTTCACGATGCCCGATCGGAGTGTTCACGATGAGCGAAATGCGCAACTCGCGCACCAGCGCTCGAAACGAAGTCGGAGACGCGCGCCGGAGACCATGCGATCGCGACTTCATCGACGACGCGGAGACGCGTCGCCGGACGGATTCACTTTTTCGCTTGACGGAGTGGGGCCTGATAGGTGTTGGAAGGCACGGCTCCTAGCCTCGAGCCTAGCCTTTGCCGCCCGGAGTCAGCGGACGTAGACTGCGTGCCATGGACTGGCAGGAACGCATCACGGTCAACCCCGGCATCCGCGGCGGGAAGCCGTGTATCAAGAATACGCGCATTACCGTGTACGACGTACTCGAGTACCTAGCCGGCGGCATGAGTGAGGACGAGATCTTGGCCGACTTCCCGGACCTCGCCCGAGAAGACATCCGCGCCTGCCTCTCCTTCGCCGCAGCCCGCGAACGACGTCTCTCTAGCCCCGCTGCGTGAAGCTTCTCCTCGACGAGAACCTGAGCCCGAGGCTCGTTCGGCTGCTCGCCGACGCGTATCCTGAGAGCACCCACGTCCGTGACGCCGGATTGCGAGGCGCGGATGACGAGCAAGCCTGGATCTACGCCCGCGAGTACGGCTGCTGCATCGCGTCGAAGGACAACGACTTCCGACAACGCAGCTTCTTGAGAGGCTCTCCACCGAAAGTGGTCTGGCTGGCAGTCGGCAACGCAGGAACCGCAGAGATCGCCGAACTCTTGCGCCGCGAGCGTCCGCGCATGCTCAGCTTCGAGACCGACGACGAAGCATCGCTCTTGGTTCTCCCGCTCCTTGGTGCCTTCTTGTATCTACCCAAAGACTCGTGACTCGCCACAGCGTAGGATGAAGTTGCTTCCGGGGAAGACCGCTGCCGCCTGAAGCCAAGAGCTTGTCCGTTAGATGGGTCCCCCGCCCTCTTCGCCCATGCCGTGGAGGATCCGAGGCCCGAGAGCCTGCATCCACAAGACCGGTAGGCGACGGTACAGGGTCGGGGAACCCGGAAGCATCGTATCACGGAGGTGCTGACGATGGCGACGCGACGGTGCGTGGGGATCGATGTGAGTGCGCGCGATTTCACGGTGTCGATCGAGGGTCGCGCAGAACGATTGACCTACTCGAATGATGCAGCCGGGCACGAGCAACTGGTGCGGAGACTGCGCCGTCGCGGCGCGCGGGCTCGGGTCTGCCTCGAAGCCACGGGGATCTATCACCTCGATCTTGCGCTGGCGCTGCATCGCGCCGCCGGTGTCGAGATCATGGTGGTGAACCCGATGGCGTCGAGGGAGTTCGGGCGTGCGCTCATGCAGCGCTCGAAGACCGACGGTGTCGACGCCGAGGTGCTGCTCGCGTTCGCCTGCCGGATGCCGTTCCAGCCGTGGCAGCCGCCGGCGCCGGAGATCCTCGATTTGCGCGCGATCGTGCGGCGGATCGGGGCTCTCACGCTCACGCGCACCCAGGAACGCAATCGGCTGCACGCAGCGGGTCACTGCGCGGAACTGACGGATGCGATCGCGTGGGACATCGAGGCGCATCTCGAGCATCTCGCGCAAAGCATGGAGCGGTTGCAGGCCCAGGCGCTTGCGATCGTGCAAGCGAGTACCGAGCTCACGCGCCGCTTCGAGTTGCTCAACTCCGTTCGCGGGATCGCGACGGTGAGTGCGCTGCGGATCCTGGCCGAACTTGCGGTGCTCCCCGCCGACATGACACCGCGGCAGTGGGTCGCACACGCGGGACTCGATCCGCGCCAAGTCGAGTCGGGAACCTCGCTGCACAAACCGACGCGCATCAGCAAGACGGGGAACGTGCACCTGCGCGCAGCGCTCTACATGCCGGCGATGGTCGCGATCCGCGAGGAGCCAAACGTCCACGCCTTCGCGGACAAGCTGATCGCGCGTGGCAAGAAACCGATCCAAGCCATCGTGGCCGTCGAGCGCAAGCTGCTCCACTCCATCCATGGGATGTGGAGTTCGGACTCCAACTTCGTCGGAGAGAAGTTCTATGCGATGCGGGCTTGACGGGGCAGAGAGGATCTAACGGCTTGCACATCAGCTGACGCCCGCCGTGAACCCAACGTACACCGGCCGGCGGCTCGTTGCGAAGCCGCACTGTTCGCGCAGAGCGAAGACCCAGCCGCCGGATTGGAACGGCCGCGAGGCAAAGACCGCGGGCGGCCAGCTGCATGCGCTTATGTGCTCTCATCGCGGTGTAGTGGTCGACGGGAGCGACTGCTCCCGTC
>JANLTC010000410.1:0-6816 GCA_031362725.1 Deltaproteobacteria bacterium | reverse complement strand
CGATGCCCTCGAGTTCCGCAAGGCCTGAGGTCGCGCGGGCGACCGCAGTCTCGATTCGCCAGCCCTGCGTGCGCCGCGGTCGTCGTGACTGCCGCGCTCCCGAGGGAACGGAATGCGGATCGAGTCGCTCGCGATGACGGCACTTCTCGCGCTCGTGGTCACCGGGGCGGCCGCGCATGGCGGCGTTCTCTTCTTCGTCAACGACCCGTCCGGCTTCGCCGCTGCGAGCACGTCGGATGTGTTGATGGGGACCGAGAACTGGTCATCCGCGGGAAACGCGGTGGCCGGACCGGTCGCCGAACCGCTCCGGCCGGGTATCGCGAATGGCGTGTTCCCGAACGGCGTAAACGCCGCAACGGGCATCACGGTGCAGAGCAACAGTCACGCGAGCGGCGGCGCGAACGTCACAGCGCCCGTCGGCATGTACTACGCGCCGGCCGGCTTCACGGGACTCTCCGGCAACGTCCAGCCGTCGAACCAGATCAGCTCCAACGCCAGCGGCGCCAGTTTCGACATGCTGTTCGCGACCGTGGGGAACGCCGAGCCGAGGTCGCTGTCGTTCTCGCCGATGTATTACCGATCGACGACCGGCAACAGCGCAACGCTCACAGTCCAGGTCTTCGATTCGGCCAACGCGCTGCTCGGAGCGACGACGGTGCCGAACGTGGCCGACGTGCTCGAGAACGCGTTCCTCGGCGTCGTGACCACCAACGGCGATACACTCGGCCGCGTGAACATCGGGTCGGGACCGGGCAATCTCGCAGGCGCCGACAACATCGCCGTCTATGCGGCGCCTGAAGGCTCTGCGGCGGCGGGCGGTGCGAGCGCGATCTTCGCCCTCTTCGTCTTCTCGCGCGGCCCCGGCTCGAGGCTGCGATCGTGGATCAACAGCGACTGCGCATAGTGCCACGTCACGAAATCGTCGATGTCCAGCCAGTGCAGCAAGGCCTTCAGCATGCGCGTCTGGACGCCTGGATCCGCGACTTCGGCACTCCGCGCAACGCGCGGCCGGCAGATCAGAAGGTCTGGCGCGCCGGGGAGCAGCTCCCAGCATTCGCGCGCGCCAGCGTCGACCGGCTCCGGCGTTTCGAGCACGAACACCGAACGGGTCTTCGCGAGCTGCGCGAGTTCGTGCCGCTTCGACGTGGGTATCGCGGCCCAGCGCAGCGGCAGGAACGCGAGGATCGGTACGGTGGCTTCACTCATGCGCAATGGCGGAGCAAATGTCGTGCCGGTGCGCGAGGACATCGAGAGCTAGCGGGGCGGGGCATGGAGCCCGCTTGCAATGCGCTTTGTAGATTCGCGCTCGTCGCTTCAGCGATTGCGCCTGCGCGTACTCCGCAGCGCCGCCCACGCGAGGATCGGCAGCACCTCGACGCCGAGTAGCCCACAGCCGACGCCAGAGCCCTCGCCCGGCGACGGACATTGCGGATCGAGTTCGTCGATCAGTCCGTCGAGATCCTCGTCGACATGGTCTTCGCAAGGCCCGCCGCCGTAGACGACCACCTCGACGGGACGACTCGCCGCGCCGTGCGCGTCGGTCGCGACGAGGCGCACGCGGTACGGACCGCGCTTGTCGATCGTCAGTGTCGGGGTCGCAACGTCGCGGCCGGTGAGCGACCACGCAGAGCCACCCGGCGCCGAAATCAACTCCCACGCGAAGTCGAGCGCGTCGCCGTCGAGATCGCAACTCGCGCTGGCGTCGAGCGCGAGTGCTGCGCCAACCGATGCGCGGCGCTGCAAGGCGCCTGCATCGGCGGCGGGCGCCGAGTTGCCACCGTCGTCGCGCAACACGACGACGCGACTGCGATTCATCGAAACGATCGTCGCGCCGCCGCCGCTCGCCAGCGCGCAGGCACCGTCGGCCGCGTGGGGCTCGAACGGCAGACCGCCGACGCGGACCGACGCATCCGCCGTCTCGGCGACCACTTCGGCGCGCGCCGCTTCGGGCCGGATCCCGAGCGAACCGTACGACGCCGCCTCGACGAGCGTCGCACCGTCGTAGCGAAGCACGCGGGCGTCGTCTGCGAACGCGGAGCGCAGCGCGCCGCCGAGGTGCGCGTCGAAGCTCCACACGCTGCCGTCGGTCGTTGCCTCGCGCAGTCCCCACGCGGAGACCTCGAGCGTCGTCTCGCCCTGCCCTGGCGCGCGATGCACCGCAAGCGCGACGCGATCACCCGCAACGTCGCGAAACGCGAGCCCCGCACCGCCCGGGACCGTCAGCGTCGTAACTTCGGGCGCAGCGTCCGTCGCGCGCGTCGGCAGCGCCAGCATCACCGATCGCAGGTTCGAGCCATTCGCCGAAGCGTGCAGCGCCGTGTGGCTGCGCTGGCCGCGATCGTAGACCTCGTGCAATTCGCTGGTGGTGCTGAAGACGGGCGCGGCGCCGCCGATCGCGATCGCGCCATCGAGGCGCGCCGCGCGGATCGTCCAGGTGGCGCCGTTCGGCGTCGCCGCGAATGTGCCATCGCTGCCGGGTCCGCCATTGCCGTGTAACAGCCAGGTGAACAGCCGCGATCGCTTGCTGCGCACGGAATCCGCGATCACCAGGTAGCGATGGTCGGGAAACAGGAATCGACGCGTGACGTGCGCGGGCGGAACGGTTTGCACCGCAGTTCCCGTCACGATCGCGGGCGTGCCGGCGTAGCTCGACGAGACGGTCGCGGCGTCGAGAAAGCCCGTGTCGAGCGTGCGCGTGATCGTCGATTGCCCGTCCGCACGCGGCTCCGCGTTCCGATCGCTCCAGCTGAGCGTGGCGCCAAACGGATCGACGGGACCCTTGCCGTCCACCAGCACGATGTTGTGGTGCTGCGGCTTCGCGACGAGATCGCGTTCCGGGAACGTGAAGTAGCCGGGATCGATCGCGAGCTGCTCGCCGAAAGCGAACAGATTGAACGCGCCGGGCTCCGCCTGCTCGTGCGAGGCGGAGACGACGATGCCGCGGCCCTGCTCGTCGCGAGCGAATTCGTTCGCGATGCCGTGTTCGCCGAGGATCAGTGCCAACACCGCGTCGCGCGACCAGTCCTGTCGCAGCATCGCGTTGCCGCCTTCGATGTAGAACGAAGTCGGCGAGCCGGTCGGCGCGGCGGCGGCGATCGTGTCGTCGTAGCCGACGATCTGATCGGCCGCGAGATCGATCGACCCTTCGGCCACGAACGGCTCGCGCCCGTTCGCCCAGGCCCAGTGAAACAGCGGCGCGTCGGCCAGACTCGACAGCATGCCGTAGTAGTACGAGCGACCGACGTTGCCATCGTCGATGTGCGCCATCGAACCGTCGGGCAGCATCGTATCCAGCATCCAGCGCTGGTGACGTGCAAAGAGCGGATGGCGCCACAGGTTCGGCTGCGCGAGCCCGAAGACGGGACCCGGCGCGCCCCCGGCGAGTCGATCGACCGCGCGCAGGAACGGCAGGTGGTTCTGTCCCGAGTAGCGCGCGTAGTAGGGACCTTCCGAGTACGCGCCATCGCCGCTGAGATACGCGAAGCGCAGCACGCGATCGACCTGCGCGATGCCGTACGCGAACCAATCCGCCGGCTCGGCGATGTGGGTCGGATCGCTGCCGGGCGCCGGCGTGTACTCGGCGAGCGCGATCGCCGCGATCGCCATGGCGGCGCCGGACTTGGTTCGGTGGTTGTTGGTCAGGAACACCGCAGAACTGCCGACCTGCGGATCGAGGCCGCGGTAATCCTCGTAGAGATCGGAGGTGAGCGCGACCAGGTTGGCCTCGATCGCCGCGTCGTCTTCCGGTGTGAACGGGTACCCCGCGCCGAGCAGCGTGTCGTAGGCGGTCGCGTAGTTGAGGATCTCTTCCGACGTGTTGATGTCGTCGTCGAAGGTGGCGGCGATGCGCGACGTCGTGTACATCGCGAGCAGGAACTCGCCCGCGTGATCGCCCGCCGCCTGGCGCGCGGCAGCCGACGCGAATGGCGTCGCAACGCCGCCCGTGAGCGTGCGATCGATCGCGTACAGGAATGCCCAGTTCTTCGCGGCCTTCGACTTCTCGCGCTCGGCGGGAATGTCGTGGTCGGCGAGATCCCAACCCGCTGCGGATATGGTCTGGGAGACGATGCGCACGAGCTGCGTGCGATACGGCTCGCGCAGAAGACGCTGCTGCACGATCGGCACGTCGCCCGGGCGCATCAGCAAGCGCGGCCGCGTGAGATCGACACCGGCGGGCTGCCAGGCGGCGTCGGCAGCCACTGGAGCCCAGGCCAACAGCAACAACAGCAGCGATCGAGCTACGCGCATCCGCATCGACCAGCACCACCCTGCGAGGAACGGGGAGTCTACAGGCTCGCCCGGATCGGTCGCGCCAGTGGCATTGGTCGACCCCAAGCGTCTCGCATTGGGGCGGCCTGTCACACGAAACGCAACGGCGCGCTCTCTGCTGCTTCGAGAGTCTCGGTATGTCGGTTGCACTGCCATTGCGATGGAGGACTTCGCCATGACCAGGTCGTCGTCACCGATCGACTCCGTACCCGGCCTCGCCGAGCTGCGCGCCTGGGTCGAGCCCGCGTCGCAGACCCGCGTCTCGCTGTACCTGCCGCTCGAACAGCACCTCCGCGATCACCGCGGCAACGTCCAGCTCCGCGATCAGGCGCTGCGCGACGTCGAGCAGAAGCTCGCCGCACACGGGGTCGCCGCGGCCCCGTGGTCGGCGCGGATGCGGGCGATCGAGATCGATGTCCGCAACCTCGCGCCGCGCACCGCGACGCTCGCGATCTTTGCCGATGACGAGAGCGAGCGCGCCGTGACGCTACACGCATCGCTTCCGTTCTCGGTTTCCGTCGGCAGCACCTTCGCGCTGCGCCCGCTGCTCGGCGTGCTCGCGCACTCCTCGCGCTACCGGCTGCTCGCGGTGTCCGAGCATCGTGTAGCGCTCTTCGACGGCGGTCCGGACGGTCTCGCCGCAACACCACACGAGGGCATCCCGAAAAGTCTCGAAGACGCACTCGGCTCGCTGACGAACCAGAAGGAACACCGCGTGCGCGGCACCGGCGTCGGGGGCGCCGCGGCGGTCTCGTACTCGCACGGCACTGCGAACACCGAGCGCAAGCTCGATCGCGAACGCTTCCACGCCGCGCTCTCCGCTGCGCTCACGCCGATTCTGAAGGACGACGGGATTCCGCTCGTGGTGGCCGGCACCGACGAACACCGATCGGCGCTGCGCGAGAAACTGAAGCTGTCGGCCTTTCTCGACGAGGGTGTCCACGGCAACGTCGATGCGCTCGGGCCGGTGCAACTGCACGAGCGCGCGTGGCCGCTGGTCGAGCAATGGTGCGTCGCACGCGCGGCAGCCTGCAAAGCCCAGTACGAGCGCGCCCGCAACCACGGCAAGGGACTCGACCTGGTCGACGACGTCGCCGCAGCAGCCGTCGCCGGGCGTGTGCGTCGGCTGTGGCTCGATGCGGACCGACACATCGCAGGTCGCATCGACCGCCAGAGCGGGCGGTCTCTCGAAGCCATCGGCGACGACGACGTGCTCGATGCGCTCGCCGAACTCGTGCTGGCACGCGGCGGCGAAGTGATTCCGGTTGCGGCGTCTGCGTTGCCGTCCGCGACCGGTGTCGCGGCAGAACTCCACTAGCCGAGCAGACGGGAGGACGAACCATGCAGGCTCCGATCAAGGCGTTCATGAGCGGCGACCCGGTCTGGATCACGTCCGATGCGTCCGCTCTCGAGGCCTTCGAGCGCATGCTCGATCGCGGCATCCGGCACCTGCCGGTGCTCGACGGGGAACATCGCGTGGTCGGCGTGCTGTCGATCGACGATCTGCGCGCCGCGCTGCCCTACGCGCTCGAGTTGAAGCGGCCGCTCGCGCCGCTCGAACGCGAGAT
This sequence comes from Deltaproteobacteria bacterium, assembly GCA_031362725.1. Classification (GTDB taxonomy): domain Bacteria; phylum Myxococcota_A; class UBA9160; order UBA9160; family PR03; genus PR03. The sequence goes on along the minus strand of JANLTC010000410.1, from coordinate 979 downwards.
CGCGCGCGAGTGGCAGGTCGGCGAGATCATGAGCCACGACCCCGAAACGCTCGGGCCCGACGCGACGCTCGGCGAAGCCGCCGCGTGCATGGCGGAGCACCGCATCGGATGCCTTGCGATCGTCGACGAGAACGGCCGGCTGGCCGGCTTGCTGTCGGAGACGGACGTGCTATGGGCGGTCGCGAACGCGGGCGCGCTGCACCGCGCGCCGGCGCCGCACTTCGACGCACTCGACACACTGGTGCGAGAACTCGCCCGGGAACGCGAGCGGGTGCGCGCACGCCTCGCGAAGGATCTCGTCGCCGAGCAGTCGCTCGAGAAGGTGATGCGCGAGGAACCGATGGACCAGGCCGAGCGCGGCGCCGACGTCGCGCTGGTGCGCGAGTCGATCGCCCTCGACGAGTTGGCCGTGCGCCGGCTCGCCGCGATCGACGAGGCACTCGATCGCGCCGCGCAGGGGCATCTCGGCAGCTGCGCGCACTGCGGCAACCCGATCCCGATTCCGCGCCTGCGCGCGCTGCCCGCGGCAACGCTGTGCATCGCTTGCGCGCGCACCGAGCCGGGGGCAAGTCGGCCGTAGCGGGTGCCGGCCTGATGAACGTCGCCGCTCGCCGTGGCTCGCTACGCGGGACTTGGCCTGATGAAGCTCGCCGCTCGCCTGCGGCTCGCTACGCGGGACTCGGCTTGATGAACGTCGCCGCTCGCCGTTGGCTCGCTACGCGGGACTTGGCTTGATGAAGCTCGCCGCTCGCCTGCGGCTCGCTACGCGGGAGTGCTACCGCGGCGCGCCGAGACCGGCAGCGTCGCGCGCCGCGTCGAGGATCGGGCGCGCGATTGCGCGGGCGCGCCGCGCGCCGTCGGCGAGCACGTCCTCGACGTCGTCGCCGCGCGCATCCCACACAGCCCGCTGCTCTCGCTGCGTCGCGAAATACGCGAGCAACCGCGCGAGCAAATCCTTCTTCACCTCGCCGTAGCCGAG
>JANLTC010000388.1:0-23347 GCA_031362725.1 Deltaproteobacteria bacterium | reverse complement strand
GAAGGGAGCGGCGCGCCGCGCCTCGCTTCGTTCGACGCCGGCGCTGGCCGCGAGGGTCGCACGCAGGCGTTCCGCTCGATCCTGCACTTCGAGCCCGACCCCGACGACCCATCTGATGACGTGGAGGGCCAGCCGCGTCGCGCCATGCGCCGCCCGCCGCGCGTACGCGCGGGACCCGCGGCGATCGATCGCTATCTCGAAACGTCGGGCGACGGGCGGCTCGTGCAATCGATCAAGTCGTTCCTCGCGAGTGCGCTCTTCGAACGCACCGAGATCTTCGGCGCGAGCTACGAACTCGAGGATCTCGTCGGGCGGCTCGTCTCCGAATTGCGTACCGAGGCGGAGCGCGAACTCGGGCCGCTCGGCACACGCGTCGTCGTCGGCCGACCGGTTCGCTTCGCTGGTCAGGCGGCCGTCGCCGACGAGCAACTCGCGCTGTCGCGGCTGCGCTCGGCGCTGGCGCGGGCGGGCTTCGACGAGGTGGTGTTCGAGTTCGAGCCGGTCGCCGCGGCGCATCACTACGGCTTGCAGATCGCGGGACCCGAGCTGGTGTTGATCGGCGACTTCGGCGGCGGCACCAGCGACTTCTCGGTGTTGCGTCTCGCGCCTGGCGACGGCCCTGCGCGGGCCGAGGTGCTCGCGACCGCGGGCGTCGCGATCGCCGGCGATGCCTTCGACGCGAAGCTGGTGCGTGAGCGCGTCGCGCCCGCGCTCGGTCGCGGCACTTCGTACCGGAATCCGTTCGGCGACGTGCTGCCGGTACCGCGCTGGCTGTACGCCCACCTCGAGCGTTGGCATCACCTGTCGTTCCTGAAGTCGCCCTCGACGCTCGCGCTGCTGGCCGATCTCGAACGCGAGGCGCTCGAACCGGAGCGGCTGCGCGCGTTCATGCGCCTGGTGCGCGAAGACCGCGGCTTCCACGTGTATCGCGCGATCGAGGCGGCGAAGCACGAGCTGTCGCACCGCGAGGAGAGTCGCGTGCGCTACCGCGACGCGGGCTTTGCGCTCGATGCGGCGGTTGCGCGGCGCGACTTCGAGACCTGGATCGCGACCGAACTCGAACGCATCGAAGCGAGTGTCGACGAGGCACTCGCTGCGGCGCGCTGCAGCGACGCGCGCATCGACCGCGTCTTCTTGACCGGCGGCAGCGCGCTGGTTCCTGCGGTGCGAGGCCTCTTCGTGCGCCGCTTCGGCGCGGACAAGCTGCGCGGCGGCGCGGAGCTGACGTCGGTCGCGAGCGGTCTCGCACTGCGCGCGGCGTCGGCCTGAGAACCCGCGTTCGCCGTTGCACACCCGGACGCGGCGCGGAATCCTTGCGTCGCTCATCCCACGCGGTCCCGCGCGGGCCCTACCATGAAGATCGTCAGCTCGATTGCCTTGCTCGTCTCCGCGGCGCGTGGCGCCGTCTTCGTATGCCTTCTCGCTTCGCTCTCCGCTACCGCACGCGCGGAGATCTCGGTCTCCGAGGTCTTCTATGACGCCGTCGGCGCCGACGACGGCTTCGAGTGGATCGAGTTGCGGAACGAGAGCAACACACCCGTGGAGCTCACGGGCTTCAGTCTCGGTTGGGGTGGCTCGACGTATCTGTCGGGCTCGGTCGCGCTCTCGGGCGTCGTCGCAGCCGGCGACTACTTCCTGATCGGCGGACCCGAGAGCACACTCGACAACGCGAGCCCGTTCTTCGATCTCGCCGTCGATCTCGAATCGGATCTGCAGAACAGCGGCACCACAGCCGATGGTGTCGCGCTCTTCGACGTGCCGATCGAGGAGTTGACGGCCGAAGTGGTCCCGATCGCGGTGGTGCTCTACGGCGCGGAGAACAGCAGCGGCCTCGTCGACGAAACCGGGCTGCCTGGCGCGGTGGACGTCGCGGACGCGCCGGGCGGTAGCAGCATCGAGCGCGGCCTCGATGGCACCTGGCGGGTGCAGGAGAACCCGACGCCTGGCGCGCCGCCGCGACCGGTGCCGGAACCCGCGGGCATCGCGCTGGCTGCCGCGAGCGGCGCCGCGCTCGCCGCGTGCTCGGCAGCGCGATCCACTCAGCGCGCGGCGCGCTCGAAGAACACACGCTGCGCGTTCTGATGGACGAACTGTTCGAGCACGCCGGGGCGCAGGTCGAGCGCGCGCGCTTCGCCGAGCGCGCGCTCCATCGAGAGTGCCGGGTGATCGGACGCGAAGATCACCTTGTGCGAGCCGCGCGTATTCATGAAGTGGAGCAGCTCGGGCGGGAGGTACCTCGGCGCATAGGCCGACGTCTTCAGGTACAGGTTGCGATACTTCAGCATCAAGCGAATCGCGACGTCCCACCACGGGTCGGCGCCGTGCGCCATCACCAGCACCAGCTCCGGGAAGTCGAGACAGACGCGATCGAGGTGGATCGGGTTCTGGCACTCCCCGGGCGCCGGCGGACCTGGAATGCCCGTGTTGATCGTCAGCGGCAGCGCGAGCTCGATGCACTTGGCGTAGATCGGGTAGTAGACGCGGTGGTCTGGCGCGAGGTCGAGATAGAACGGCGTGATCCGCGCCAGCACGACCGGCTGGCTCGCGACCATCGACGCGAGTGCGCGCGTCGCCTTCAGCAGCCGGCGCGGATCGACCTGCACGCCGAGCGCGAAGCGATCGGGCCGCGCGTTCAGGAACGAGAGCACGTGGGACGACGGCTTCTCGGCGTCGGTGGTGAGGATCGCCTTCTCGATGCCGAGGCGATCCATCGACTCGATGATCTCTTCGACCGAGTGGTTGCGAAAGAAGTCCTCGCCGCGCTTGAAATAGTCGGACTCGACCGCGACGAGCCACGACGGTCGCCCGAGCTCGGCCATGTTGACGTTGACCCACGCGTCGATCGCGGGCGTTGCGGGCGCGCTGCTCACACGCTCGGCTCTGAGAAGAATTGCCGCATCCAGCGCCGATACGCACCGAAGTTTCCGTCGCCGTCGCAGAGCATCGGGCGTTCCCAGTAGGCCTTGTTCTCCCAGATTGCGCGGTCCTGCTCGAACTGGTGTTCGAGGTCGCGAATCCGCGCAGCGCCGACGCCCTTGCCCTGCTGGCCGGACGCCACGCGGACCGCGTAGGCGAAGCTGACGTCGGTGGTCTCCGCGTCGATCGGCGTCGCGGTGTTCAGCATGAAGGTATCCACGGCGCCGCGGATGTGGACGGTCTGGAGCGCCGGGCCGTAGTCGGTTGTCGTGAGCTCGCCTTCGACGACGCCGCGCGGCGTGTTCATCTTCACCGCGTTTCGCACGCGAAAGACGTGACCCTCCACCTCGACGCTGGCCTCGGGGATCGTCTGAGTCCCGTGCACGAATCGGAAGTGCGCCTGGTCGACCGCATTCTCGTTCATGTCGAGCCAGCGGCTCTTCACCGTCCAGTGGCGTATTTCGAGCGGCGTCCAATCGCCGCCGTTGCATTCGGGAAACGCGGGAACTTCGTAGCTGGGCGCGCGGCCCTCGGCGTCGTGATGCACGAACACAACGCCGTTGCGCTCGACGACGCGCCAGCTGCGGATCTGCGCCTTCGCCGGAATGCGCTTCGCGTACGGAACTTCGACGCAGCGCCCGTCGCCGTTCCACAGCCAGCCGTGGAACGGACAGCGGATTGCATCGCCCTCGACCCTGCCGCCGACGCCGAGATGCGCGCCGAGATGCGGACAGTGCGCGTCGAAGATCCGCGGCTCGCCGCCCGCGCCGCGAAACGCGACCAACTCGCGGCCGAGTCGATGCAGCGCCGTTATGGTGCCGCGCGGCAACTCGTGCGAATGCAGCGCGCGGAACCAGCCGTTGGCGTACGGCGGAAACGGATAGCGGCCCGACTGCGGATCCTGCGACAAGGCGACTCCGATCGAGCCGACGAGTTGTACACGGGCCGCGACCCTAGCATCGCCATTGCGGCAGCCCCACGCCGCGGATCGGGGCGAGCGCGAGATGTCGCTTCGCAATCCGCGTGCTGGCTACCCGGGACGGTCGCCGGCATGCTGCGCCCCTCGATGGGGGATGCAATTGAGCGCCGCGCCGTTCGCACGATCGCCGCGACGCTCGCCGTCGCGGTGGGCGTCGCGATGCTCGGTATCCCGGCGGAGGCGCGTCGCAACGAAGTGGCAGCCACCTCGAGCGAGGCCTACGCCAGTCGCATCTTCTCGCTGATCAACGCCGAACGCTCGCGTCGTGGGTTGCCCCGGCTGCGACGCGCTTCGTGCGCGAGCGCCTTCGCCGAGCGCTGGTCCGTGCATCTCGCGCGCTCCCAGAATCTCCGGCATCAGTCGCTGCGGCCGATGCTGAAGTCCTGCGAGGCGCGGCGCGTCGCCGAGAACATCGGCTACGGCAACGTCACGGCGGATGCGTTGATGAAGACATGGATGGCCTCCGCGCACCACCGCGCCAACATCCTCAATCCAAGGCTCGGCTACCTCGGAGTCGGCGCTGCGCGCTCGAAGAGTGGCCACTGGTACGCGGTCCAGGACTTCCTCGGATTCTGAATCAAGAGCGCGCGGCACGGGGCAGGCCGAGCACGCGCTGCGCGAGGATGTTGCGCTGCACTTCCGAAGTGCCGGCGTAGATCGTCGCGGCACGGGACCAAAGCAGCTCGTGGCCCCAGAATCCCGCGTCGACAGCGAACGGCTCGCCTTCGGCGAGCAATCCCGCGAGGCCGCTGATCTCGATCGCGGTATCCATCACGCGCTGCTCGAGTTCGCTCCAGGCGAGCTTCAGCGTGGAGCCCTCGGGTCCGGGAACACCGCCGGCTTCGAGCGCGCTCGCGCTGCGGTACGCCGACATCCGCAGCACGGCGACTTCCGTCCAGTACTGTGCGAGCCGTTGGCGAATGCTCGGATCCTGGGCCGCGCTGCCGCGGCCGGTCGCATGCGGCGTGCGGCGCGCGAGCGCGGTGAGCTGCGCGAGCGTCGCCCCGAGTCTCGCGAATGCCGCGCTCGAGGCGCGTTCGTGGGCGAGCGTCGTGACCACTACGTCCCAGCCACGATGCAGCGTGCCGACGAGGTTCCGGATCGGCACGTGCACCGCATCGAAGAACACCTCGTTGAACCACGCCTCGCCGGTGATCTCGCGCAGCGGACGGATCGTGATGCCGGGCGTCTTCATGTCGACGAGCAGGAACGAGAGACCGCGGTGGCGTTGCGAATTCGCTTCGGTGCGCACCACGAGGATGCACCAGTCCGCGTGCTGGGCGAAGCTGGTCCAGATCTTCTGGCCGGTGACGACGATGGTGTCGCCCTGCACGTCGCCGCGGGTGCGCAGCGCAGCGAGGTCGCTTCCGGCGTTCGGCTCCGAGAAACCCTGGCACCAAACCGCGTCGCCGCGGAGGATCGCCGCGAGGTGACGCTCCTTCTGCACGTCGGTACCGCACGCGATGAGCGTCGGGCCGACCAGATGCGTGCCGACCGCTAGCTGGATCAACTCGGGCGCGCGCAGCCGCGCGTACTCCTCGCCGAAGATCAAGCTCTCGATGGCGGACGCGCCGCGACCGCCGAACGCGCGCGGCCACTCGAGTCCTGCAAAGCCGCCGTCGTAGAGCTTGCGCTGCCAGACGCGACCGAAAGCGACGCGCGCTTCGCCGCTCTGCGGGATGCGAAACGCGGGCGTTCCCCAGCCGGGCGGCAGATTCGCCGCGAGAAAGGCGCGCACGTCGCTGCGAAAGCGCGCCTGCTCGGGCGTATCGCGCAGATTCACGCAATCACTTCGTCGGCGACGAGCTGCTCGATCTCGGCGGGCGAGAGACCGAGGATCTCGCCGAGCACCAGGTCGTTGTCTTCGCCGAGCAGCGGGCCCGAATCGTCGAAGCCTCCGGGACTCGCAGAGAGCCGGAAGCCCGAGCGCTCGTAGGGCAGCATGCCGAGCGCTGCATGATCGAGCGGCACGAAGTGACGCCGATGTGCGAGCTGGGGATCCTGCAGCAGCTCGTCCAGATGCTGCACGACGCCCGCTGGCACGCCCGCCTCCTGCAAGCGTGCCATCAACAGATACGCGCCGGTCTGTTGCGTCCACGCACCGAGCGCGTCGTCGAGATCGTCCTGGTGCGCGATGCGACCCTCGACCGTCGCGAAGCGCGGCTCGCGCGCCCAGCCCGGCGCTCCCATTGCGGCGACCAGCCCCTGCCACTCGTCGTCGGTCGCGACCGCGATCGCGATGAAGGCGTCCTCGCCGGCGCACGGATAGACACCGTGCGGCGCCGCAGCCTCGTCGCGATTGCCGCCTCGCGCGACCGACTCGCCATTCGCGCTGCAGCGGACCACCAGCTCCGAGAGGCTGTAGACGCCCGTCTCGATCTGCGAGACGTCGATGTGTTGGCCGCCGCCGCCGCGACTGCGCTCGAGCAGTGCCGCCGCGATCAGCAGCGCGACGTAGCGCGGCGACAGCGAGTCCGTGATCGTCGCATACGGTCCGATCGATTCGCGATCGGGCCAACCGGTCAGGTGGTTGAAGCCTGCGATCGCCGAACCCTGACCGCCAAACCCTGGATAGTGTCGTTGCGGCCCGGTCTGCCCGAAGAGCGCGCTCGTCGCGACGATCAGGGACGGTTTGCGCGCGAGCAGCTGCGCGGCGCCGAGACCCAGCTTCTCCATTGCGCCGGGCGCGAAGTTCTGGGCGACGACGTCGGCCCAGTCGGCCAGTCGCAACACCAGATCGACGCCCGCCGGCTTGCGCAGGTCGATCGTGACGCTCCACTTGTCCGGGTTCAGCAGCGCGAACATCGGCGCCGCGTCGAGGTCGACCGGCTCGCCGGGTTTCGCGTGCAGCGTCCGCAGGAAGTCCGGCCGCACGGACGACTCGACACGGATCACGGTTGCGCCCTGCTCGGCGAAGTAGCGCGTCGCCGCCGGACCGGCCGCGCCCATGCCGAGTTCCAGTATTCGGAGCCCCGCGTAGACGCCCGATTCGCCCACTAGACGACACCCTCGGCGACGAGCTTGGCGATCTCTTCGTTCTCGAGTTCGAGCGCGCGGTAGATCTCGTCATTGTGCTCGCCGATGCGCGGAGCGCGGCGGCGAATGCGTACCCGCAAGCCGCTCGCCTTCGCGAAAAACGCCGGATGCTCGATCGACGCGCCGAACTCCGGGTACTCGATCGTGGTGAAGAGCTCGCGAGCGCGGAGTTGCGGCTGGGCGAGAACCTCGCGGGCGTCGTTGCACGGCGCCAGCAGGATGCGCCGTGCGAGCGCTCCTTCATAGAGTTCGCGCATCGTCCGTGCGGCGAAGAATTCGCCGAAGCAGGCTTCGAGCCGCGCGAGTTCGGCGGCGCCGAGCGCGTTCGGGCTGAAGCGGTCCCAGTCGCAGTCGCGCAGCCAGTCGGGAGCCGCACCCGATTCGCTCATCCACGCAACCAGCGCGCGCAGGCCCGGCACACGTGCCGGACCGCCGCGCAGGCCGAACGAGACGTGCCCATCGCGCGCGGGCCAGATCTCGCGCGTGCGGCCGGTGCGGGCACCGCCGCGGCGCGGCGGCTGCGGCGAAGATCCGTGGATGCCCGGGCCGCCGAGCAGCGTGCCGAGCTGACACTCGTGCAGCGACACGTCGACGAGTTGGCCGCGACCCGAGGATTCACGTGCTTGCAGCGCCATCAGCACGCCGAGCACGGCTTCGGGCGCAGCATGGTAGTAGGAGGTCGGCAGCGTGCAGCGAAGCGGTGGGCGATCGAGATCGCCGGTCATCGACGCATTGCCGCCCATCGCCACGACGACCAGATCGCGTGCACGGAGCTGCGAATGCGGTCCGGTCTGCCCGAACGGCGTGATCGCGCAGCGCACCAGACGCGGGTGCTCGCGGTGCATCGCGCCCCAGCCGAGCCCCCATGCCTCGAGCACGCCGGGCGCGAAGGTATCGAGCAGCACGTCGGCCCATTCGAGCAGCCGGTTGAGCACCGCGCGCCCGGCACTCGGCCCCGGATCGAGTGTGATGCCGCGCTTGCTGGTGTTGAGCGCGAGCCAGGCGAGGCTGCGCTCGGGATCGCAGATCCCGCCGAGATAGGGCGACCGGCGCGCGGCGAGATCGCCGCCGGGCGCCTCGACCTTCACGACGTCGGCGCCGAGGTCGCCGAGAATCTTGCCGGCGAGGACGCCCGACTCGTCGCAGATTTCCAGCACGCGAATCGAAGACATCACGACACCGCCTACTCTACCATGCCGAGCGTGCGCGTTTCCGAGCTCTTCGACCTCGGCGGTCGCGCTGCCCTCGTGACGGGCGGCGGCCGCGGCATCGGGCGTCACATCGCAATCGGGCTCGCCGAAGCGGGTGCGCGCGTGTTCGTCGCGTCGCGTCGACGCGCGAGCTGCGAGGAAGCTGCCGCTGAGATCGAGCGTCGCGGGGGAACGGCGCAGGCATTCGAGGCCGACCTATCGGACCCCGCAGCCTGCGCGCGATTGATGGAGCAGGTGCTCCAAGCGACCGATCGGCTGCATGTGCTCGTGAACAATGCGGCGCGCGTCTGGGCGGCGCCGACGCTCTCGTATCCGCTGGATGGCTGGGACCGCGTCTTCGCACTCAACGTGCGCGGACTCTTCGTGATGACGCAGCTGGCTGCGCGCCACATGGCCGAGCACGGCGGCGGCAGCGTGATCCAGGTGGGCTCGATCTCGGCGTTCCGCGGCGCGCCGGACACCGAGCAGTCGGTGGTCGCCTACAACGCGAGCAAGGGCGCCGTTGCCGCGCTGACGATCGATCTGGCGGTGAAGCTCGCGCCGCACGGCATTCGCGTGAACTGCCTCGCGCCGGGCCCCTTCGATACGAGCATGATGGACCACATCCGCAACGATCCAGAGCGAATGCGCACGTACCTGTCGACGATCCCGCTGCGCCGCGTCGGGCAGGAAGACGACATCAAAGCCGCGGCACTGTTCCTCGCCAGCGAAGCGTCGCGCTTCGTGACGGGACAAACGCTCGTCGTCGACGGCGGCGTTTCCGCCGTCTATCCGAGCCGGGGCTGACGCGGAAGCGCGCGCCTAGCGGCCGCTGCGGCGTCGCGTCGAGTAGCTCGTGATGAGGAGCGCGGCGCCGAACACCAGCGCCGCGGTCGGCTCGGGGACAGGTGCGCCGGGCCGAGCGATTGTTCCCGCGTCGTGCGAGAACGGAGCGAAGCGGTTGATGTCGCGATCGACGTCGCCCCCGTTGCGGCGGCTGCTGTCGCTCTGGTTCACCGAGTAGAGGTCGAAATGGAGCTGCTTGCTGTTGCTGAGCAGCGACTTGTCCACCGAGAACGCGGCGTAGTACATGTCGTTCCCGGCAATCGGACCCTGACCGGCGTGATCGGCGGTGTTGTATTCGCCCGATCGGTTCGCGGCCGTGAACGTGAACGGGATCTCCACGAAGTGCGTGGAGTAGATGTCGTGGGCACCGAGGTCGCCGCCGTCGTGACTCGCGGTGCCGTTGGTCTCGATCGGGGGCACGCCGAAGGTCATGTCCTGCGTCGCCAGGTAGGTGTGACCATTCACGGTGAAGGAACCGAGGTTCGCACCGTTGGGGGTCGTCTCGGGCGTCAGCGCGACTGAGAGGTAGAACGTCGTGCCGAGGATGCTGCTCGAACTCACGTTGCCCGAAGGCGTTGCGTAGGAGTAGACCGTGAACGCATCGGCGCTCGTAACGATCGTTTCACTCGCGTTGGCGTATTGGCCGCCCGCGATGTCGAGCTGAAGCACCGGCACGGCCGAGGCCGCAGTCGATACGAGGACAGCCAGACCCAAGCTGAGGAAAAAAATTCGCTTCATGTCAGGTACTCCGCTGGTGCAACTACGCGAACGCCGACCCCGAGGGTGGGCTCGTGGGATCCTAGAGGGAGTGTGAACGCAGGTCCAGAAAAATCTTCCGGAAACGGGTGCGCTCGCTGGGTCTCGAGGGGATCGGATTCGATCGAGACGGCTCGAGAAACCTTGCCGGAGCGGCAGGTCGACGGCTCAAACGTGCCGAACTGCGCGAGATCGGTCGTCACCCCACACGCCGCTGCTGCCCGGCCCAGAACGGCTCTCGCAACACCTTCTTCAGGATCTTGCCCGAGGCATTGCGCGGGATCTCCTCGGCGAACGAGATCGAGCGCGGCAGCTTGTAGCCAGCGAGGTGCTCGCGGGCGAACGCAATCATCGCGTCGGGCGTCAGCGCCGCGACCCGGCACACCACCACCGCGTGCACCGCCTCGCCCCACTCCTCGCTCGGAATGCCGATCACCGCGACGTCGAGCACGTCTGGATGCTGGTCGAGCGCCGCTTCGATCTCGGCGGGATAGATGTTCATGCCGCCCGAGATGATCATGTCGTTCTTGCGGTCGCAGATGTAGAAGAACTCCTCTTCGTCGAAGTACGCGACGTCGCCGACCGAGAGCCAGTCGCCGCGCCGACCCTTCTCGAACTTCTCCTGCGCATTGTGATAGGTGCGGAACGCGCTGCGACTGCGTACGAAGAGTTCGCCCGGCAAATGCGGCTTCTCGATGCGACCGCCTTCGTCGTCGAAGAGCGCCACCTCGACGCCGGGCGCCGCGCGTCCACAGGAGCCCGGCTTTCGCCGCTGATCTTCGGGTCGCAAGATGGTGTCGACGCCCAGCTCGGTGGAGCCGTAGACCTCCCAGAGCGAGTCGTCGCCGAAGTCGCGCAGGTACATCTCCTTCAGCGCGAACGACCAGGGCGCCGCATTGGCGATCATTCGCTGCATCGACGAGCGGTCGTAGCGCGTCTTCACGGCATCCGGCAGCTGACAGACCAGCCGGATCGGCGTCGGCGCGGAGAAAGTCGTCGTCACGCGGTGCTTCTCGACCAACCGCAACCAGTCCTCTGCGTCGAACTTGCGCTGCAGCACGACGGTGTTGCCGAGCGAATGCGCGATCGCTGCGAAGCCGCCCGGACCCGAGTGATAGAGCGGGCCCGTCGTCAGATAGACGTCTTCGGGGACGTAGCCGATGAAGGCGATCATCTCGCGCAGCAGGTCCGGATCGCCGACCGCCGAGCGCACGGCACCCTTCGGACGACCCGTCGTCCCAGACGTGTAGATCATCGTGAGATCGCTCGCGCGGCTCCAATCGACTTGCGGAGTCGCGTCGCTCGCCTCCGCAAGCAACGCGTCGACGTCGATCATGTCCGCTGGCGCCAATCCTTCATACACCATCCAGTGCTTGACCTTCGGCGCGTGCGGGCGCACCTGCGCAAAGTGCGCGGCGAACTCCGCATCCGCGTAGACCGCGACGGCGTCGGAGTCGTCGACGATGTACGCCGCCTCCTCGGGCGTCAGCCGGTAGTTGAGCGGCACCGATGTCACGCCCGCCTTGCGCGCCGCGTGCATCATGCGCACCACACCAGTCGAGTTCATGCCACACCACAGCACCGTCTCGCCCGGCCGCACGCCGAGTCCGAGCAGCGCGTTGCCGAGCCGGTTCGCCTGACGGTTCAGTTCCGCAAAGCTCCATGCAACGAGCGCGTGGCCAGGTCGATCATCGATCACCGCGAGTTTGTCGGGATTGGCGCTCGCGTGAGCAGCGAGTAGATCGACCGGCGTCGTGGCCATCGGACCTCCTGTGGAACGCTGCACAATGCCCGCGAGCGGTTCCCGAATGCAAGCGCTTCGTCGCTATGCTGCGCCGCGCTACCGGGAGGACGCGTCGATGGGACTCGCAGGTCGGGTTGCGCTGGTGACGGGAGGCAGCCGCGGAATCGGGCGGGCAATTGCGCTGGCGCTCGCGGAGGACGGCGCGGACGTCGCGGTGAACTACCGCAAGGACGAGGCGGCGGCGCGCGAGACCGTCGCGGCGATCGAAGCGCTGGGCCGCCGCGCACGCGCCTACCCCGGCTCGGTCGATTCGTACGAGGACGACCGCCGGATCGTCGACGCGGCCGTCGCAGACTTCGGCTTCGTCGACATCCTGGTGAACAACGCCGGCATCGCGAGCCGTGGCAACACGGTCGCAAAGACCGATCCCGCCGAGTTGGAACGCGTGCTCCGCACCCACGCGCTCGGCGCCCACCACCTCTGTCAGCTGGTGCTGCCCAGCATGAAGCAGCGCCCGCGCGGCGACATCGTGATGATCTCGAGTGTCGCGACGCTGCACCACGCCGGCGGCGGAGCGCCGTACAACATGGCGAAGGCCGCACTCGAGGCGCTCGCCTTCACGCTCGCGAAGGAAGTGAAGAAGCGCGGCATTCGCGTGAACGTCGTGGCGCCCGGGCTGGTCGAGACGGACATGGGGCGCCGCTTGATGAAGGCGACCGCCGGCGTCGACGATCTGCGCACGCTCGACGCATCGATGCCGTTCGGCCGCGTCTGCCAGCCCGAAGACGTCGCGAACACGGTGCGCTGGCTCGTTTCCGACCGCGCGTCGTACATCACCGGCGAGAAGATCAACGTGTACGGCGGGCCTGCCTAGCGTCCCTTTCTCGGAAGCCGACGCGGGAAGCGCCGGGGGCGTGACGTTCGTTCCGCGATCTTCGCGGCCGAGCACGACCGTGTTCCCAGCACGGGCGGGGGAATCGGCCGAAAAAATCCGCAGGCGGCCCGCCGACGCTCGGAGCAAAGCCTCGGGTCTACGTCCGCCGAGGACTTTTCGGACGAGTCCCCGCCCGCGCGACTCGCAGCAACGATAGAGAGCAGGCGCCGCAAAGCGGGGGCACGCATCAGCCCCGGGGCTCAACGGTCGACCCTGGCAAGGCTGCTGGCAGATCAGGCGCCGTAGCGATGGCCGGCGATCTCTGCACGCTCGCCTTCGAGCCGTCGCAGCGCCGCTTCGCGCAGCGGCGCGAGCTGCACCTTCTGGTTTGCGGTGAACGCGAACTCGCGCTCGCTGAAGATCAGCACGCGACGCGGCACCTTGTACGGCGCGAGCCGCTCGCGCACGAAGGCCTGGATCGCCGCCTCGTTGGGAATCGGCGCGCCGGCGACCGGCACCGCGCAGAGTACCAGCACCTCGCCGAGCGTCGGATGCGGAACACCCACGGCGGCCGCAACGCGCAAACCCGGGTAGGTCGCAAGTACGCGCTCCAGTTCCACCGGCGACACGTTCGCGCCGCCCGTCTTGATCAATCCCGAGATGCGACCGGTCCAGTGCAGATGGCCTTCCGCGTCCAGGCAGCCGCCGTCTTGCGTCCGGAAGAAGCCGGCGCGGTCGAAGACGTGTTCGGCTTCCACCTTGTAATAGCCACGCATCAGTGTTGCGCCCCGCACCGCGATCTCGCCGTGCGTGCCGATCGGCAACTCCGCACCGGACTCGGGATCGACGATCACGATCTCGTTGCCGGCGAGCGCCTGGCCACTCGACGCGCGCCGGATTTCGCTCGGCGTGTCGCTCGGCAGCATCGCGGCGATCGTGAAGGTCTCGGAGAGTCCGTAGGAAGCGTCGATGCCCCAGACGTCCTCGTCGATGCCGGCGAGCTTCGCGAGAGGTGACGAGAACCGCGAGAGCCGGATGCTCGACAGATCGCGCGACGCCGCGCTCGCGTGCTCGCCCATGACCTTCTCCTGGTGCGGAAACGCGGTGATCACGGTGGCGCGCTCGCGTTCGACGAGCTCCAGCGCCGAGGCCGGTTCGAAGATCTCTTGCAGCAGCAGACACGCGCCGGCCGCGAGCGTTGCACCAAGCGACATCGCGATACCCGCGGTCCAGAAGAACGGCTGCGCGGTAAAGACGCGATCTTCGGCGACGAGCCCCATCAGTTCCGCGAAACGCCAGCTCTGGATCACCGCTGCGCGTTGGAAGTGCAGCACGCCCTTCGGATGCGCGGTCGTTCCCGACGTGTAGATCAGCACGCCGTCATCGGCGGGCAGGATTTCGGCGATCGCGGCGTCGAGCAGCGCGTCGGGGACGTCCGTTCCGTTCTCGACCATTTCCCGCCAGGACTCGGCGCCGCCGCGCGACCGCTCGCTGCCGAGACACACGAGTCGGCGTAGCTGGGGCAGCGCCGGGCAGAGCAGCCGGCCGGAGGATCCCTCTTCGAGTTCCGGGTGCTCGGTGAAGAGTTCCGCGAGGAAGTCGCGACTGCGCAGCGATCGCTGCAACAGCAACACGGAGACATCGGAGTGGCGCAGGATGTAGTCGCGCTCGGCCTTGCTGGCCATTGTCGAGATCGGCACCACGACCGAGCCGATCATGCCCGCGGCGAACGCGCCGATCGCCCATTCGGGGCGATTCGCGACCAGCAGTCCGACGTGCGCGCCCTTCGCGACACCGGCGCCGATGAGCCCCCGTGCCAGCGCGCGCGCCTCGCGCGCCAGATCGTCGTAATGGGTGGTGCGTCCCTCGAAGCGAAACGCCGCACGCTCGCCGTGCCGCGCCGTCACGTCCTCGAGGAAGCGCCCGAGCGTCCACCGATTCGGATCAGGCTGTAGTCGAAGCCCAAGAGACGCGTCCATCGCTCCCTCTGCGTGCCACGTCACCCGACCCGTGTTCGGCTCGCCGCCGTCCGGCGGCGGGCGCACGCATCAAACCTGCACCTCTGCGGTACCCGAGGCCATCGTTTCGTCGCGCTGGTTCGTCATCACCACGTCGACCACGGCGACCCGACCTGCATCGACGAGATCCGTGACGGTCGCGTTCAGGTAGGTGACGTCGCCGGTCAGCGCCGGCGATCGGAACTTCATGTCGCTGTGGAGCACGCGGCCGTGCTCGCCGATCCAGTTGTTCAGGTAGTCGAGGATCCACGCGCCCATCGATGCGCCGTAACCGTAGCCGCGCGGCATCCCGATCCGTTGCGCGTACTCGGCCTGCACGTGGCCGCGCGACGGGCCGTGGTAGAGCCCATCACCGAGCGTCGGATCGAGTTTCGCGGCTTCGAGGTCGCGCGACATCTCGGGCAGCCAGCCCGCTTGATAGAGCGACGACACGCCGCCGTCGTCGCGGAAGGTTCCCCACACCGACATCAGGAACGCGCGCCATTCGGATGCGAACGTGGAGATCGTGTGCGGACCCACCGGTCGCATCGGTAGCTTCTCGCCGACGTCGATGGCGCTGCGCCGGGCATGCGCGAGGTCGAGGAAGGTGAGGTAGTAGTCGTGCTTCTGCCGCTCGACCGCCGCGATCCCGTCGGCGGTCCAGCGCGGCTCCGGCGTCTGTGCGAACACGCCGCGCTCGACCGCATCGGCTGCGCGGTAGCGGATCGAGGTCGAGCGCTGCATGCAGACGACCTCGCCGTTCGGGTTCAGGTAGGTGGTGTCGCCGCGCGAGAACATCGTCGGGCCGGCGAACTTCGTCTCGGTGACTTTGTAGTCGTAGAGCATGCGTTCGAGCGTGATCTTGTCGCCCGGCTCGATGTGCGGACCTTCGAACCACCACTCGTCGCCGCCGAAGAGCATGTGCGTGCCGGGGATGTTGCCCTGGATCGCGGGACCGGCGCCGTGGCTGTCGCTGGTGCAGACACCGAACGATTGCGGCGCGACGATCTTGCCGAAGCAACTCGCCGCTGCGTACTCGTCGTTCCAGTAGAGGGGATGCGGATTCTGCATCCCCTGCACCCAGCGGCGAATGTCGGTCGCGGTGACGGGCTCCTTCATCTGTCCACCGCCGAGCGGCACGCCGACCCAGCGATCGACGTCGGAGGTATCGAAGTTCATGACTTCGCTCGCCTTCGGCTCGCTGCGCGAGCGCTTCGCGCCCTCGCGGCGGGCCAGCGCTTGCGAACGTCGGCCGCGTTCACGCGGGGACTTCGAGCGTCTGGGGCAACTGATAGATTCGCACCATGTTGCCCGCAAGGATGTCGTAGCGTTCGCGCGCCGGCAGGCCATCGAGCATCTCGCCGATCACCTTGCGGCTGTACGGCCAATCGTTCCCGTGGTGCGGGTAGTCGGTAGACCACGCCATGTTCGCGACGCCGATGTCGTAGCGATTCTTGATGCCGACGCGATCGTGGATGAAGGTGCAGCACCAGTTGTCGTGGAAGTACTCGCTCGGCAGTTTCTTGATCTGCACGCCGGTGTGGGTGCGATTGCGCCAGTAGAAGCCGTCGAGCTGCTCGAGCGCGGCTGGGATCCAGCCGACGTCCGTCTCGACACCGAGGAACGTCAGCTTCGGGAAGCGGTCGTGGACGCCGCTCATCATGATCTCGCACATCACCTCGGGAAACAGCGACATCCCGGCGAGCGCCATGTTCGCGATCGCGGCCGGACCTTCGAGCGCGCCGGTGCTCTTGCGACTCGGGCGCACGATCCGGATGTGGATCGAGATCGGCATCTCGAGCGCTTCGGCCGCCGCGAAGAAGCGATCGTCTTCGGGACCGAGCGTGTCGCCGCCGTTCGGCCACGCGGTGACGATCACACCGCGGAAGCCCTTCGCCTTGCAGCGCTTCATCTCGGCGATCGCTTCTTCGACGCCGAGATTCGGCATCTGTGCGAGTCCGAACAGGCGCTGCGGGTCGGCCGCGCAGAACTCGCCGCAGAGCCAGTCGTTGTACGCCTGTACGCCAGCGCGATGGAAGTCGCGATCGGGATTGCCCATGAAGTGGTACATCGTGCGCTGCGACGGATACAGGAACTCCGCATCGACGCCGTCCTGGTCCATGTCTTCGAGGCGCGCCTTGCCGTCGAAGCAGCCCTTGCGGATGTCCGCGTAGCCATAGCCACGCCACTTGATGTCCTCGAAGCGCATGCCCGGCGTCGCGACGAGACCGATGTACATCAGCGGTTTGCCCGGTCCGAAGTTCCACGCGTCACCGCCGTCCTCGTCCTTCACGAGCACCGGTGCGCGATCGTGGAATTGCGCAGGCAGCCACGTCTTCCAAAGGTGGGGCGGTTCGAGCGTGTGGCAGTCGGCGTCGATCAGTCGATAGGGGCGCATCGTTGGATCCTCGGCTCGCGGTCTCTCTGACGCGTGATCAGATCCTACTCGCGCGGTCCGAGCCTTCGCCACTGTGGAAGCGAGACGTCCTCGGCAACCGTCTCGAAGTCGACGAAGACGCGCATCCCGATCTGGAGTTCCGCGATCGGGACCTCGAGCAGATTCCCGACGACGCGCAGCTGCGGATCTTCGTCGAGTACGACGAGCGCGATCGCGAGCGGAACGCGCGCCGCGAACACCGCGAGAAGCGGCGGGTGCGCGACGACGAAGCTGTAGACCGTGCCACGACCGGAAACGCGTTCCCACGCCATCGCGTCACTGCCGCAGTGAGGACAGCGCGAGCGCGGCGGGAAGCGCCAACGGCGACACGAGGTGCAGCGCTGCATCTGCAGCTCGCCGCGCGCCGCCGCTTCCCAGTAGGGCGCGCTGTCGTCGTCGGGCTGCGGCAGCGGTCGCTCCATCGGATCAGTCCTTTGCCAGCAGCAGCGCGCTGGTCGGCACGCCCGCGCCGCTCGTCACCAGACACAGCTCGGCGTCCTGTACCTGCGATGTCGAGGTGTCGCGGATCTGCCGTACGCCTTCGACGACGAGATTCATTCCGTGCACGTACGCTTCCGAAAGCCCACCGCCGCTGGTGTTGACCGGCAACGCGCCGCTGGGCCATTCGAGTCGGCCGCCCGCGCAGAACGGCCCGCCCTCCCCCGCCGCGCAGAAGCCGTACTCCTCGAGCGACAACGTGACGAGCGGCGTGAACGCGTCGTAGATCTGCGCGACGTCGACGTCGACGGGCAGGACGCCCGCGGCGGCGAACAGATCGCGCGCCGCGAAGCTCGACGGTGTCTCGAGAAAACGCGGCGCGTGGTAGTTGGTCATCACGACGTGCTCGGGGCCCGTTCCCTGCGACACTGCGAGCACCCGAACGGGAATCTGTTGGAGGTCGCGGGCGCGCTCGGCCGACGTCACGACCACGGCGAGCGCGCCGTCGCTCTCGAGACAGCAGTCGAGCTTGCGCAGCGGCTCGGAGATGAAACGCGAGTTCTGGTGATCGGCGAGCGTGATCGGCTCGCGCATCAGCGCGTGCGGGTTGCGCGACGCGTGTTTGCGACACGCCACCGCCACCGCGCCGAAGTGCTCGCTCGTGGTGCCGTACTCGTGCATGTGACGCCGCGCGATCATCGCGATCTGGTCGACCGGTCGCACCAGCCCATAGGGCGCGCTCCACTGCGCATCACCAGAGACGCGATTGCCCGTCGCCGCCCACGGCCGCCCACCGGAGCCGCGATTGCGCGCGCGCCAGCAGACCACCACCGACGCGCGCCCGGTCGCGATCGCCATCGCCGCGAGACCCACCATGGCGCAGCCACCGCCGCCGCCGTACCCAGTCTCCGCGAAGAATCGCAAGTTCGGAATGCCGAGACTGCGCGCGACTTCGACTTCAGTGGTCGACTCGAGATCGAAGCGCACCAGCCCATCGACGTCGCGCGCGGCGAGACCCGCGTCGGCGAGCGCTGCGGAGATCGCCAGCGTCGCCGCGCGGCGCTCCGAGCAACCGAGGTTCTTCGCGAACTCGGTGTGCCCGATGCCGGCGATCGCGGCGACTCCGTGCACGCTAGGAGGCCAACTCGCGAGTCGGCCGACGCGCAGCGAGGCGAAGCCGAGCGAAGTTCATGCGTCGGCTACTTGCTCGCTTCGACGCTCGGTCGCGCGGCGACGCGCTCGCGCCACGCCGCGAGGTTCTTCAGCGCCGGATCGAGCGGCTGCCCGACCGTGGCACCGAATTCCACGAAGGCGTAGAGAAGTACGTCTGCGAGCGTGAAGCGATTGGGCACGATGAAGTCGCGGCCCGCGATCTGCGCGTCGAGCCACGCGAGCTTCTCGCGCGCGAGCGCCTTCAAATCGTCTGCCGCCTGCGGCATCGTGCGGATGCGATCCTTGAAGAGCCCGAGTCCTTCCGCATAGCGGAAGCCGTTCGCCATCGGCTCGACGATGTTGAGGTCGATGCGCCGCACCCACATCCGCGTCACGGCGCGCTCTTCGGGCGTCGCACCGATCAGCGCCGGCTTCGGGTGCTTCTCGTCGATGTACTCACAGATCACGGTGATCTCCGAGAGGAACGAGCCGTCGTCGAGTTCGAGACACGGGAGCTGGCCGATCGGGTTCTTCGCGAGATACGGCTCGCGGCGATTCTCGGCGCCGAGCAGGTCGACGGGGACGAGCGGAAGCGCGACGCCCTTCTCCGCCAGGAACAGGCGCACGACGCGCGGATTCGGTCCGATGCTGTTGTGAAGCTTCACGATCGACTCTCCTCGTTTGGGGCTGCGCACCCGGCGAATAGCACGCCGTTCGCGCGCGCGTCCAACGTGTGAGTACCATGGCGAGTCGGAGGACGCGCACGATGTCCTACGAAACGAACCGCCGCCTGACGGCACCACGCCCTCTGCTCGCGACGCACGCCAGCGTTGATCCCGTCTCAGCGGGCATCATCCGCGGCGCGTTCGAGACGATCTGCTTCGAGGTCGCGACGCATCTCGGACGCTGCGCGTCGTCCGCGATCATCAACCAGTCGAACGAACGCAACGCCAGCGTGCTCGACGGACAGGGCCGCCTCGCCGGCATCTCCGTCGGTATTCCGCAGTTGCTCTTCATCTCGCCGCTCTCGGTGCGCTACGGGCTCGAACACCAGAGCGCCGATGCGTGGGGCCCCGGCGACGTCTTCGTCGGCAACGACCCCGAACACGGCGGCGGGCATCTGCCCGACTACAACGTCTACGCGCCGCTCTACGACGATGCCGGTGAGATCGTGCTGAACCAGGCTCTGCAAGCGCACCAGGGCGACACCGGCGGCAAGGATCCCGGCGGCTTCTCGGTGGACGCGCGCGAACTGCAGGTCGAGGGATTGATCGTGCCGTGCGTGAAGCTGGTACACCGCGGCGCACGCCGCCGCGACATCCTCGAACTGCTCACGCGCAACAATCGCTTCCCGTCGTTCGCCGGCGATCTCGCCGCAATGATCTCGGCGGTCGAGCTGGGCGTCCGGCGACTCAACGAGCTGCTGGACGCGTGGGGACCGGACGTGGTGCGCGCCGCCGTCAACTGGAACATCCGCGAAACCGAACGCCGCTTCCGCGCCGAAGTCGCGCGCTGGCCCGATGGTCGCTACGAGGCCGAGGTCCTGATCGACGCCGACACGATGGGCACCCGCGACGTGCGTGTTCGCGTCGCCTGCAGCGTCGAAGGCGACCAGCTGACACTCGACTTCTCCGGCACCGACGATCGCCCCGAGCTCGTCTGCGTCTGGAACACGTTCGCGAACACGCGCGGCTACGCAATGGCGCAGCTCGCGTCGATGGTCGATCCGACGATCGCGAAGAACGAAGGGCTCTTCGACGCCGTCGCGATGATCGTGCCGGAGGGCTGCATCCTGCAGCCGCCGCCCGGCAAGCCGGCCGCGCTCGGCGCGTTCCACCCGGCCGTCGAAGTCGGCGAGGCGATCTGCATCGCGCTGTCGCAGATCATTCCCGAACGTGCGTCGCCGCAGGTCTACAAGCTCGGCATGCCGAATGCCGTCGTCGGTTTCGATGCGGCCGGGCAGATGTGGATGGACCAGGGCGTCGACGTGCGCGCGTCCGATGCCTCGGCGACACAGGGAATCGACGGCTGGGGCTCCATGTGCAGCGGCCTCGGCAACCTGATCCTCGCGAGCGCCGAAGAAGCGGAGAGCCGCTTTCCGGTGCTCAATTGGGGCCGCGAGCTGACGACCGACACGGGCGGTGCCGGCCGCTTCCGCGGCCAGTGCGGCACGCGCAACGTGAAGCAGGTGCTCGAACCCGTGACGGCGATGGCGTGGATGGTGTCGCGCCGTCACCCGCTGCGCGGCCTGCGCGGCGGCGACGACGCGGGGCCGTACTGCAACCGCTTCCACGTCGGCACGCCCGCGGAGATCGAGATCGAGGGCACCGCCGTCGCGCAGCTGCCGGCAGGCACGATCACGTCGTACCAGTACGGAGGAGGCGGAGGCTTCGAGAGCCCGTTGCTGCGCGATCCCGAAGCCGTCCGCAACGACGTGCTCGACGAATACGTGAGCCTCGAAGCCGCGCGGACGCATTACGGCGTCGTGCTGCGCGGATCGCCCGATGCCGGCGATCTCGCGGTGGACGACGACGCCACGCGAACGCTGCGCGAGCAGAGGGCCGCGGCGCGATGAGCCTGCGCATCGGCATCGACATCGGCGGCACCTTCACGGATTTCGCACTGTTGCGCGACGCGGGTGTCGTGCTCGAGAAAACGCTGTCGACGCCTGACGATCCGTCGCGTGCCGTGATGACGGGACTCGGGGCGCTCGCCGCGCGGGAAGGCCAGTCGCTGGAAGAATTGCTGGCGCGCGTCGACGCGATCGTCCACGCCACCACGATCGGCGACAACACGCTGATCGAGCAGAAGGGTGCCGTCACCGGCCTGCTGACGACCGCCGGCTTCCGCGACGAGCTGGAGTTGCGACGCGGCTACAAGGAAGACATCTGGGACGTGCGGCTGCCGGCGCCACACCCGATCGTGCCGCGCCGCCGCCGACTCGGCGTGCCCGAGCGACTGCGCTTCGACGGCAGCGTCGCATTGCCGCTCGACGAAGCGGCCGCGCGCATCGCGATCGAACGGCTCGCGCGCCACCACGTCGAGTCGGTCGCGATCGCGCTGCTGTTCTCCTTCGTGAACCCCGCGCACGAGCAACGGCTCGCTGAACTCGTCGCGGAGATCATGCCGGGCGTACCGATCTCGCTGTCGCACGAGGTGATGCCGAAGGCGCCCGAGTTCGAGCGCACCAGCACGACCGTAGTGAACGCCTACATCGGCCCGCGCCTCAGCGGCTATCTCGACCGGCTCTCCGAACGACTGCGCGCCGCCGGCTTCACACGCGAGCTGCTGGTGATGCAGTCGAGCGGCGGCGTGATGACGCGCGCGTACCTGCGCGCCGCGCCCGTGCGATCACTCGCGTCGGGCCCAGCGGGCGGCGTGATCGGCGCCGCGCGCTTTGGTGTCTCGAAGGGAGCGCCGGACCTTCTCTGCGTCGACATGGGCGGCACCAGCTACGACGTCTCGGTCGTGCGCGGCGGCGAGGCGCCCGCGCAGCCCGGCTGGAACTGGCACCACCGCTACGTCGTCGGGCTGCCGATGGTCAGCGTCGAGACGCTCGGTGCGGGCGGCGGCTCGCTCTGCGATGCGCGCGACGGCGTGCTCCGCGTCGGACCTGCGAGCGCCGGCGCCGATCCGGGTCCCGTCTGTTACGGCCGCGGCGGTGCGCAGCCGACCGTCACCGACGCGATGCTCGTGCTCGGCCTGCTGTCGGAGCAGGCCGAGTTCGCGGGCGGAAGTTTCCAGCTGTCGCGGAAAGGTGTCGATGACGCGTTCTGGACGCACGTCGCGGAGCCGCTGGCGCGCAGTGTCGAAGAGGCCGCGTTCGACTGCTGGCGCGTCGTCAACGCCAACATGACCCAGGCCGTGCGGCGCTGGACCGCATTGCGCGGGATCGACCCGCGCCTGCTCTCGATGGTGGCGTACGGCGGCAACGGCCCGCTCTTCGCGGCGATCCAGGCGCAGGATCTCGGCATCGAGCGGGTCTTCGTGCCGAGGACTTCGCCGGCGTTCTCGGCGCTGGGCGCGCTCGCCGCGTCGCCGAGCGTCGACGAGGAGCGTTCGATGCTGGCGACGGCACAGCAGGCCGACGTCGCGCGACTGCGCGTGCTCTTCGGCGAACTCGCCGAGCGCGCGCGGCGTCACCTCATTGCGGCAGGATTCGGGCTCGGCGACATCACGCATCGCTACCAGCTGAACCTGCGCTACCCGGGCCAGAACTGGTCGCTCGCAATCGACATCGCCGAGCAGCGCGGTACGGATGCGCTGGAATTCGTCGACGCGTCCTCGCGCGACCGCGCCGTCGCCGACTTCCATCGCCGTCACGAGCGCGAGTATGGGCACGCAAGACTCGCCGAGGCGCCGGAGCTCACCGGTGTTCGGCTGCTCTCGTCTGTGACGGCGCCGAAGCCGGTGTTCGCGAGCGGCTTCACGGCGACGCGGCGCGACGTCGCGCCCGTCGCGACGCGCCGCGCGAACCTCGGTCGCGGCTTCGAGCAGGTCGCGATCCATCGCGGCGAATCGCTCGGGCCCGGCGACCGAGTCGCGAGTCCCGCGATCATCGGGGAGACTTACACGACCATCGCGGTGTACCCGGGGTGGGAAGCGCGCGTCGACGACGCGGGGGACTACATGCTCAGGAGCCAACGATGAACGACGCAACGATTCGCGCCTTCTCGCACGTCGGCATCTGCGTTTCCGACCTCGACCGCTCGCTGGCGTTCTATTGCGACGCGCTCGGTTTCCGCGAAGTCGGGCGTCTCGACGTCACCGGCGAGGCGCCCGAGACACTGCTCGGTCTGCGCGACGTCGACCTCGAAGCCGTCTTCCTGGAACGGGACGGCGTGCGCATCGAGCTGCTGCACTACCGCTTCCCGGCGCACCGCGGCAGCGGCGATTCGCGGCCGATGAACGCGCTCGGTCTCACGCACCTGTCGCTGCGCGTTTCCGACCTCTCCGCGGCGACCGAGGCGCTCGAGCGCGCC
>JANLTC010000301.1:0-18299 GCA_031362725.1 Deltaproteobacteria bacterium | reverse complement strand
GGGCGCCGCCGCCGACGAAATCGGCGAGTTCGACGTAGCCGAGCGCGGCCGCGAGAGCCGAGACGGCGGTCGCGAAGCCGCCCGCGCGCGCGACCCAGCGGCCGGTGCTTCGGATCCACGGCGAACTCTCGACGAGAGCGCCGATCGCATTGGGCAGCAATTCGGCGATCCAGAAAAGCACCCGGGTTGCGGCGACCATCTCGAGGATCAGCACGATCTGCTCGACGCGCGGACCCGGTTGCAGGATCCCGCGTGCCACCTCGACGAGGAAGAACGCGGCGACGACGAAGAAGGCGGGCACCAGGCGCGAATCCAGCACCGGGCGCAGCAGGATCAGCGAGGCCGGGAGCGCGATCAGGTACAGCAGTTGTTGCAATGCAGCGGGCTGGCCGGGCCGCAATGGCGGCGTGAGGAAGACCGTCAGCAGGATCGCCGTTGCAATCGGTGTCCGAAGGACATGCCTGACGAACTCGGGGAGCGCCGCGTGCGATGAGACCGGTGCACGCGCCTGCGCGCGCCGCGTTCGGTAGAGCGACCAGAGGATCAGCGCCGCGATCGCCAGCGTGATCGCAAAGCCCCGCCGGTATGTATACGCATAGATGCGGATGCCATCGGCCACCGCCGCGAAGTCGCTCGCGCTCGGCGTGGGGGGCGTCGGCGTGGTCTCACTCGCCGACTGCGTCCCGAACAGGCGCCAGACCGGCGAGACATTCGCGACGAAGATGCGACCGATGCTCTTCTCGCGGGCGTCCTCGATCCGTGCGCTGGCGTCGTCGCACGCCTGCATGCCCCGGCTCACGGCATCCTGGAGGACCAGCACGCGGCTGTTGCGCGCGTCGACCTGCGCACGCGTCGCGTCGATCGCGGCCAGTGTCGCCTGCACGCGTTCGACGACCGGCGCGGGCGCGCCCTGGGCATTGGCGTGATCGAGCGTCCAGCTCCAGAGCTTCTTCAATTGGTCGAGCGTCGCGAGATCCGCCGCGCGCTTGGTGGCCCGGTCATCGACCCGCGTCTGCATACCCTCGAGCTGGGTGCGGAGGGCGCGCCACGAACTCGCGAGCGTCTCGAGCGGATTGCGCCGCAGCGTCAGGGCGAGGATCTGATCCGTCGCCCTCCAGCGATCCGAGACGCGATGGCTTTGCTGGAAGACATCGTTCTCGAGTTGGGTGAATGTCGCCTGGTCGGCGATCGCCGTCGTCATCGCGCGCAGTCGCGCAGCGACTTCCTCGGCGCGCCCGCCGATCTCGTCGAGCGTGAGATTGGAGGCTTCGGGCGTTGCGACCGCCGCGGGCGTGGCGTCCGTCTGCTGCGGCGCGTCCCCGGAAGCGGCGAACAGCGGGACCAGCCACAGCGCCACGACGAGCGCGACGATGCGCGAGCAGGCCGCGATCATTCCGCTACGCCGCACGCCGCGCTACGCCGCCGCGCTCAGCGAGATCGCGAACCACCGGCTCATAGCGGCGCAATCCAACTCTGTCTCCCGAAACACTGCGGGCGTTGCCGCAGCGGGTTTCTAGCTCACGCGACGCGCGTGCCCCACCCAGAATTTCTCGCGCAGCTCTCGTTTCAGCACCTTGCCGCTCGGGTTGCGCGGCAGCGCTTCGACGAAGTCCACCGAGCGCGGCCGCTTGTAGCCGGCGAGCTGACCGTCGCAGAACTGCATCAGCTCCTTGGCATCGATCGTGGCACCGGGCTTTGCCACGACGATCGCCTTCACCGCTTCGCCCCACTTCGGGTCGGGAACGCCGATCACGGCAGCCTCGGCCACCGAGGGGTGTCGGTACAGCACCTCCTCGACCTCGCGCGGGTACACGTTCTCGCCGCCCGAGACGATCATGTCCTTGGTGCGATCCTGCACGAAGAGGAAGCCCTCGTCGTCGAGGATCCCCGCGTCGCCGGTGTGCATCCAGCCATCGCGCAGCGCTTCGGCGGTCGCCTCGGGAAGATTCCAGTAGCCGCGCATCAACTGCGGACCGCGCACCGCGATCTCGCCGATCTCGCCGTTCGGCAGCGTGCGGCCGTCGGTGCCGACGATGCGAATCTCCGTGCCGAGCATCGCGCGCCCGGCTGCGAGCAATAGTTTCGGCTCACCGGCGAGCGCGCGGCGATGGTCGGCGGGCATCAGATAGGTGGCCGCGGCCGTCGTCTCGGTCATGCCGTAGCCCTGCAGGAAGTCGCAGTCGAAGACGTCCATCGCGCGCGTCAGCGACTGCTCCGCGATCGGCGACGCGCCGTAGATGATCAGGCGCAGTGTGTCGTAACGCCGATCGGCGACGTCCTTCACCCCGACCAGACAGAACTGGATCATCGCGGGCACCAGCATTGCAGCCGCGATGCGCTCCTCCGACAACGCGCGCACCACCTCGGCCGGGACGAAGTCCTCCTGGATGTACAGCGATCCGCCCGCTTGCACCGTCACGAAGGTCGAGATGCTGGCCGCCGCGTGGTAGAGCGGCGCGACGATCAGCATGCGGTCACCCGGCACCGTGCGGAACGCGAGCGATGCCTGATGCAGCTGCGACACCACAGCGCGATGCGTCAGCACGGCGCCCTTCGGACGACCCGTCGTCCCGCTGGTGTACATCTGATAGACGTCGTCGTCGGGCGCGCCTCGATGGGCGGGCGCGCTCGTAGGCTGTGCGGCAACGAACGCGTCGAAGCGCTCCCAGCCCGGGACGTCCGCGCCGAGCTGTTGAGCTTCGCTCGGCTCCGCCTCGCTGCGCGTCGGCCGACTCTCGGGTCGGCCTCCTTGCGCGACCCAGTGTTTCACGCTCGCGAGTTCGCTGCGCACCGGCGCGAGCGCTTCTGCGAGCGCGTCCTGCGCGAAGACGAGCTTCGCGCCCGCGTCGTTCAAGATGTAGCTCCACTCCGGCGGCGCGAGCCGGAAGTTGAGCGGCACCGGCACCACGCCCGCCTTCGAACATGCGTAGTACCAGAGCGCGTGCTCGATCGAGTTCTTCGAGAGCAGCGCGACGCGATCACCGGGCACGAGGCCCTTCGCGACCAGCGCGTTCGCGATCTGGTTGGCGAGCGCCTGCGCCTCGGCGTACGAGACGATTCGCGATCCCTGGATCGCGAACTCCGCGTTGGGATGCTCGCGGGCGCTGTAGTCGAAGGTGTCGTGGAGAAGCATGGGGCCCCCGGTTGAGATCGATGTGCGAGGCCGATGGAAGCCGAAGTGGCGGCTGTGAGCCAGCGCGACGATCTCGGGCGGCGCGTCGATCGCTGGATCCCGAACGGCCGCCTTCTTTCGCTCGCGCTCTCGCGCCACGGCCGCCGAAGTGTCTCAGGCGGCGTTCTACCGCGAGATCGCGCCGCGCGAATCGGAACCGCGCAGCGCGTGTTCGCTGCCGCGCCGTCGACTTGCCCCGAGCGAAAGCAGAGGCAGCAGCAGCACCAGTTCCGCCCCGAGTCCGCACGAAGCGGGAAGCGGCGGCGACGGAGGGGCCGAGCCGTCGAAGAAGACGACCCCAGGCTCGTGCGCGGTGGCGTAGTCCTCGGTGAGCTGAGCAGCCGAGAACAGGTTGCCCTGGAGGTGCCTGTTGAAGAACGAAACGGTGTAGAGGTTCTGGAGGCGGACGGCCTGCGCGATGGGAAGAGCGGGTGGCACGCAGGTCTGGTTGTAGGGGGCGACCAGCGCGGCCGCGCCGAACCGCGGCCACTGGCTGATCGGGATGCTGAGCTTGATGAGCACGCGACCGATGTCACAGATGTTCGCGAAGTGCGTGTGGGTCGCTCCGATGACGTCGGCGCGGTAGACGAACGTCGCGTCCGAGAGGTCGAACGGGCGCGTCGCGTTGGGGACGATCGGGACCGACGTGTCGAGCGTGCCGCCGAGCAGCAGCATCGGAATCTGGATGCCCGCCAGCTCTGCGTCACTGAGCAGACCTGCGACCCCCGACACCGGCAAGATGGCGCGCACACGGGAATCGGGGGGCACCGGGCCGAACGCGCTGCCCGCGTAGCCAGCCGCCATCGCGAGAGCCGTGAAGCCGCCCAGCGAATGTCCGGTGACGCCGATCTGCAGGGGGCTGATGGATTCGAAGAACTCGTCCGCCGGGTCGTCGCTTCGCGCGAGCAGATAATCGATCAGGAACGAGATGTCCTTCGGGCGATCCGTGAGCACGTCCTCGTAGGGCACGTCTACTCCCGCAACGTCGCGGAAGGAATTGCCGACGTGGTTGGGCGCCGCGACGAAGAAGCCGTGGCTGGCAAGGGTCTCCATCAGCGGGATCGATTGGATGTTGATGCCGCCCGAGCCATGCGAGAAGACTATGAGCGGCAGGTAGGGTCGCACCGTGACGGGGGCGCCCTCGATGGCCACCTTGGAGGTGATGCCCTGGGGGGCCAGGATGAAGATCAACTCGTAGAAGGTGGCGACGCCAACCGCGTTCTCCGGATCGACCGGGTACCAGAGGTCGACCGGTAGCGCGCGGTCGCCGCGGGCGGCATCGACGGCGACGACCGTGGTGTGACCGACGGCCCAGGGTCCCGTCGTGCTCGGATCGGGCGGCGCGGCTGCGCGCGCCGACACGGCGCAACCAAAGCCGAGAGCGAAGGTGAGGATCAGCCTGCAGCAGCCGCGGTCGACTCGGGAGATCATGCGCGCTCCAGTTGGCAGTACTGGTCTTGTATCACGTTCCGCGGACCCGGGTCCAAGGTTGGGCGGATCGCAGCGGGCGCGGACGCGGCATCGGAGATCCGGCGCGGCAGGAGACTCCCCGGAATCCCTCGGCAGCCGGCTGCGCCGTGAGGAATCAGCCGTCGTCCTTCTCGTCCTCGTCCCAGACCTCGGTGACGAGGTCGACACGCGGCAGCGGCTGCAGCGGCACGAACTGCGACGGCGCGAGCCAGGAGCGCAGCCGGTAGGCGACGATCACGCCGATCATCTGCAAGCCCACGCGCACCGCGACCCACTTGTTGCCGGTGACCGACGAGGTGCCGACGCGCTTTGCGTAGTTGACCGGGATCTGGATGATCCTCCGCTTCATCAGGATGCTGAGCACCATCATCTCGGGTCCGAAGAAGGAGCCGTCGACGGTGAAGAACGGCTCGATCCGCCGCAGCACTTCGCGGCGTATGCAGCGCACCGTGCAACCGACATCCGTCAGCGACGTGGTGTTGAAGAGGAACTCCATTCCCTTCGCGACCGCGTAGTTTCCCCATTTCAGGAACAGGCCCATGTTGGCGCCTTCCCAGATCAGTTCCTTCACGGTGCGGCTGCCGTAGACCACTTCGAAGTCCTCGGCGTAGGCGAGCAGTTTTCGCACGTCGCGGGCGCAGAAGGTGCCGTCGGGTTCGAAAACCACGATGAAGTCGCCGTCGGCCTCGCGGAGGCCGCGCCGGATCGCGGCGCCGTAACCCTGTTTCGGCTCGTGCAACTCGCGCGCGCTCGTGCCGGCCACTTCCTCGCTGGTGCCCGGCGCCGCGTTGTTGTTGACGACGACGATCTCATCGACGACGCCGGTCGCCTCGAACTCCCGGATGCAGCGGCGGATCGAGTCCTTCTCGTTGTAGGTCGGCAGCACGACCGAGACGCGCTTGCCACGCCACATCAGCGCAGGCCCTGTTGTGCCGCGACGATCTCGTCGCGCAGGAACGGGAAACGCTTCTCGTAGATCGACGAGATCATGCCGGCGTTCCGCTCGAGCTGCACCGGATCCTGGCCCGAGCCCGCCACGTACTCCATGAAATAGGCCCACGACTTGCGCGCGAGCCGCTCGCGATCGGCTTCCGGCGCGCGCTCCCACAACTGGAGATGCAGCTCCGCGAGGCGGAAGGCGCTGGCGCGATTCGGCGCGATCGCGTGAGCCGTCTCGTAGTGCGCGAGCTGCGCTTCGAGCGGCTCACCGAGCAGCGCGCCGCTGCGCCCGAGCAGCGTATGCAGGCGCGAGAGTTGGAGCGGCTCCGAGGTGGCGTAGCCAGCGGGCACGCGACCGAGAGCGCGGTCGCGCGCGAGGCCGCGCTCGATCTCGGTGCGCGCCTGCAACGCGAGTTCGTGTCGGCGCCCCAGATCGCGTTCCTTCTCCGCCCGCTGCACGGTCGCCGTGGCGACAGACTGGAGCGCCAGCAGCGACGGCTCGTCGAGACCCGCTTCGTGTTGCCGCAGCGAATCGGCGTCGCGCCAGACGCCCTGCTGGCGCAGCGTCTGCGCGGTCGAGCCCAGCGCGAATACCGCCACGACGACGGCAATCGCGGTGCGAACCCGGCCCCCCCTGCGCGCGCCGAGTTCCGCGAGCAACAGCGCCGGAACGGCGAGCGCACAGAACGATGCGAGGTAGAGGTCTCGATCGGCCCGCCAGATGTCGACGAAGACGAGGTTGAAGTACGGGAAGAGCAGCGCGAGGAAGGCGAGCGCGTAGAAGGCGAGATCGCGGCGGCGCAGGCAGCAGTACGCGACAGCCGCGACGATCGCGAGCGCGATCACCAGCGCGCCGAGTTTCTCGGCGCCGCTGAGCGCGATCTCGACGTGCGGCCAGCGATAGAAGGCCGACAGTTGCGTCGGCCACACGAGCGAGCGGAGGTAGCCGCCGACGACGAGCGGCGCGAACGTCGCGACGGTCGCGAGATGTTGCGGATCGAATGGGCCGCGCCCGCGCCAGCCGATCACGCCGTACTCCGCGACGGCGGACTGATACCACGCGACCGCCGCCACCGTGACGACGGCGTGCGGAACCAGGCGGGAAACCTCGTGCAGCACGCGGCGCCAGTCGAGCGCGACGACTGGCGCGCGGCTGCCATCGAGATACGGCTGGAAGACGCGGTGCAGCGCGAGCACGGCGACACAGGGAAACGCCGCAATCTTCGCCAGCAAGGCTAGACAGGTGCAGAGCAGCGTCGCGAGGTAGAAGTGTCGCCGCCGTTGCGCGTCCGGCTCGGTCAGCTCGTAGGACTGGGCGAGCAGCGCGCCGAGCACGAAGAAGGTCGACAGCATGTCCTTGCGGCCCATCACCCAGGCCACCGGCTCGACGTGGACGGGCAGTACCGCGAAGACGGCGGCGACGCCGAAGGCGACTCCGGTGCGCCGCGTCGCTCGCGCCAGGAACCAGAAGAGCAGCGCGACGTTCGCGGCGTTCTGCACGACGTTGCCGAGGTGGTAGCCGAGTGGGTTCCGGAAACCGAAGATGCGCGCGTCGAGCGCCCACGAAACGTCGCGCAGCAGCAGCGGTTCTTCGCGCGGAAAGTAGGCGTACAAGATCTGGGTCAGGCTCGCGAGGAAGGACGTCTCGTCGTAGAGCTTCGGATGCGCGAGCAGCACCTGCGGATCATCGAAATTGACGAAGTCGAAGCCGACCGCGCGCGCGTAGAGCGCGAGACTCCCGAGCGCGAGTCCGAGCGCGCCGTACAGCGTCGCGTGTTTCGCCATGGCAATGCGCGTCCAGATCGAATGCAAGAAGGTCGTCCCTTTGGGCCAACTGCTTCGATCGGGCTTCTGCGCACGGGCCTTGAGCGGGGAGACCCGAGCGACGCCTGCGAGTCCGGTGCCGAAGCGGGCCCTGCCCTTCCGGACGATCCCATGCGAGGCGCCGCCCGAGGCGATTGCATTCGCTCGCCGCACCGGCCGCGACGTCACCCGCGCCATCGGGATCGGCGCGCTCGCAACGCCCGTGCTCCCTGCTCCTTCTTGGTTCGCGCCGGCGCAGCGAGAGGCCGACCGCTATCGCCCCTGCGCCAGCGCCATGATGTCCTCGGGCGCGAGGAACTGCTGCGGCACCGGCGGCGACCAGGCGGCGA
Organism: Deltaproteobacteria bacterium; assembly: GCA_031362725.1. GTDB lineage: Bacteria > Myxococcota_A > UBA9160 > UBA9160 > PR03 > PR03. The sequence continues at coordinate 10,565 of JANLTC010000301.1, read as the reverse complement.
GTCCGTGCGCCGGCAGCGACGACGCCACCTTCCACGCTTCGGCGTCGGTGATGACGTCGAGATCGCTCGAGTACTCGGCGAAATTGCCCGCCGGGTCGCGCAGGTACCAGAAGTAATTCGAACCGATCGCGTGTCGCCCGAGGCCCCAGACGTGGCGCGACGCGTCAGCCGCGACCATCGCCGCGGCGGCGCGACCGACCGCATCGACGTCGTCCATCTCCCACGCGGTGTGATGCAGGAACGAGAACGGACCCGGCTGCACGAGCACGTTGTGGTGATCGGTCGAACAGCGCATGAAGCTCGCGCCGATGCCGGCGATCTCGTCGCTCACCTGGAAGCCGATGCCTTCGGTGAAGAAGCGCCGCGATGCGGCGGGATCGCTCGAGGTAACGACCACGTGCTGGAGCCGTCGCGGCTTCGAGACGGCGGGCGGCACCGCGGGTGATCGCGCGTCGATGCGCACCGGATCGCCCGGGAGGTTGGTCGCGATGCGCGCCGGCGGCTTCTGCGCGACGCGCGGCTCGATCACGAGTTCGACGCCGATTTGGGTCACCGGCTCGACAGCACGGAGCGAGTGCGGATCGCGCTCGACTGCGACGCCCAGCTTCGCGAGCGCAGCTGCGGCGCGGCCGAGATCGTCGGCGTCGTCGACTCCGATCGCGAGCGAGAGCAACGCGCGACGCGGCGCTTCGACGAAGCGGAGCTGTTCGCCACCGTCACTCGTCTCGAAGCGTCCCGGGCTCGTCTCGACGAGACCGAAGTCGCGGTAGAAGCCGCGCACGGTTTCGATGGTGGGAACGCCGACCGTGATGGAGCGGAGGCGGTGAAGCGACATGGTTTCTCCTCAGGCCCGGCGCGTGAGCGGCTCGACGTCGGCCCACACCGCTTCGCCCTGCGTGCGGAAGAGATTCAGGATCGGCGCCGGCGCCCATGCGGCGACGGCCACTGCGAAGCTCGGCCGCGCCTTCACGCGCGCGAGCCAGTCGGCGACACGCGGCCGCGCCGCGCCGGAGAAGAGCGGCGTCATGGCGAGGTGATCGAGGCGCAGTACGTACGGGAGTGCCGCGGCGTCGGCGAGACCGAAACGATCGTGTGTGAGCCAGGGCTGGGCACCGAGCGCCGCCTCCATCTGGTCGAGCAGATCGAGGAAGTTGCCGAGTGCGCCCGAAAACTCGGGCGCTTTCACTCCGTGCTCGATCACAGAGCGGCGCGCGGCGCGGCGGGCCACGTCGGGGATGGCTGCGATGTTCGCCTCGCGCACCTCGGCCGGCTGCGAGAGCGCGGCGGTGCGCGCGCCGATCGCGTAGGTGATCACGCCGGCGGCGGGATGCACCTTCTCGTCGATCTGCTTCACCCACAGTCGCATCGCGTGGCGCGCCGCCGGATCGCGCGGCGCGAGCGGCACCGCGGGGAACGCCTCCTCCAGGTACTCGTTGATCAGCGACGACTCGATCAGCACGCGACCGTCGTGGATCAGCGTCGGCACGACGTGGTTCGGGTTCAGCTTCACGTACTCGGGGGCATGCTGTTCGCCCGAGATCAAGTTCACGTCGCGCGACGTGAAATCGAGGCTCTTCTCGGCGAGCACCAGCCGGACTTTCTGTGAGCAGCTGGAGAGGCCGTTGTGATGGAGTTCGAGTGCGGACATGGAATCGTTCCTCTCTACAGGAGTGTGTCTGCGGGCTCCGCGGCGACGGTGTTGTCGAGCGCGCCGAGTCCCTCGATCTCGATGCGCATCCGGTCGCCCACGACGAGCAGCTTCGGCGGCTTCATCGCGATGCCGACACCTCCCGGCGTGCCGGTTGCGACGATGTCGCCGGGCTCGAGCGTGAAGCCGTCCGACAGATGCGCGACCAGCGCGTAGCAGTCGAAGATCAGCTGCTTGGTGGTCGAGTCCTGGCGCAGCTCGCCGTTCACGAAGGTGCGCAGCCGCAGCGCGTGCGGGTCGCCGACCTCGTCGGCCGTGGTGATCCACGGGCCGATCGGGCCGTGCGTGTCGAAGGACTTGCCCATCGTCCAGGTCGGAACGCGGAATTGCCAGTCGCGGATCGTCACGTCGTTCACGACGAAGTAGCCGGCGATCACCTCATGCGCGCGCTCGCGCGGCACGTGGCGGCAACGCTTGCCGATCACGAAGCCGAGTTCGCCCTCGTAGTCGAGCACGTGCGAGATGCGCGGCATCCAGACCGGGTCGTTCGGGCCCGTCACACAAGTGGACTGCTTGTTGAAGACGGTCGGGTGCTTCGGCGCCTCGATGCCGGCCTCGGCGATGTGATCGGCGTAGTTGAGGCCGATCGCCAGGAACTTCGGCGGGCGCAGGATCGGCGCGGCGAGCCGCAGCGAATCGCTCGCGAGCCGGCTCTTCGCGTTCGACGCGGCGCTCGATGCGCGTCGCAGCGCATCGGGACCCGCGGCCAGCAGCGCGACCATCTCGCCGGGCAGCTCGGGCGCTGCGACCGAGAGATCGATGACGCCGTCATCCGTCACGACGCCGATGCGCGTCGCATCGCCGTGGTGGAAGGTGCAGAGTTTCACGATGGACCTCCTGGGTCACTGGGGTTGTAGGCGAATCACGCGTGCGCCGCAGCGAACGCGTCATAGCCGAAGATCGGCTTCATCTGGCCGGCGAGGCCGGGGCCCGCGCGCATGCCGAGATTGCGCAGCCAGCTCACCGGCGCGCGCATGTGGTAGAGCCGCGCGTTGCGACGCGAGCCGAGCTGGACGCCGGCCGTACGCGTGCGGCGCAGTGACTCGTAGCGCGCGAGCGCCTCGGGGATCGCGGCGGACGGCGCCGCGCCGATGCACTCCGCGAGCACGGCGGCGTCCTCGATCGCCATGCACGCACCCTGCGCCATGAACGGGAGCGTCGCGTGGCAGGCGTCGCCGAGCAGGGTTGCGGCGCCGCGGCTCCACTGCGGAAGCGGATCGCGATCGAAGAGCGCCCAGCGGAAGCAGCCGTCCTCGGGGGCGCTCTCGACCATCGCGCGAACGGTGGGGTGCCAGCCCGAGAAGTCGCGCAGCAGGTCGCGCTTCTCGCCGCGCGCAGTCCACGACTCGTCGCGCCAGTCGCTGCGCTCGACGATGCCGACGAAGTTCAGGAGCGCCCCGCCGCGCACGTAGTAGTGCACGAAGTGCGCGCCGGGCCCCATCCACAGACCGGCGACGGGCCGGACGTCCGCGGACGCGAGCGCGCCCGCCGGCACGAGCCCGCGCCACGCGACGTTGCCCGTGAAGCGCGCGCGCTCGGGGCCGAACAACGCTTCTCGCACCGCGCTGCGGATGCCGTCTGCGCCGACCAGCAGGTCGCCGCTCAGGCGCTCGCCGCTCGCGAGCGTCATCTCCGCGCCGCGTTCACTGCTCTCGCAGCGTGCGCACGCCGCGCCGAGCCGAACCTCGATGCGAGCCTCGTGCGCGACCGCCTCTGCGAGCGCCGCGATCAGGTCTGCGCGGTGCATGTGGAAGTAGGGCGCGCCGAACCGCGCGGCGACCGCATCCCCGAGCGGCACGCGGCTCAGCATCGCGCCGCGCTTCCAGGTGCGCACTTCGACGGCCTCGGGGCGGAAGGCAAGTCCGGTGAGCGCGGGCTCGAGCCCGAGCGCGCAGAGCACGCGCGTGGCGTTCGGCGAGAGCTGGATGCCCGCGCCGACCTCGCCGAGCTGCGCGGCCTGCTCGATGACGGTCACGTGCACGCCCTTGCGCGCGAGCGCGAGCGCGGCGGTGAGGCCTCCGATGCCCGCGCCGACGACGATCGCGTGCCGCTCGCTCATCGCGGGCTCACCACGGCAACGAGTTCCCGAGGTCGTGGAGCAGCTTCTCGTTCACGTCGCTCGCCTGGTGCACGTGCTTGGGCGGCGAGTGGAAGGTCTGGTACGGGCGCAGGCGCAGGACCACGCGGCCCTCGCGCTTCGCGCCCTCTTCGACCATCGGGCGCACGGTCTCGGGCATCTCCTTGCCCGCCATCACGCCCGCGATGCGCATCATCAGATCGACGACCGCGGAGGGCTCCGTCTCGACCTTCGCGTCGCAGTAGACGACCAGGTAGGAAGGCGGCCACTGCTCGTCGAGCACGCACAGCGACACCTTGCCGAGTCGCGAGACCGCCTTGGCCTTGGCGCGCGCGCCCATCGTCGAGACCAGGATGTCTTCTCCGTCCATCACGAAGTAGACGATCGACTGCGCGGGGCCGTCGTTCTTGCGGCCGTAGCCGAAGACGGCGGTCCGATGCTGGCGCACGAAGTCGCGGCGTTCGTTCTGGTTCATCGGGAGGTCCTCCTTGGTTTGGCGGCGCGCTTCGGGGCCGCTTTGGCTGGTGCGCCGGCGAGTGCGGCACGCACCGAATCGAGCGTGCCGCGCAGGTGTTCTTCGAGAACCGCGACCGCGCGATCGACGTCGCCACCGATCGCTGCGTCGCGCAGTGCTTTGTGTTCGACACCGGGACCGCGACCGCTGCGAAACTTCTGCGCGCCCAGCAGCACGTAGCGCTGCGCGTGCTCGGCGAGCACGCCGACGATGCGTCGCGTCCATGCCGAGGGGCAGCGCGCGAGCAGCGCGGCGTGGAAGTCGAGATGCGCCTCGGTGCCTTCCTCGAGCGTGCGCGCGGCTTCGAGCCGATCGAGCGCCGCGGCGATCTCGCGGCGGTGCGCGTCGTCGCTGCGGCGCAGCGACTGGCGCAGCGCGGGCGGCTCGAGGCGCAGGCGCAGCGCGTAGAGATCCGCCGCGTCGTCGAGCGTGAACTCCGCCACGCGCACGCCGCGCTGCGGGCTGAGTTCGACGAGCCGTGCTCCGCCGAGTCGTTGGAACGCCTCGCGCAGCGGGGTCGGGCTGACGTGCCAGCGCTCTGCCAGGTCTTCGGCGCGCAGCTTCGTCCCGGGCGGGAACTCGCCGGTCAGGATCGCGGTGCGCAGCCGGCGCAGCGCCCAATCGCTGCGGGTCTCGGGGGCGGTTTCGGGCATGGCGAGCTGGATAGCCTGCCGCCCTCCAGAATTCAATAGTCTATAGATTCACTGGAGAGCGTCGGCCCGCGAGCGTCGCAAGCGCGGCGCCAGCGGCGAGCGCCGAGAGCAGCGCGCTCGGCTCGGGCGCGAAGGCCGTCATCGCCTTCTCGAACGCGGCGGCGCCGATCGCGGAGCCGGCGCGCCGCCCCGCGAAGTCGTCGGCGCGCGGATGGATGCCGCCGAGGATGCGCGAGATCCCGGCCTGATCGGCCGCGTCGTAGTAACGGGCCCATTGCAGCGCAACGGTCTGCGTGGGACCGATCTCGAAGGCGAGGAAGGTGTCCTGCGGCGCGGTGAACGTGCCGAGGCCGCCCGGGAAGTAGGCGTCGCCAGTGAAGCGCGTCAGCACTTCGGCCGCCGAACGGCTGAAGGTGCTGTGCCCCGAGAGGTAGCCCGGGAACGGCGGCGTCACGAAGGTCTCGCGCTGGTACGGCACCCAGTCGATCGCGCGGATCCACTGCGCGCCGCTGTACTGATTCTCGGGATCGGCGGGCTGGCCCGGCCACGCGTAGATCGCGATCTCGCCGATGGCGGGCTCGCGCATCGGCGGAACCGTGCCGGCGACCGGGCGCTGCACGAACTCGTGTCGCTCGCCTGGCGCGCTGCTCGCGGCGGTGACGACCTCGATCAGCCCGGGCACCAGTGGCAGACCGAGCGGGTGATACGCCGCGCCTTCGGGATCCGACGACTGCCCCTTGCCGCCCATGTACCGGATCAATGTGATCGGACGCGACGTCTCATAGTGTCGCTTGTGATTCCACGCGGTGATCGCCGCGTCGTAGACGGCGCCGTTCAGCGCGAAGTAGAGCTTCGCGTCCCACTCGAGGTCGTTTACGATCGGCCCCGCGCCGGCAATCTTCTTGACCAGCAGGGGGCTCGCGGAAACGAGATTGGCGATTGCGTTCCAATGACCGGGAGGCGTCTCCGAGCTGGGTCCGTCGGCCCAGAACTCCGCCAGCACACGGAAGAAGTCGGCGCGCTTCACGACATTGGCTGGATACGGGAGCCTGGTCGCGGGATTCTGCGCATAGCCGGTGCCGTCATTCGTGCCGAGCGAACTATTGCCCCACGCCGCCGGCGAGATGTCGATCGTCGCGCCGTCGTCGGGATCGAGCTCGCTGCTCTTGCGGATCACGTCGACGACTTCGTCCTTGATCTCCGTATCGAGTTCGCAGGGCGGCGCCGCAGCACAGCCGAGTTCCGGTGGCGGCCCCTGATCGTGGTAGACGGCCGCTGCGTCAGCGCGCGTCGCGGCGAACGGCGTGACGCTGCCCCACTGCGAACCGAGATACTTCTGCGTCGCCTTGCCGACGACGATGCCGTTCTGCAGCACCAGGAAGTCGAGCGACAGACGCTGCCAGGTGTTGGGGAAGGGTAGTTCGAGACCGACGCAATCGGGGTCCGGATCGCCGAGCGCGCAATCGATCTTGATCGGCTGTGTCACGCCGGGCAGACCGACGACCATTGGCGGATTCACCGGCACATAGGTCGGGTCGGCGTAAGGCGTCAGCGAGCCGTCTTCGCCTTCGTTCGAGCCGTCCGCGAGACCGAGCGCGAGGATCGTCGCTGCGATTCGATTGCCGAGTTCGGCCGCCGGATTCACACCACCAGCGGTCGCGGTGAAGTCCTTGTCGTAGCCGAGCGTGGTCATCAGGCCTGGGAACGCCGTCGTCGCATAGGTCGCGGCGCCGGGCGAGCACTTCGGCGTCTTGAAGCGCGCCGTGACGATCCGGTACGCCGCGAAGCTCATCGCCTCCGCGCGCGCCGCCTCGACATCGGCTGCCGTCGCGGTCTCGTCGACGTAATGCCCCTGCGCGTGGGGATCGTACGCCGCCCACGCGTCGTACATCGCGGCGGAGAGGTGGAACAAGTTGCGCGAATGCACGGTGGGCGCCGGGTAGTCGAGCCGGATCGCGCCGAGCAGCGCTTCGTTCCATTGCCGTGCGACGGACTGGGCGCTCGCAGCAGAAGCCACAACGAGGAGCAACGCCGCGAACGAAATCCTGCCGCGCATGTCGAGTTCCCCGGATCAGCCGCCCAGCGGGAAGCCAGCCTAGCAACGCTCCGCTTCGATCCGCACCGCGCCGCCCCGCCGAGACGCAGCATCGGGCCTGCGCGGGTTCCCCGATCTCCGCGTATCGTGGCCGGGCAACGTTCCGGTCGGCTGATGGGGCATCACCGTTCTGGAGGATCCCGTGACCGCGAAGAAGTCCTCGAGGAAGCCGAGCACCGGGCAGCCCCGCTCGGGTCCGCTACTCGTTCGCGCGCGAAGCGCCGAGAGCGAGCGGCTGATCGAACGCGCGCGCCGACTCTGCCTGGCGTTTCCCGATGCAAACGAGAAGGTGTCATACGGGGAGCCCACCTGGTTTGCGGGAGCGGGCAAGGTCTTCGCGATGATCGACGACCACCATCATGGCGCGCCGCATCTTTCGCTGTGGCTACCCGCGCCGGCCGGCGCGCAACGAGCGCTGATCGGATCGGACCCGGGCCGCTACTTCCGACCGCCCTACGTCGGAGCGCGTGGCTGGATCGGCGTGGTGCTCGACACCAAGCCGGATTGGAGCACCGTCGCCGCGCTCGTCGAGGAAGCGTATCGCCATGTCGCCTCGCGGCGCCTGCTCGCGCGACTCGACGCGGGCGTCGATTGTGGCTTGGGGGGGCCGCCGCACTCCTCGTCAAAACCGATTCGACCGCAGCAAATTATCTATTAGACCGATGCGTTCCGGGCGGCGAAGTTGTCCATCGAGGATGAGGACACGTGATGCAACTCGAAATCCGCCGCGGCGGGAAGGGGAGACTCTGATGAACGACCTGAGCAAGATCGACGCCAACAAGATCCTCGGGCAGCTGCTCTCGAACGGCGCGGCGACCGGCATCGCCGGTGCGCTCGCGGGCGGGATGCTCGCGAGCAAGCGGGGCCGCAAGCTGGGCAAGAAAGCCGTCGAACTCGGCGGGCTCGCCGCGGTCGCCGGGGTCGCGTGGATGGCTTGGAATCGCTATCGCGGCGACGCGGCGAACGCCGCGACTGCGGGCGCCACACCGATCGATATGATCACCGCAGCGACACAAGCTGGTTTCCTGCCGCTGCGCTCCGAGCCGCAACGCACGCAGGAACTCGGACTCACGATGATCCGCGCGATGATCGCCGCAGCGCGTGCGGACGGGAAACTCGAGGGTCGCGAGGGTGAGGCGATCTTCGCTGCTGTCGGCAAACTCGCGCTGGACGCCGAGGAGAAGGCGCTGCTTCTCGAAGAACTCGGCAGGCCCGTCGACATCGACACACTGGTTGCCGCGGCATCGACACCCGAGGCGGCGGCCGAGATTTACGCCGCGGCGCTGCTCGCGATCGAGATCGACACGCCTGCGGAACGCGCCTGGCTCGCGATGCTGGCGGCGCGACTCGAACTCGCGGCCCCGCTCGTCGCGCAACTCGAAGCGCGCTCCGATACCGAGATCGAAGCCGTCCGCGCGACGGGGTGAGGGATCGAACGCCACCAAGACTTCCACCCACAGGAGCCACTCGTGAAACGGATCTTCCTCTTTGTCGCCACCAACGTTGCCGTGCTGGCCGTGCTCGCGCTCGCGGCAAACCTGCTCGGGCTCGAGCGCATTCTCGACGATCGCGGTGTTTCGCTGAACCTCCCGAGCCTGCTCGCATTCGCCGCGGTGTTCGGCATGGGCGGCTCGTTCCTGTCGCTCGCAATCTCGAAGTGGATGGCGAAGCGCATGACGGGAGCGCGTGTCATCGCAGAGGCGGCGACGCCACAGGAGGCGTGGCTCGTCGAAACGGTTCGCGCACAGGCGCGCGCCGCCGGCATCGGGATGCCCGAGGTCGCGATCTATGAATCACCCGAGCCGAACGCCTTCGCAACAGGCGCCCGCCGCGACAGCGCACTCGTGGCCGTGAGCAGCGGTCTGCTGCAGACCATGGACCGCCGCGAGGTCGAGTCGGTGCTCGCCCACGAGGTGAGTCACATCGCGAACGGCGACATGATCACGCTCGCGCTGGTGCAGGGCGTCGTGAACACCTTCGTGCTGTTCCTGTCGCGCGTCGTCGGGCACGTTGTCGATCGCGTGGTGTTCCGCACCGAAGAGGGACACGGGCCGGCGTTTCTCGTGACTTCGATCGTTGCGCAGCTGGTGTTCGGCATCGCAGCGTCCGTGCTCGTGATGTGGTTCTCGCGGCAGCGTGAGTTCCGCGCGGACGCCGACGCCGCGCGCATCGCCGGAAGCCACGGAATGATCGCAGCGCTCGAATCGTTGCGACGCCATGCGGGAGGCCGTTCGGATCTGCCCGAGCAGCTGAACGCGTTCGGGATCGCCGGCGGCACGGGTCGCTTCGCAGCCTGGTTCTCGAGCCATCCGCCGATCGAAGAGCGGATCGAGCGGCTGCGCAACGCGGCCTGACGGGGGATACTGCCGCCGCGCGGCGCGCTCGGACGAGCGGGTCGCGCGGCGATCGATCATGGACTGGCTCAACTACCACCATCTCCTCTACTTCCACACCGTTGCCAAAGAGGGCAGCGTGTCGCGCGCTGCGAAGTCCCTGCGACTCGCACAGCCGACGCTATCCGGACAGATTCGCAAGCTCGAAGAGGCGTTCGACGAGAAGCTCTTCGCGCGTTCGGGCCGGCATCTCGTGCTGACGGAGATGGGCCAGCTCGTCTTCCGCTACGCGGACGAGATCTTCGCGATCGGCCGCGAACTCACCGACACGCTGCGCGGTCGGCCCTCGGGGCGACCGTCACGACTGGTGGTCGGCATCGCGGACGTCGTACCAAAACTGATCACCGCCAGGCTGCTCGAGATCGCGCTCGAGCTGCCCGATCCCGTGCAGATCTCCTGCCACGAGGGCAAGTCGGAGCGCTTGCTCGCCGACCTCGCGCTGCACGGCTTCGATCTCGTCATCACCGATGCGCCGCTTCCGTCGCATCTCAACGTAAAGGCCTACAACCATCCGCTCGGCGAGACGCCGGTGACGTTCTTCGGCACGCGCGAAGTGGCGGGCCGCTACCGGCGCCGTTTCCCCAAATCGCTCGAGGGCGCGCCGATGTTGCTGCCGACGCCCAACACGCAGCTTCGTCACTCGCTCGACAAATGGTTCCAGGAGCACGACGTGCGCCCGCGCGTCGTCGCCGAGTTCGAAGACAGCGCGCTGCTGAAGGTCTTCGGCCAGCATGGACACGGCCTCTTCCCCGCGCCCTCGGTCCTCGAAGCCGAGGTGTGCCGCCAGTACGGCGTGCGCAAGATCGGGCGCGCCGAGACGGTGATCGAGCGTTTCTACGCCATCTCCGTCGAACGCCGCATCAAGCATCCCGCCGTCGCTGCGATCACCGAAGCAGCGCGCGAGCGCATCTTCAAGCGCGACTGATCCAAGCCCGACAGGGCAATGCGCTGCGGCAGATGGATCCCTTCGAAACTATCTATTGGTGTCGCAGGCGCGTCGCGTCGTACGCTTCTTTCGAACACGAAAGAGGAGCACCCGATGATCGTCACGCGCAACGCAGCCAAGTCGACAGCCGACCGGGATCCCATGTCGCATCACCGCGACTCGATCGCACCCGACGTGCG
>JANLTC010000292.1:0-2113 GCA_031362725.1 Deltaproteobacteria bacterium | reverse complement strand
CAGCGCTCGCCCTGGAGCACGGGGAGATCGTCGGCGTCGATGCGGTCGCCCATGCGGAGCACCCGCTGGCCGCTGCGGGAACCCGTCGCGACGCGGCTCGTGACCGAGGCGGCGTAGAGCGACGCGAGCAGCGGCTCTTGCGTCGCCAAGGGGTCGTCCTCGGGTGTGTCGTCGCCGAGCCCGCGACGCTCGAGCAGCCGCGCCAGCCGTCGCGCCACCTGCCGCGCCACGCGCTCCACCTCGGTGTCGTCGGGTGGCGGGAGCAGGTGGAAGCACAGCGCTCCGTTCTCCGACCGCGCATAGACGCCGTCGAGCACGAGCGAGTGGAAGTGACGTTCAGGTTCAGCGCGTCGCCGAAGCGCTGCACGAAGGTGACGGCGCCACCGTGCCCGCGCGGCGTCGCCCCCTGCTTCCGGGCTCGTCGGCGCAGCGAGGTGAACACGGTCTGCACGAAGATCGCGAGCACGTCGCGCACCAGCGGCGCGTCGTAGGCAAGGCGGTAGCGCAACGCGAAGGGCAGCGAGAGCACCCACTGTCGCACGGGCACCTCGGGCAGCACGCGATCGACCAGATGCGCGGCGGTGTCGGCCATCCGGCGACCGCCGCACGAGAGACAGAAGCCGCGGCCCTTGCACGAGAAGGCGACGACGCGATCGAGACCGCAGCCGTCGCAGTGAACGCGCACGAAGCCATGCGCAGGGATCCCGCAGCGCAAGAACCCGCGAAGCTCCCGCGCTACGAAACGGGGCACCGGTCGTTCGCGCGCTGAAGTGTTTGCGAGGAAGCTCTCGAGTTCCTGCTGCACCACCTGATAGAGGTCGCTCGCTTCGGGCTTGCGGCGCGCGTAGCTCCGCCCGTGGCCGACGTGCGGATCGCGGGCTGCACGGGCGGGCGCGGTTGTCCCGGGGCACACATCCGTGCGGAGCTGCCAGCTTCATGCCGGGCGAAAGAGGCACGCTTCGCGCTCCACCTGCGCGCCGGCACGAGCGAGGCGGTCGCACAGACTCGAATCGTGCGTCCTCTCGCGTACACGGTACGCCCGTACCACGGATCCTCTCGCGGCATCCTGCGACGTCCCGACGCTCGGAGTCGCTGCGTTGCTCTCCCTACCCGCCGATCGGGCTCCGACTGCGGTCGGGCGCGCCAATGCCGTACCGCTCGGCCGCGTTTGCGAAGAGCACCCGATCGGTTCGCATCGCATCCACCAGGTTCCTCGCGGCGAGCTCCTCGAAGAACGTGCGCGCCCGTCGAGCTCCGGGAACTCGAGGCCGACGCCGCGATCGGAACGCGTCCTTTCGGGCTATGAATTCCGCATGCCGATGAGCACCGACCTCGATCATCCGCCCCACGACCCGGCGCGCATCCTCGCCGCGCCCTTCCCCGAGCGCGTCCGACTCCTGTGTCGCACCTGGGCGTCGCAGGCGCATCCGACGCCCTTCGTCGTGATCGCCCTCTACTGGGTGAAGTACCTGCTGCTCTACGTCGGCGGATGGGCGTTCTTCGTGTCGTTCTCGAAGGGATCGGCCCCGATCGGCGAGTGGGCGTTCTCGGCTGCGGCGTTCCAGAAGGCCGTGCTGTGGTCGATCTTCTACGAACTCGCCGGCTTCGGCTGCGGCATGGGGCCGATGAACGGTCGCTTCTCGCCGCCGCTCGGCGGCTTCCTCCACTTCCTGCGCCCCGGCACGACGAAGCTGTCGCTCTTCCCCGCCCTACCCTTGTTCGGCGGGATCCGCCGCACCTGGCTCGACGTCGCGCTCTACGGCGCGACCCTGGTGCTGCTGCTGCGCGCGCTGCTGGCGCCAGAGGTCACGCCCGAGGTGCTGCTGCCGTGCTTCGTGCTGATTCCACTGCTCGGCGTCGCGGATAAGACGCTGTTCCTGGCGGCGCGCGGCGAGCACTACTACGTCGCGCTCGTCTGCTTCACCGTCGCCAGCGGCGACGCGCTGTGGATCTCCGCCTGCAAGGTGCTGTGGGTCGCGATCTGGTTCTGGGCGGCGACGTCCAAGCTCAACGCCCACTTCCCGTCGGTGATCCTGGTGATGATGAACAACGGGCCCTTCTTCCCGAAGTGGTTGAAGCGGAAACTCTTCGTCGCGTACCCCGAAGACCTGCG
>JANLTC010000268.1:0-7874 GCA_031362725.1 Deltaproteobacteria bacterium | reverse complement strand
CGGCGCCGGAGACGTTTCGGCTCTACCAGCCCGACGACGTGCTGGCCTTCTCGAGCGTCGATGCCGCGAGCGAAGGGTTTGCCGAAGCGGCCGCCGCGGCGCGCGCGGCGGGCTTCGAGCCCGCGTTGCGACTCGCTGGCGGTCGCGCCGCGGTGTTCCACCGCGAGACGCTTGCGTTCGCCTGGACGATTCCGGCGCCCGAGTCGCGCGATGGCATCCACGCGCGGTTCGAACAGATCTCCGAGATCGTCGCAGCCGCGCTACGCCGACTGGGTGTCGATGCGCGCATCGGCGAAGTGCCCGGCGAATACTGCCCCGGCGCGTACAGCGTGAACGCGCGCGGCGTGCGCAAGCTGATGGGCGTTGGACAACGCGTGATCCGCGGCGCGGCGCACGTTGGCGGCGTGATCGTGGTGCGCAACGGCAATCGCGTGCGCGCAGTGCTCGAACCGGTCTACGCGGCGATGGGCATCGCGTGGGATCCCGCGACCACCGGCAGCATCGAGGAGGAATGCAGCAATGCGACGCGCGGCGCAGTGACCGCGGCGCTGCTCGCCGAGCTGCAATCCCGCTTCACGATCGTGACGCCGGACCGCCCGCCGATCGAAGCCACGCAGCGGGCCGCCGAGCTCGAGGCGCGCTTCCGGATCGCGAGCCCCGCGACCGGGGTCGTCGCGACCGCCGGATCCGGCCGCACCAAGATCGCCGTCGAAGGCGCCTAGCGCATCCGGGCGCAGATCCCGTCAGTCGATCGGAAGCCCGCCGATAGCGGGACATCGCGGTGTCGCGGCGAACGCGCATACCCCGCCCGAGGTTCTCGAGCGCCGCGCGAGGGAGCAGCGCTCTGCCTCGCTACACCCGCTCGCGATCCGGCTGGCGGATCGTGTCGGTCAGGAAGAACGTGCCGGTCGCGCGCGCGAGCAGTTTCCCTTCCGCATTGACGATGTCGCCCTCCGCGTACGCGAGCGACTTCGTGCGCTGCACGCAGCGGCCGGACGTGCGAATCGTGCCGTACTGCACCGGGCGGAAGTAGTTGATCTTCAGCTCCACCGTCGCGCAGCCGCGGCCGGGCGGAAGTTCCGAGAGCACGGCGCGACCGAGAGCGGTGTCGAGGAGCGAGAAGAGCACGCCGCCGTGCGCCCGTTCGGCGCGACTCATGTGACGCCGCTCGAGATCCAGCTCCAACACGAACGCGCCGTCCTGCATGCCGAGTGTGCGGATTCCCAGGTAGTCGGTGAACTCGATGTCGCTCATCGCTTTGCGTCTCCATCTTGATGAACTCGGCTCGCCTTCGGCTCGCCAAGCGCCTGCTGCGCGGGCTTGCCGACGACCGGCAACGCGAGCCGCAGCTTCGCCCAGATCTCGGCTGCGAGTTGCGGGACGAGCGGCGCCAGTTCGAGGTCGAGCCGCTCGCGCACCGCGCTGCGACACTGCTCGCGCCCCTGCTCCGAGAGCCGCAGCAGCGCAGCATCGCGCAGCACCAGGCGCGCGATGCTGCGCGGCAGACGCAAGCCCTTCATGCGCTGCGCAAGCTGATCGCGGCCCACGTACCAGCTCATCGCCGCGAGGCCGAGTCCGCCGAGTCCGCCGATCAGGAACGCGACGGGACCGGTGGTGTGGAGCAACCCGACGAGGACCGCGGCGCCGAGGTGCGTGCCGAAGCCGCCCGAAATCGTCGCGACGACGAGGCTGACGCCTGCGGTGACCGCGGCGCCGACCGCCACCCCGACCTCGCGGCCGAGTGCCGTTCCGAGCCTTCCCGGCGAGGCCTGCGAGAGATCGCCGGCTGAAACCACAGGGCCACCGTTCGCGCCGATGCCGAAGCTGCGACCGAGCGTGCGCTCGATCGCCGCGGCGAGCGTCACTTCGAAGTCGCCGCGGGCACGCACGAGCTGCGCTTCCAGCTCGGGCTCGAATGCCTGGCACTCCGCTTCCATGTCGCGCTCGAGCGACGCGACACTGCCGCCCGCGTCGCGGAACGCGCGCAGCTTCGGCACGAGGCGCGCGTCGTAGAGTCGCTCGCAGACGAAATCCGCGACTGCGCCCGCGAGCTGCGCCGTTGCGCTGCGCACGTCGCCGCCGATCGCAACCTCGATGCGCTCGATCTGGACCTTTCGCACGCCAGCGAGCAGCGACTCGAAGTAGCCGTCGTCGAGCGACGGCTCGACGTTGCGCTCGAGGCGCCGCGAACGCAGCGTCGCAGCGGCGGCGAGCAGCGTGCGCGGGATCACCACGAAGAGCAGCGCCGTCATCGCCCAGAGTCCGATCCACGCCGCGGCGGGAACGCCAGCACCGTCCATCATCCGCGCGGCGTCGTCGGGGTTCGGCTGCGGCCAGCCGAGTACGAACGACGCCGGACCGAGCGCAGCGCGCAGCGCCAGCGCCACACTCGCGGGATCGCGGATGAAGGTGCTGCGCCACACCATCGCGTAATCGAAGAACACGCCGCGCACGAACATTCCCGCGACCGCGCCAACCGAGAGCGCCGCAGCGGAGGCGTGGAACAGACGGCGCAACGCGGTGGCCGGCAGCGCGCCGGCGGCATCGAGCCACAGCGACCAGAAGCGCCGCGCCACGTCACCGCTGCGTGCGGCGCTCGCGGCCGCATCGCGCCCGTCGCGGCGCAGCCGAAGGAACAGCGCCGGAAGCGTGCGACCGAGGAGCCAGCCGCGCACTCCGCGCGGACGTGCCGGCATGGCCGGCGACTCGGGCGCGTGGGGAAGATTGCCATCCCGTTCTCGTCGCGAGGAACTTCGCTCGCCTCTGCGCCAGATGAACTTCGCTCGCGTTTGGGCCAGATGAACTTCGCTCGCGCTCCGCTTGTGCCGCGATCTCCACACCAACGGCGCCGCGATCAGCAGCGCGTAGAGACCCAGATTCCATGCGACGAGCACCGCGATCGGGTTGTAGAGCACATGGATCTGCGCGGCGGGACCGAGCGAGTTCGCGAGCGCGCCGAGCGCGAACGGAAGCAACAGCGCAACGAAGGGAATGCGCGGCGCCTGCGCGAGCGCGAGAAGCGGGCGGTAGGCCGAGAGATCGTGGCTGAGCCGGAACGCGGCGCGCCGTGCGACCCACGCCGCCTCGCCTTCGGCGTCTTCCGCGCTCGCGGCCGCATCCGCTTCCAGCGATGCGCCGAGCGCCGGCTGCGTCTCTTCGACGGCGCGCACGAGCAGGACCTGGGCGGCGAGCGACGCGCGCATCGCGCGAGACTAACCCAAGGCGTCCGTGGCGACGGGGGCGAGCGTCATCGCATCGGCTTCGCCCTCGAGCCACGCCGCGATCGTCGCGGCCGGTACTTCGCCGCGCAGCAGGCGCCGCGACTGCAGCAGTCGCACGACGTGGAAGAAGAAGACCGCGAGCGCGAAACCGGCGGTGACGATCGCGAGCACCGCAAGCGCGCCAGGGTCGTCCTCGAGACTCGTCACGCGCTCGGCCGCGAGCCAGGTTGCTCCACCAAACACGCCCAGCGACGCCAGCGCCGCGAACCACACGCGCGCGAGGAACCAGGTGCTCCCGTGCGCGAGAAAGCTGGCGAGCTCGCGGTGGGTGAAGTGATCGAGAAACCAGCCGGTGTCTTCGTCCACGGCGCGCGAACGCGGCGGCAATACGACGGCGCCCGTCAGCGGGTCGATCGCGGACTGGCCCTTCGCGTGCGCCGCGATGCCGTCCCGGATCCGCGCGTGGATGCGCTCGTCAATCGGAAAGCGCAACGCCGCGAGGAGCGCGAGCGCCGAGAAGAACGCCGGCAGCAACGCAAAGATCGCCTTGATTGCGAGCACGACCTGCGGCGTCTGTTCGGCGTTCGGCACGTAGCCGATCGATGCGAGCACCGCGATCGGGATCGCCGCGCTCGGGATCGCGACAAACTTTGGGAGCATCGCCCAGAACGAGCTGTACTGGGCTTCGCGTCGCTTGCCGGTGTGTAGCTCGTCGTAGTCGATCACGTCGGCCTGGATCGACGGGCCGAGGAAGAGTCCCGCGCCGAACGACGAGCCGGACCACGCGATCAGGAACAGCGTCGGCAGCGTGTCGCCTCGATCGAGGAAGAACATGCCGGCACCGCCGGTGATGCCGAACAGGAAGCTCACCAGCCAGGTCGGCTTCTTGCCGAAGCGCCGCGCCGCCCACATCCAGGCCGGCAGGAACAAGAAGCCCGCGCCGAAGTACGCGGCCAGGAATGCCGCGAGCCAGCCCGCCTCGTTGTCGGGCCGGATCACGTACGCGTTGAAGAACGGCATGAAGGTGCCGGGGATCGCGCCGGCCGCACTGCCGACCACATACGACGAGAGCAGGATCCGGAACGGGCGATTGCGCAGCGCGCGGCGCACGCCCGGCACGAACGGGTTCGACGGGCGCTCCGCAAACTCGCGTCGCTCGCGCACGCGCACCGCGAGCGTGAGACACGCCGCGGTGAGAACGATCGCGAAGCCCGCGCCGAGCGACGCGAACGCTGCGCGTTCGCTCATGCCGCCAGCGCTGACGAGCAGACCCGGAAGCGCGGCCGCGATCACCGTGCCGAGAATGCTGAAGCCTTCGCGGTAGCCGAAGAGTCGCGAACGCTCGTGGTAGTCGAGCGTCAGCTCGGGCCCGAGCGCGTAGTGCGGCAGCGAGTAGAGCGTGTGGAAGATGAAGTAGAGCACGAAGCTCAGCGCGAACCATTTCGACGCGGCCGGTACGTCGAGCGTCGCGGGCGGCGCGAAGAGCGCGTAGAACGCGAGCGCACAGAGCGGCGCGCCGAGCGCGATGAACGGTCGCCGCCGCCCGAAGCGCGAGCGCGAGCGATCGGAGAGCCAACCGACAAGCGGATCCGAGAGCGCATCGAGCGCGCGCGCCGCCGCGATCGCGATCGCGAGATAGCCGAGCGACACGCCGACGACGTCCGAATAGAACTTCGGCAGATGGATGTAGATCGGCACCAGCATCGCGGCGCCGGCGAAGCTCGGGGCGCCGTAGAGAAAGAGCAGCGAGCGAGGGAGGCGCTCGCGCTGGATCGGACTCGCTTCCAACCGTTCTCCCTCGACCGCTTCAGCGCGCACGAGTTGGCTGCGGGGCGCAGCCGGCGGAGCATGGCGCGCCAGCCCGCAATCGGCGACCCGCTCCGGATTGAGTCGCGGCGGCGCCTGGCCGATCACCCGCGAGGAGGTGTGATGCGCAACGCGACCGATCTCGCCTTCGAAGACTTCTGCTGGCACGACGACCTCATCTACGGGTTCTCGCTCCGCCTCGGCGACCCGGCCGCGAACGACTGGAATTCAGAGTTCGTTCTCGACATCGACCACATCGTCGAATGGGTGCGCGGCGCGGAGGGCATGCAGTTCCGCGTCGCACCCGCGACGCTCGTCTTCCGCGGCGTCTCCGATCTGCGCATCGACATCGACTGGGGCATGCGCGGTTGCCAGGTGGCGCCGTGGCTGCCGTCGATCGGCCAGATCGAGCGCGAAGCGGTGCAAGAACAGAAGATCTACCTCGATCGGCCGTACTTCCTGTGGCGGATCGTGCTGAACTCGCCCGCTGGCGCTTCCGTCTCGTTCGGTGCGGTGGACTTCGAGATGACGCTCCGGCGCGAGCCGCTGCTGGTCCATGAGCAGCGCTTGCCTGCGTCACTGCGAGACGCCGGCCGGTGAACGAAGCGCAGCGGCTCTACTTGCTCCTGCACGATGCGTTGCGGGCGGGCGACCTCGAAAGCGTGCGCTTCGCACTCGGCAACCCGCTTGATTTCGCCAACGCTCGCGATGCGTACACGAACTCCCCCGTCCTCTCGCACGCGATCGGACTCGCGCCGCTCGAGTTCGTGCGCGGACTCCTCGAGGCGGGTGCGGATCCGAACTACGAAGACCTCGGCGGCTTCCCGTCGCTGCTCGGCGCGATCGAGGCGAAGCGGACCGACGGACCGGCGCTGCTCGCGCTGCTACTCGAGTTCGGCGCCGACATCCAGCAGCGCGGGATCAACGATTCGACGCCGCTCCATCACGCCGCCGCGCGCAACGATGCGGCGGCGATCGAGGTGCTACTCGCGCACGGCGCCGATCCCGACGCGCGCACGCGCATCGACGACCTGGCGACGCCACGCGACGAAGCGCTTCGCAATGGCAACGCGGCGGCGCTGCGCGCGCTGCCCGATCCGAAAGGCTGAGCGGAAGGCTCCCCGCGCGTCAGCGCGCGGCCGCCGCCGACGCTCCCGCGCGACGTCCGAAGAACGTACCGTCGCCGAGCGACAGCCCGCTCGAGTAGCCCCCCACCGACAGACCCGACGTGCAGCGGCCGGCCGCGAAGAGTCCGGGAATCGCTGCACCGTCCGGATCCAACACGCGACCGTCGACGTCGGTGTGCAAGCCACCGAGCGTGAAGGCGGCGTAGATCGAGGCGTCGGTCGTGCAATCGAAGGCGCCGAACGGTGGCGCAACGAGCGGCGTCAGATAGTCGCGCGACTTCTGAAAGACGGGATCCTCACCGCGCTCCGCGTGGCGGTTGTAGAGCGCGAGCGTCGCTTCGAGGCTGCCCGACGGCAGCGCGAGTTCGCGCTCGAGGTCGCCCACCGTCTCGCCGACCGCCGCGACGCGACGCGGGTACTCGGGCTTCTCGAACACTGCATCGTCGACGACGAGCCAGGCGCGGCCGCCGTTGTGAAACAGCGCGAACTCGCCGAGCCGGCCGTAGTACGCATCTTCGTTCACGAAGCGCTGGCCCTGCGCGTTGACGAGGATGCCGCGCTTCAGGCCCCAGGGCTGCGTCGCCGGCAGCGAGACCGACGCCTTGTCCATGTGCAGTGTCGCCGCGCCTGCAGCGATGCCGAGCCGGATGCCGCTGCCGTCGTCGCCCTCGGCGCCGACGCGGAACTTGCAGCGCCGCACCAGCGGAAGGTGCGCGGCGAGCATCGACTCGTTGTTGATGAAGCCGCCAGTTGCGAGCACGACAGCTCCGCGGGCGCGAACCCTGCGGCTTTCGCCGAACGACTCGACGACCGCGCCCACGATGGCGCCGTCGGTCTCGCGGACCAGCGCCACACAGCGATGGTTCGCGGCGATGCGCGCGTCGCTGCGTTCCACCGCCGCAAGCAGCGAACGCATCAAGATCGGCCCGGCCTGGTGTTCCATCTGCGGCACGTGACCGCGCGGCGCCGGCGTCGCGACCTCGCAGAACGGATGCGCGCGCTCGGAGCCCGACCAGACCAGGCCGTCGTCGGTGGGCGGCTCGCCGCTGCAGCCGTAGTAGAAGACCGGCTTGAACGGGACGCCCTGCGCGACGAGCCAGTCGTAGTGCAGGGCCGAGCCTTCGCAGTAGAGCTGCACCTTCGCTTCGTCGGGACCGTCGCCGCACGACGCCATCAAGTACTGGAACATCGCCTCGGTCGAGTCTTCGAAGCCGCAGGCTTTCTGCAGCGCGGTGCCGCCGCCGAGATAGACGACGCCGCCCGACATCGCCGAGGTTCCGCCGCCGCCGCCGGCGCGTTCGAGCGCCAGCGTCGATGCGCCGGCCCGCGACGCTTCGAGCGCCGCCGCGGCGCCCGCGGCGCCGAGTCCGAGCACGAGTACGTCGACGGTTTCGTCGAAGACGCGAAGGTCGCGGGCGGGTCGGATCAACGGGGGCATTGCGGACGCACAGCATAGCGGCGGGCAGGGATCCGAGGGCGCGGTCGAGTGAGAGCAGGTCAACCAATTCTACAGACGCATCGTCCATTCGCTTGCTTGGTGGGTAGTGGTTTGAACGCGTCGGAAGATGAGATCAGTCACTATCGAAGGTTTGCAAGTGACACCGAATAGATGTTTCCACCGGCGGCGTAGAGCACGACAATTGCCGATTTGTATACCGTTCCATCCGGTTGAACCAAGTGATAGGAAGTTGAAATGCTCCCTCCAAGTATTCGAGTCAGT
>JANLTC010000245.1:0-55259 GCA_031362725.1 Deltaproteobacteria bacterium | reverse complement strand
GAACGCGCGCGTGGAGCGAAGCCGCCTTCATCGATCCGCGCTCGCTCGATCGAGTCCGCGTTGCGGTGGCGCCCGCGCGCTTCGGCCCCGGGATGGCGGGACGTATCCAGCCGGTGCTGGCCCGCGGTATTCCGTGCGTCGCGACGTCCCATGCAGCGAGCGATCTGCCGCCCTCGCTGCGCGCTGCACTTGCCATTGCCGACGATGCAGAGTCGTTTGCGCGCGCGATCCTCCGGCTATATTGCGACGCTGCTGCCTGGGCCACCGCGTCGAACACGGCAAGCGCGGGCGTCGCGGAGCTCTATTCGTACGAGAACGCCCGCGAGCAGTTCCAGCAGATCCTCGCGACGTGTGAAGCAAGAGGGCGCGTCGAAGCCGGTGTCTCCCGATAAGTTCGTCGCCATTGTGGGGCTGCCGCGCAGCGGCACGACGCTGCTGGCGGCGCTGATCGACGCGCACCCGCGCGTCTGTCTCTACTACGAACCCTGGAACGCATCTCCGAAAGGACGTCCGCCGGTGCCGGCGACCCCCGACGCGTTCGCAGAATGGATGGAACGGCGCTTCCACATCCGCATCGGCCCGCACCAGCGCATCACCGGCTTCAAGGAAACGACGATCCTGCCCGAGTCGACGGCCTGGGCGATCGCAACGATCGACGCGATCGCTCCGGTGTGTCCGACGCAAGTGGTCTGGATCTTCCGCGACCCGATGCTGTGCCTGCTCTCGAAGATCGAAGGCGCCCGCAAGTGGTGGGGCTATCCGGATTCGGCCGTCACGCACGACTCGCTGCTCCGCTACTTGAGTCAGACGGAAGCGAGTCTGCGCGCGCTCGAGTCGGTCGCGACGAGGCATCGCGGTCTGTTGGTTCGTTACGAGTCGCTGGTCGCCGATCCGGCCGCAACGCTCACGCAGCTGATGAGCGGGATCGGCGAAGCCTTCGACCCGGCCCAGCTCGAGTATCACCTCGCCGGCCCGCAACCCCACAAGGTGATGGGCGACCCGGAGGTCGCGAGCCAACCCGCTCCGATCTCGGTGGAACGCGAGCACCGGCGCGTCGCCGAGGCGGAGCAATATCGCGCGCTCTTCGAATCCGTGCGGGCGAAGCATCCGGAGTTCGCGCTGGTACACGCGATCGCGGAACGCGTTCGCGCGCTCGCACCCGTCTCGCGACTCGGCGGCGCCTGCTAGTCTGCGCGGCCCTCGATTCCATCCAGCGCGCAGCGCACTCGTCCAGCAGGAAAAGGAAGGCATGGGCATCTACCACCCCTTCGCATTCCTGCGCTGTGGAATCGACAACTGGTCGCTGATCCTGCGCCTCACGCGGCGCCGCATCCAATCGCGCTATCGCGGTTCGATGCTGGGCTCAGTGTGGACGCTGCTGCAGCCGCTGCTGCTACTCGGCGTCTACACCTTCGTCTTCGCGAACGTGCTGAAGTCGAAATGGGCGCTGCCCAATGGGGAGCAGGCTCCCTTCGCGCTGGTCATCTACGCCGGCATGATGCTCTTCTCGGTGTTCGCAGACAGCGTCACCGAGGCGCCGACACTGATGCTCGCGAACCAGGTCTTCATCAAGCAGGTCCGCTTCCCGGTCGAGGTGCTGCCGTGGGTGAGCATGCTCTCGTCGCTCTTCACCTTCGCGCTGAATCTCGCGATGCTGCTGCTCTTCTACGTGCTGTTGCGCGGCGCACCGCCCGTCACGGCGTTTGCGCTGCCGCTGCTGCTCCCGGCCGTGATCCTGCTCACGCTCGGCTTCACGTGGTTCCTGTCGTCGGCGGGCCTCTTCTTGCGCGATCTCTCCCAGGTGACGGGCGTCGCGACGACGGCGCTGCTCTTCACCAGCCCGATCTTCTACTCCGCAGCGCACATTCCGGAGGCGTTCCGTCCCTTCTTCAATCTGAACCCGTTCGCCACCATCATCGAGAGTGCGCATCGCGTGCTCTTCTACGGAACCCTCCCCGACGCAGCGGCAGTCTGCATCGTGACCGCCTTTGGTTTCGTGGCGGCGTGGCTCGGCTACATCGCGTTCATGCGCATGAAGAAGGGCTTCGCCGATGTCCTTTGATGGCCGCGAAGCGGAGCCGGGCGGGGTCGCGATCGAGGCGCATGGGCTCTCCAAGTTCTATCAGATCTACGCGCGTCCCGAGGACCGGTTGAAGCAGATGCTCTGGCACGGCCGGCGCCGCTACTACCGCGAGTTCTTCGCGCTGCGCGACGTCGATATCCGCGTGATGCGCGGCGAAACGGTGGGCATCGTCGGGCGCAACGGTTCGGGCAAGTCGACGCTGCTGAAGATCCTGTGCGGCGTGCTGGAGCCGAGCGCCGGTTCGCTCGCGGTGCACGGGCATCTGGCGCCGCTGCTCGCGCTCGGCGCGGGCTTCAATCCGGAGTTCAGCGGTCGCGACAACGTGCTGATGAACGCCGCCGTGCTCGGCATCAGCGACGAACAGGTCGCCGAACGCATGGATTCGATCATCGCGTTCGCGGACATCGGTGCGTTCCTCGACGAACCGGTGCGTTCCTACTCGAGTGGCATGTACGCGCGACTCGCCTTCGCGGTCGCGATCCACTCCGATCCCGAGATCCTCGTGATCGACGAGATCCTGGCGGTCGGCGATGAAGCCTTCACGCGCAAGTGCTTCGCGCGCATCCAGCAGATCAAGGCGCAGGGCTCGACGATCCTCTGCGTCTCGCACTCGACGAGCATGATCACGGAACTCTGCGACCGCGCCGTCTTGCTCGACGGCGGCCTGCGGCTACTCACTGCCGATCCGAAAACGGTGGTGTCCCAGTACCGCCGCCTCGCACATGCGCCGCCCGCCCAGGTCGCGCGCGTCCGCGACGAGATCGCGGAGATCGATCGCGACCCGGCGGCCGCGCGCCGCGCCGCGACCACGACCGAAGTCGCCGCGGTGGAACTGAGCGGGGACGCGGAGGACGTGGCGGACGTGCCCGCAGCGGCGTCGCGCGCGACATTCGACCCGCACATGAAGCCGTCGAGCACGGTGACCTACGAAGCGCGCGGCGCGCGGATCACCAACGTGCGCGTCATCGATGCCCGGGATCGTCGCGTCAATGTGCTCGAGCCCGGCGGCTCCTACTCCTACATCTTCGACGTCGCCTTCGACGAAGCGGCTACGGGCGTGCGATTCGGCATGATGCTGAAGCTCGTCACAGGCTTCGAACTCGGCGGGCAGGTTTCCGCCGCGCTCGGCAGCGGCATCCCGTTCGTGGAGCGCGGCGCCACGGTGCGGGTGCGCTTCCGCTTCCGCGCGCTGCTCGCGCCGGGCGCCTACTTCGCAAACGCCGGCGTGCTCGCACTCGACGAAGACGACGAAGTCTTCCTCCACCGCGTGCTCGACGCGGTCATGTTTCGCGTCGACGCGCGTCCTTCCGATGCGGTCACCGGGCGCGTCGACCTCTCGGATGGAGCGCCCGAGATCCGCGTGCTCACGGAGCCAACCAGCGGGGACGCGCGCGCGACGCGTCGCAGCGGGTCATAGAGGCGCGGAACTGGCGGCAGCTGCGCGACGCCCTCGTCTGCGCTCGATCGGTCCTCGCGCAGCCGACAGGCACTTGCTCTCCCGTGGGTCGGCGACAGTCGTCGATGCTGTTGAGATCCGTCGGGACTGATTGGCCAGCCCGTCTGCAGCTCGGCAGCCCGAGACGATCGACCCCGGACTTCTCTTGTCAATCCGGGAGCATTACCCCACCTTCCGCGTTCGATGAGCGCAGACCCTTCCACCACCGCATCGACTCCGCCGACGCGTAGCTACGAAGACCGCGTCCGTGCCGAGAGGCGCCACTTCAGCAGCAGCATGGCCTTCGACGAGCTGCCGCCCGCGCATCACTACTGGAGCAACAAGTACCTACGGCCCGAGGTGGAGCGCATCTTCGAAATCGGGGGTGTGGTGCAGTCGTACGCCCAGGAGTGCGCGGCAGCCTTCGCGCTCACCGGCTCACGGCGGCTGCTCTCGATCGGCTCCGGACAGGGCAGCAACGAGGTGGCGATCGCGCAGCGGCTGCGTGTGCTGGGCTTCGATGACTTCCGCATCGACTGCCTCGAACTCGTGCCGGACCTCTGCGAGGAGGGACGCCGCCGGGCGGCCGAGGCTGGCGTCGCGGCGCAGCTGCGCTTCATCGAGACCGACATCAACACCTGGACGCCGGCCGAGGACGGCTACGCCTTCGTGGTCGCCAACCAGATCCTGCACCACGTGGTGGAACTCGAGCATCTCTTCGACGGCGTGCGTGCGGCGCTTGCGCCGCGCGGGCGCTTTGCGACGCGCGACATGATCGGTCGCAACGGTCACCGCTGTTGGCCCGAGTCGATGGCGGTGATGGACGAGGTGTGGCCGATCCTTCCGAAGCGCTGCACCTACGATCACCGCTTCGAGCTCTTCCTCGACCGCTACCCCGATCGCGATTGCTCGACCGAAGGCTTCGAGGGCATCCGCGCCCAGGACATCCTTCCGCTGTTGATCGAACGCTTCCACTTCGAGAAGTTCGTCGCATTCGGCGGGCTGATGGAGCGTTTCGTGGGACGCGCCTTCGGCCGCGCCTATCGCGTCGACGAGGACGAAGGCGATCGCGCGTTGGTCGACCTGATCTACCTGATGAACCGACGGCTGATCGACGCCAACGCGATCAAGCCGACCCAGATGATCGCCACGATGGCACTCGAGCCCTGCGCGACGCGCTGCGGATTCGGCTGGACGCCGGCGTTCGCGTTGCGTCCACCCGACGCCTGAAGCGAGCGCTCCCGGAGTTCAGCTCTTCGGCACTTCGAGCAGCTTCGTCAGCGTCGGGTCGGCGAGCGACAGGAAGGTCTGTAGGCGATCTTCCGCCGCCGAGCGCTGCCCCGGCTCGAAGGGCGTACTGATCCGGAACACCAGCGCGCGGCCCGGCCGCCGCAGCGGACCGCGGTCGAGCGCGAGCACCGAGCGGAACGCCTCCTTCCACCACGGCTCGACCCCGGCAATCCAGCGGTACGCGACCTGCTGCTCGCCCGAGGACTCGATGACGAAGCGCTCCAGGTCGCGATCGCCAAAACGCACCGGTGTACGCTCGACGATCTGCCAGCCGCGCTCGGGAACCGCGGTCTTGTCCGAGAGGAAGTTGCTGTACTCGTGGACGCGGTGATCGGAGCCGAGCAGCAGGTCGATCGGCTCCGTGCCGGTTTCGTAGCGGCGGTGCAACCACTCCGAGAAGCCGATCGAACCGAGGAACTCGTGGTCGAGCTTCAAGCTCTCGGCCTTGAAGTCGCCGAGCTGGACGGGCAGCGCGCCGAGCGGCGCGCCAAACCCGATGGGGGCCTTCCAGGGCGGCAGCAGCAGGCTCGCGACCGCCATCGCGACGATTCCGGCGCCGAGCGCGAAGACACGCGCGAACGACGGCGCGGGCTGCGGTCGCACCCGCCGGGTCGGCGGATCGGGCGGGAGCAGGCGCGTCAGGATCGCGTCGAGCGCGGCCAGCATCAGCACGGCGACCACGATCATCACGAGTCCCTGCGCGGTGTGGACCGCAGCGAAACCCGAATACGGATTCAGCACGATGATCATCACGCGCAGGTTGTTCGCAACGAGTCCGATCAGCGGCGAGCTGAGCACGAGCAGCGTCGATTGCAGTTTCGAGCGGTAGAAGAGATCCTGGTAGAGGAACCCGCTCATCAAGATCGTCGAGATCGTGCGCAGTCCGCTGCAGCTCTCGATCACCTGGAAGATGACGCCGCGGTAGTAGATCAGGTCGGCCTGGTGGTGCAGATCGAGACCGGTGAGGCGCAGGACTCCGGCCGCGACCTCCGCCGTGACCAACTGAAGCGGATAGACGAAGTGATTGACGAGGGCGATCGGAATCGGCATCGCGAGCAGCACGAAGACCGCCGGCAGCAACACCGCGCGCAGCGCGACGCTTCCGCCCAGCCAGAGCGCCGAACCCATCAGCAACAGCGAAAACGACGGCACCAGCAGATTCTGGGCGCTCGTGTAGTAGCTCCAGATGCAGAGCGCTGCGGCGGCTGCGATCGCCGCAACGCCCGCGACGGGACGCTGCGGGGCGCCGATCGCACGCTGGATGCGATCCCAGCGGCGCGCGAGCAGCCAAGTCGTGGCCGCGAAGATGATGACGGGCGACGAACCGGCGGGGTCGAAGACCCAGGCCTCGGGCCCGTCGAGTTTACTCGGACCCTCGCCGACTCCGAGGATGCCCCGATATGCGTAGACCGCCGCCGCCACGGCGATCCCATAGACCAATCGCGGTGCGACGCTGCGTTGCGCTGCCACCGTGGAGGCGGGGGCCATCGGGTCGTCGAGCGTGTTCGCCACGGTACTCACTCTGCTGCTGCCGAACCCGGAGCAGCGCGTAGTTATAGCGCGCGGGAACGATGCCGCAGGACACGCCGGAGCCGTGTGGGGCGCGTGTTCTCAGTTGCCGCGCGACGCGGCGAGCGCGGAGCGTTCGCGCGCGCGGCGGTTGATCGCGCGGCGCTTTGCGAATGCACGGGGCGCCCGCCGGACCGCGTCGAGATAAGCCGGCAGCATGGCCCGGTCGCGCAGCAGCACGAACCCGAACCGCAGTACCTCCCAGCCCAGCAGCCACGGGAGGTTGCGCAGCAGGTCGGAGGTCCGTTCATTCTTGATCACCTGGAGGTAGTGGTTCCGGAACGAATGGCGACGCACCTGCGGATCGATCGAGAGGCGCCGCTCGGCGCGCCAGCCGCGCACGTGGACGGCCCGGGCGCGCGGCTCATAGAGTACCGACCAACCGAGGCGCCCTGCCCGCCAACAGAGATCCGTGTCATCGTGGTAGGCAAAGAAATCCTCGTCGACCACTTCGCCCGCCACGGCCAGATCGGGCAGCGCCGCGCGCCGCACGAACATCGCCGCGCCGCTCACGCCGAAGATCCGCTCGGCAACTTCGTACTGTTGGCGCTCGCGTTCGCCGCTCGCGCGATCGCGCGGTCGGCGGTGACGCGGCAGCACGATGCCCGCGCTGTCGATCTCCGCGCGCCCCGGTCGCAGCAGCTTGCCCGAGGCCAGCGCGACGTCCGGCGCGGCATCCATCGCGGCCACGAGGACCGCGGCGAACGCGGGGTCCAGCTCGATGTCGGGATTCAGCAGCAACACGAACTCAGCGCTGGCGTGCTCGGCCTCGGTACGCGCGAGGACGCGGTTCACGCCGGCGCCCCAACCCCGGTTCTCGCGCATCTCGAAGTCGACGTCGGCGTGGGCGCCCTGCAGTGCCGCGAAACGCGTCGGAGAAACGCCCGTATCGACGACGTACACGGCACGGGGCGCGCAACTCTGTGCCTGCAGACTCGCCAGACAGCGCTCGACGTCGTCGTAGGCTCCGTGGTTGATGATGCCCGCGACGTAGCAGTCTCTCACGGTTCCCTGTTCATTCTTGGAATCGAAAAAGGGTAACGCTCGACGTTGGCTGCTTCGAGAGCGATCGCAGCGCGCGCTATGGTGCGAGCGCCGCGTAGGGAGGCGCACCATGTCGATGCCCACTTCGCCGACTTCGCCGACTTCGCCTTCGTCGGGACCGGCGGCCGGAACGCCGCAAGCGACGGCGCTCGTCGCGACGCCCGCTCGTGGCGAATCGGTCGCGCTGCTGGAGAGCCTCGGCGACGCCCTGCGCGCCCGTCTGCCCCGCCGCGATTTCCTCGCGCTGATCGACGCCTCGCGCGACCGCCTCCACGAGCGACTCGCCGACGTCTACCGCGATTCCTATTTCGCGAAGCTCTTCTACCTGAAGGCGAGCAACTACGTCATCGCCCGCTATGAGTACGAGCAGCGCCACGTCCATCTCGTCGCGCGGCCGGTGACGCTGATGGTCGATCCCTCGAACGCCTGCCAGCTCGGCTGTCCCGGTTGCGTGCACTCGACGAACGATGCCTTCACGAAGGCGCTCGACTGGCCCGCCGGCACGATGAAACTCGCCACCTGGGAAACGCTGCTGCGCAATCACGGGCCCTTCGCGCTGAACGCCGTGCTCTACAACTACGGCGAGCCGCTGCTGAACAAGCGCGCTCCCGAGTTCATCGAGCGCGCCCACGGCTACGGCATGACCACGCACCTCTCCACCAACCTTTCGTTGCGCTTCGACTGCGAACGCTTCGTCGCGGCCGGCCCCGACTACGTGATCCTCTCGATCGACGGTCTCACGCAGCAGACCTACGGCCGCTTCCGCAAGGGCGGCGACCTCGCGCTCGTGCTCGACAACGTGCGGCGCATGGTCGCCGAGAAGCGCCGGCTCGGAACCACGCGTCCCCGCCTCGCCTGGCGTTTCTTTCCGTTCGAGCACAACGTCCACGAGGTCGACGCCGTGATTGCCGCCGCGCAGGAGATCGGCGTCGACCAGCTCATCATCGGCACGCCCTTCGACGTCTCGCAGGACGACCCCGACGTGCGGCTCACGCCGTGTGACAAGCGCGGTCGCTACGAATTCGGCGAGCCGGCTGCGCCCTTCCCGGCCGTGCAGGATCTCGTGGTCCGCGACGCGCACGTCGAGGCACTCTACACACAGAGTTGGTCGGAGCGCGCCGCCGGAATCCCGGAGCAGCAGGCGCACCCGGAAGCCGGCAGCTGCGTCTGGCTCTACTACAGCATGACCGCCGATGCGGTGAGCCGCGTGATGCCCTGCTGCATCTCGCCGACCGAGCGCAAGCCGCTCGTCTACGACCGGCTCGACGAGCGCGGCGCCACCGATCACTGGAACGCCGAAGGCTTCACGGAGTCGCGCCTCGCATTCGCCGATCGCGCTGCGTTCGAGGCCCAGCGCGACCGGCCGCGCACGGCACCCGAACCGTGGTGCGCGTCGTGCCCGAAGCGCCCGCCCCTCACCTACGGCGGGCCCGGTGGCGCGCAGGACCTGATCGCGCTCGACCCTCGCGATGCGCTCGGCGCGGCGAAGTTCTGGTGGTCGATCGCGGAGTGGTCGTAGCGCCGTCAGCCGCTGTCGACCGTTCCCTCACGAGCCCGATGAACTTCGATCGCCTCCCGCTCACTGCGCGCTCCGCTTGCGGGGCTCAGTCGATTCCGTAGGAGCGCAAGATCGCGGCGAGCCGCTCCTCCGCGACACGCACCGAGAAGACGCGCTCGATGTTGCGCAGCCCGCCGGCGCGCAGACGCGCCCACAGCGCCGCGTCGCGATACAGCTCGATCACGCGGGCTGCGAAGGATTCCGCGTCGTCGGCCACCAGCAGGTCCTCGCCGGGCACGACCTCCATCCCCTCGGCGGCGATCGTGGTGGCCACACACGGAACGCCGTAGCTCATGGTCTGGTTGACCTTGCCCTTCACTCCGGCGCCATAGCGCAGCGGCGCCACCGAAAGGCGACAGCGCTCAAAGAACGGCGTCACGTGCGGCACATGACCCTCGATCGAGACCCGGTCGCTCGCGAGCGCACGGATCTCGTCGGGGATCGCCGAACCGATCACGTGGAAACGCAGTTGCGGCTCGGCGCGGTTCACGAGCGGCAGCACGTCGCGCACGAACCAGGCCACCGCGTCGGCGTTCGGTGCGTGGCGGAAGCCGCCGATGAAGAGAATGCCGGAGCGTTCGGCGAAGGGTGTCGCGGTCGGCTGCGCCTCGTGGATGTTCGAGAGCACATGGACGCGCAGCGCGGAATCTTCGGCGATCAGCGCGTCGCGGTCGGAGTCGCTCACCACGAGCACGCCGTCGGCGCGCCTCGCGGCGCGCAACTCCTCCTGCTTCTGTCCATCGCCCATCGCCGAATGGCCGCGCAGCGCCATCTCCCGCGCGCGGCGCAGGAAATGCAGGTCGACGGTGTCGTAGAGCAGCGTGGCGCGCGGGCACAGCAGCCGAACCGGATCGACGAAACGCGACCCGACATCAGGCCGGCTGAGGATGGCGAGGTCGATCCGCCAGCCGATCGTCTCCAGCAGCTCGCCGATCGTCTTCAGGCTCGGCGGTGTGTGGACCTCGATCCCCGCGCATCGCATGGCGTTCACGTAGGGCTCGGGGGCTCCCAGGTCGGCCGCGACGAAGGTGACGTGGAAACCGAGCCCGCGCAGGATGCGCAGCAGCCACGTCATGCGCAGCGATCCCGAATCCTGATCCGGTGTCGGTGTCGTGGAGTCGATCACCAGCGCGTGACGCCGGTAGCGGGCGAGCGCCGCATCAGCCGCCGCGACGCCGGACTCCGGCTGCTCCTGCAGCCGCGCCGCCCAACGGGCGCGGAAGGTCTCGCGATTCGACAGCTGGTGGCGCTTGGCGCCGCGCTCCTCGTCGTGCCCGTAGCTCGCGCCGCCGAAGTGCACGACGGCGGCGCCCGGCTGGTAGACGACCTGCTGGCCGCGCTCGCGAATCCGGAACGCGAGGTCCGTATCCTCGTAGAACGCCGGACGGAACGCCGCGTCGAAGCCACCGAGATCGAAGAAGGTCTTGCGATCGATCAGCACCGCCGCTGCCGACACGTAATCGACGACGCGCGCCGTCGCATGGATCGGAAGCTCTGGATCGCCGCCGAGCCCGAAGTTCGCCGCGCTGCCGTCGGAGCGGACGATGCCGCCCGCTTCCTGCAGCAATCCATTTGGGTAGAGCAGCTTGGCGCCGATCAGGCCGGCGCTGGGAAAATGCGCGCGCGTGTTCAGCAGCGCGTCGAGCCAGCCGTCGGTGACGAGGGTGTCGTTGTTGAGGAAGATCAGCTCGGCGCCGCGCGCTTCGCGGGCGCCGCGGTTGCACGACTCGACGAAGCCCTCGTTTCGATCGTTGCGAACGACGCGCAGGTACGGGATCTCCGCGAGTGCGTCGCCGAGACCGCGATCCGGTTCGTCGTCCACCACCACGACTTCGTACGACGCGCGCGTCTCGGCCCGGGCGATCGAACGCAAACACGCGAGCGTCCACGCGATCGGACCGAAGGCGGGAACGACGATCGAGACGTTGGGTACACGCGTCTGCGGGAACGCGACCTTCAACTCCACAGCGGGCGACGAGAGCCGTCGAAACGCCGGTTCGAACCAGCCGGCGAGCGGAGACTCGGCCCGACGCTCGGAACTGGCGTCGCGGAAGAACTGCGCGCAGAAGTCGAAGAGGCGACCCGGCCGACGACCACGCGGCGCGCCTTCGCGGGCGAGATGTCCCAGCGGTGTCTCGCGTCCACGTAGCCGGATCCCGTAGTTCCATCCGTACCACGCGGGGTCGAAGCAGCGATTCGGGATCCAACCGCTCGCGGCCCCTTCGCAGAGGTAGTGGCGCAACGGATCGCTGTCGGAATCGAACGCGCTGGCGTGGTAGGCGCGATACCAGGCGGTGTCGAAGAGCGGATGCGGATCGAAGCCGGAACGCGCCCCGACGCGGTCCCAGTGCGCCAGCGGATTCTCCCCGGCCGCGTCGATCTCGGCATGCTGCGCGCGATACCAATCGGAATCGAAGAGTGGATGCGGATCGAGCCCCGCGGCGCAGCCCTCGTGAAGCCAGTGCGCCAGCGGTTCGACCGTCGTCGCGCGGCCGCCGAGCTGCGTTCCGTACCAGCCCGGTTCGAAGAGCGGATGGGGCTGGCGAGCCTCCTTCCATCCACTCGTGAAGTAGTGGGAGAGCAGCGGCAACGGATACAGGCGAAGGTCGGGATTCTGCGCCCGATAGTACGCGGGGTCGAAAACGGGATTGGGACGGCGACCGAGCGCTTCGCCGCGGAGCACGTAGTGCGAGAGCGGTGCGCCCGCCGCCTCGGGGTTCTCGCGCCGATACCAGTCGGTGTCGAAGAGTGGATGCGGGTCAGCGCCGACCGCTTCACCGTCTACAAGATAGTGTGACAGTGGATCGCGGCGCGACACGGCCCACTGCGAGTTGCGGGCGCTGTACCAGCCCGCGTCGAAGAGTGGATGCGGATCGAAGCCCGCCGCCGCACCGATCTCGACGTAGTGCCGGAACGGATCGAGCCCCGATGCATCCACCTCCGGATGCTGCGCGCGATACCAGCGCGCGTCGAAGAGCGGATTCGGCGGCCGGCCTTCGCGCGCGCCGAATTCGATGAAGTGCGCCAGCAGCGACTCGGGCCAGCCGGCGAGATCCGCATGATGGCTTCGATAGAAGGTCGGATCGAAGAGTGGATGCGGACGCAGCCCTCGAGGCTCGCCAACGAGCTGGTAGTGCGCGAGTGGCGCAAGCCCGCTCGAAGCGGCGTCGGGGGCCTGTCCCAGGTAGAAGGCCGTGTCGAAGAGCGGGTGCGGATCGAAGCCGGCCGCCGCACCCACCTCGAGGTAGTGGCGAAGCGGATCGAGCCCCGATGCATCCGCCTCCGGATGCTGCGCTCGATACCAGTGCTCGTCGAAGAGCGGGTTCGCGCAGCGGCCCTCCCGCTCGCCGAACTGGAGATAGTGCATCAGCGGATCGAGGCCGGAGCCTGTCACGTCGGCGTAGCTTCGTCGGTAGAACGACTCGTCGAAGAGGCCGCTGCGGCGCAGCCGATCGGCGCGTTCGTCGAGCGCTGCCGTGATCTGCTGCGGACCGTTCGTGCTCACTCGGTGGTCCTCCCATCCGCTTCGATTCCGTTGGCATCGAGCCAGTCACGGCCGAGGTAGCGATTGCCCCGCAGGCCCGTCCGGAACGCTGCGTCGGCGCGCAGCGCGGGAAAATCTGCGAGCAGCGCGCGAAACACCCCGCGCACCTCCTGACGCACGACGTTGGTGTCCTCGCGGATCGTGTTGGAGCCGTGCAGGCGGTACGACGCAAGATAGTGAGGCAGGTACAGGAAGCCTCCATGCAGCGCGGCGCGCAGCGCGAAGTCCCAGTCGTGGACGTAGCGGAGATCCCGGAAACCACCGATCGCCGCGTGAAGGGTCCGGGTAAAGACCATGTTGCTCGTGGTGGCGATGAAGTTCTGGTTTGCGAGCAGCGGCAACGGATCCTGCCGCGCGGCGAGCGCAGCGGTGTCCATGTCCTTCGGGAAGGGGTACTCGGGATCGACGACACCGCGCTTCCCGCCGATGCGCCGGCCGGCCGCATCGATCACACAGAGATGTCCGCACGCGAAGGTGACCTTCCCGGTGCATCGCAAGCGCAGCAGATCGAAGCGGCCGGGCGCAAAGACATCGTCCGAGTTCAACACGGCGACCCATTCGCACTGGCACGCCGCAACCAGCTCGTCGAGTCGCCTAGCCGCCCCGCGGTTCGCCTCGCCAGAGCCGGAAAGCTCGCGCACGCGACCGGGGTATGATCGGACGAGGTCGGCGATCCGGTCGCGCGAACCGTCGTTCGATCCGTCGTCGACCACGACCACCTCGCGCACCCAGCGGCTCGCGAGCGCGGACGACACCGCACCAGTCACGTACGCACCGTGGCGGTAGCTCGGAATCGCGACGGAAAACATCGGCGCGCGACTAGACGACGCCGGTGAGGCGGCGCCGTACCCGTCGGAACAGCGCGGCGACGCGCGGCCGCTCTTTCACCCAATCGCGCAGCGTCGGGGTTCGATGGGGTCCATGCAGGAAGAGACTCCGCAGCGCGCGTGACGCTTTGTCGAGAACGTTGCGACCCGCCGGGAGACGCGGCATCACCGGCGAAGGGGTCGACCCGCCGCTCACCGTGAAGAGGCCGGCGACATCCCAGCGATCGCTCGCGAGCCCGAGGATCTCGGTGTTCACGGTGCGCTGCATGTCGCGCGTGAAGTCGCGAATGATCAGCCACGAAGCCGACGCGACATTCGCATGCGGATCCCCACTCGCAAAAACGAAGCCCTGCTGGTAGCAGAGCGCGAACACCGCGCGGAGTAGCTCGTCGTGCCACCACTGCGAACCGATCCGCTGCATGCACTCGACGAAGCGTACCCATGCCTTCACGCCCTCGATGATCGCGAGCAGGTCGGGTGCCATCGCGGCATCGTCGGGACCCGGTGGTGTCGCGAGGGCCCGGCGGATCGGCTCGACACCGAGCAGCACGGGCAGCTCGCCGTCGTCATGCAGGTCCATGAACACGCGCGCCATCATGCCCGCCGCGACCTGCCGATCCATGAAGCTCTCGGCCGAGATGGGATGGAGATGCGTCCCGACCGAGGTCGGCACGTAGAGCAGCCGTAGCGGATCGCTGCGCTTCATCATCCGATAGGCGAATTCCCCGTCTTCGTAGCCGTAGCGGGTGAACGCAGGTGAGAATCCCTCGGTGATCCAGTCGTCGACCAGGTTGCGCTTGATCGAGACGTTCGCGGTGTAGAAGAAGCGCCAGTCGAGCACGCTGTAGGGATTCAAGTCCGCATAGCCGAACTGCTCGCCGCTGCGTCCCTGGATGTGGGACATCACGAAGTTCACCTTCGAATCGGGTCGGTTCGGCCAGATCACCTTGCCGAGCACCGCGAAGCTGCGCTCCGGGTGTTGCGCGTGCAGCTCTGCGTGGGTGCGGAAGAAGTCCTCGTCGGTCGGTTGGATGTCGTCGCCGAGGAAGAGCAAGACCTCGTGCTTGGCGATCGACGCGCCGACGTTGCGCGCGGCACCCGCGCCGCCGTTCGGCACGCTGCGCCACACGAGG
Organism: Deltaproteobacteria bacterium; assembly: GCA_031362725.1. GTDB lineage: Bacteria > Myxococcota_A > UBA9160 > UBA9160 > PR03 > PR03. The sequence continues at coordinate 40,776 of JANLTC010000245.1, read as the reverse complement.
TTCGGCATTTCGGCGGCGAGGCGCCCGAGACGCTCGGGCGTGTCGTCCCGCGAGCCGTCGTCGATCACCACGAACTCGAGTTCGACCGATCCGGCGCAGGCGCGGCAGCGTTCGATCGTTTCCATCAGCAGCGCATCGCGGTTGTAGCTGGGAATCACCACGGAGATGGCGGCGAGAAGCGGACCCGGCGCCGTGGCGCTACGCATGAGCGGCTACCGGCGTGGCGCGGCGCTCCGCGCGCTCGCGCTTGGCGCGCGTGAAGGACGCCTCGTAGGCGGCCGCGGACGCTTCGGCCGAGAAGCGCTCGGCGATCCGCGGCGCCGCCACGCGCGCCTGCGCACGCAGCTGCGGCAGTTCTCCCCACCAGGCGGAAAAGGCGGCGAAGAGCGTGTTCGCGTCGCCGCCGTTCGGAACGAGGCGCCCGACCTGGAACTCGTCGAGCACGAGCGACACATCGCCGACGCGATTCGAAAGCACGGGGACACCCATCGCGAGCGCCTCGAGCATCGAGATCGGGAGTCCCTCGTACTCCGAGCAGATCACGAGGCCGCTGAAGAGTGGGTAGAGCCGGCTCATGTCGTCGCAGAATGGAACGCGATGGACGGTATCGAGCGCGGTTCGCGCGACGAAGGCGTCGCAGGCAGAGCCGAGTTCACCGTCGCCGACCAGCACGAAGTGCGCCGACACACCTGCGTCACGCGCGCGACGGGCGAGTTCGAGGAAATCGAGCGGGCGCTTTTGCGCGGTGAGGCGACCCACCATGCCGATGAGCGGCGTCGCGCGAGGCAGATCGAAGGCCTGCAACTCGACGTCCCGCTGGCAGCGATCGGCGGCGGCCAGATGGAACCGCGCCGTGTCGACTGCGTGATGGACGAGATCGATGCGCTCGGGCGCGATGCCGATGCGTTCGCGGAACACGCGTTCGATCTGATGATTGATCGCGATGAAGCGGTCGAAGGATTGGATGCCTGCATCGCCGTAGTGCGCGATCCAACCGGCGTCGGTGTCGTAGACCTGTTGATCGACGATCGGCACGCCCTCGAAGACGCGACGCAGCACGGCGGCGTGCGCCAGCAGCCAGGGCGAGCCATTGCAGATCCAGAGGAGGCTCGGGCGGTAGCTCTTCGCGATCGACTCGATGAGCGCGACGAACTCGCTCTGCGGAGCGAGTTCGCCGATCTCGAAGAGTGCCTCGCAGTGCGCGAGGAGCTGGTGATGAAGCGACCCGCGGGACGCGAGCAGGCGTTCGGTGGTGACCACGACGAAGGCGTAGCGATCGCGAAGCGTCTTGGCGACTTCGATCAGGTTCCGCTCGGCACCCCCCACGGCCAGCATGATCGGCAGCACCAGGACTGTCTCGCGCGGTGGAGCAACCGCCGGGAACAGCGCTCCGTGCGGCCGCCGGTTGACGATCGTGCCCGATCCGGCGCCAGCCACGCGCAGCTCGGCACCCGCCGCTTCGAGCGGGCCGAGGCCGAGGTCGCTCGGCGTCGCGTCGCGCAGCACCGCACCAGCCGGAGCGGGCAGCACGCGCACGATGCGGCCGCGTGCCCCGGGCGGAAGCTGACCTCCGACATCCACCGATCGCTTCGCAGCGGCGCTCAGCACCACCGCACACCGGGGCGTCGTGATGCGAAGCTGCGGTGGTTCCTCCATCCCGTGCGAGACCACGACGAAGTCGAGCGCCTGATGCGCAACGCACAACAGCACGTTGCGAAGCGCGTGGGCGTCCAGTCCGTGTGCGAGGGAATCTGGCGCGTAGACATAGTCGAGCTCGCCCGGTGCGCATGCGCTCGCGGTCGCAACGCGGATCTGGGGCGCGAGGCTGGGAAAGGCACGTGCGTCATCACACGCGAGGTCGGGCACCAGGAGCCACAGCACCAGATCTTCGGCGAACGCGGGCGCAACCGGCGCGGCAGTCGTCATCGCCGCGCGGGCTAGCGCGCGCACGCGCCTGCCACGAATCCAGCGGAGCAAGTCGCGGCCTCCCGGGATCTCGCGTACCACGCGTATCGCGTGCGATCGAAGCGTCTGCAACACGACCTCTGGAATCCGATGTTGGGCAGAATCAGGTTGTCGAATCACCCCGCCTGGCTCGCGGAGTGAGCGGTGTCACGCTCGCCGGAACGTGAACACGTCGTGGTGGCCGTCCCATCCCTGCGGCTCGAAGTGACGGAGCATGAGAGCGCCGCCGAAGAGCGCGGCGACGCGCTTCTCGAGGTAATCCCGCGCGAGCCAGGTCATTCCGTACACGCCGCCCGGCGTGCCGCTGACACAAGCGTCGTAGGGTCGGAAACCGATGCCATCCTCGTGGTACTCGCGGTAGATCTGCTCCCCCTCGTCCCGGTACGTCCCGCCGTAGAGATGCGAGAGATTCGCCGCGCTGAACTCTCCCTGCGACGAGAACACCAGGGCGCCGCCCGGCCGGAGCGCGCCACCGAGCTTGCGCAGCAGCGCGTCGACGCCGCTGCGATCCAGGTGCGTGAAGACCGAGCCGACCCAGATCAGGTCGTACGAGCCGAGCGGCACGGATTCGATCTCGGGGCGCGAGACGATCGCGCGAACGCCGAACTCTGCGCCGCAGAAGCGAACCGCGGTGGTGTCCGTGTCGCAGGCCGTGATGCGACGCGCGGGAATCTTCTGCCCGAGCTGGCGCAGCACCCGACCGTGACCGCAGCCGAAATCGAGCGCGCTGCGCACGTCGTCGAATCGACGGCCGCACGCGGTCAATCCCTTCTCGATGGCGACGACCGCCGAGCTGCCCGCGCGCAGGTACGCCTCGATCGAAGACGGCGAGTCGTCGTAGAGCATGAGGTCGCCGCGATGCACGCGACCCGGAACACCGGGGAGCACCCGCGACTTCCGGGCGGGCTGCAGGCGATCGATCCACGCCTCCGCCCGCGTCCGCAACCCAATGTTCATTCGGGACCCCATCGGTCGCCGCAAACGCGGCAGCTGCGGGGTTTACCGGATCGCGTTCCCGCCGTCACGGGACGCTGCACACGCGCGGCGTCGCCAACGCAGTAGCAGCGTTCCGAGCGCCGCGAGTGCACCCAGCACCGACGCGGCCTCCGGCGCCACGGTGACCTGCGCCACTGCGGCACCCGCATCGACGACGAGCGTGTGCGGGCCTGCAGCGGCCGGAGTGACGCCCTGCCCCACCGCGAGCACGACTCCGTCCAGCTGTGCCGCCTGGCCGCTCCATGCGTAGCCCAACGTCGACATGTCGCTCGGCGGCGGATCCCCCGCGGCGGCTTGGCTATTCACCTTCGAAGGCGCCGGCACGAGACCCGCCGCGGGCGGTACGACACCAAGGTCGGTGTTTGCGATCGCGGACTTCGCCGTCGACGTCAGATTCGCGCGCTGCACCACGAGTGCGCTCATCTGCGCCGCGTTGATGCAGAACGAGTACGGCGCGACATTGTTGGGCACCGTGTTCGAGAAGACCGCACCGCTCGACGGCTCGGCGAAGAACTGGTTCGCGTCGTAACGCGTGTCGTTGATCGGCCCGTTGGTACGATCGTCGTCGTAGATCGGAACGCCCTGGTTGTCGCTGACGACCGAGGTGGCGACGATTCCGGTGGCGGCTTGCGCAGGACGCCCCCCGCTCGCGTCGAACGGCGACGTGAAGAGTGCCGACCCGTATTGCTGAAAACACGGCTTCGAGACGCTCGGGGCAACCGCGTTGCGCAGGAATAGGCTGTCTCGGATGTCGAGGTCCACGCCCTGGGCAAACAGCGCGCCGCCGAACGAGCCGGACGTGTTGCCGGCGAACGTCGTGCGCGCGATCGCGGCGTGCGAGTGCGAGAGCAGTGCGGCGCCGCCCCCGGTACCGGCATTCGCGCCGACCAACCCGAACGCATCGCTGTCGAGCACCAGCGAGTCTTCGAGCGTGAGATCAGCGACGTCGACGGACAACGCGCCGCCGATTCCGGTCCCGGCGATCGCCGTCTGCTGCACGTCGCAATCGTGGAAGACGGAGCGGCGCACCACCGCCGATGCGCGATTCTGCTCGATCGTCCCGTTCTGCGGCACGCCCGCGAGTCCGAACGCGCGAAAGGTGTCGCCGCTCACGAACAGGCAACCGGCGACATCGGCCGCTGTAGTCGTAGCGCCGTAGCGACCGACAAAGAGCGAGTCTTCGACGAGCAGGCTCGCGTTGCGGCGGTTGATCGCGCCGTAGCCGGTCGTCGCGTCGACGCCGTCGTTGGAGATGAGGTTCAGCTGGCCCCCCACGCTCTTGGTGCCGATCGCCTCCCCGCCGCTCGCGCGATTGCCTCGGAACTCGGAGTCGCGCACCACCACCACGGCACGGTACGCATTGAGACCGCCGCCATGATTCGCCTGGTTCTCGAGGAAGCGCGAGTCGACGATCTCGATCGAACTCAGGTCCTCGACGTGCACGCCGCCCCCCTCAGTCGGGTAGGGATAGAGGACGCCCGGGCTCCGAACGGCCCGATTGCCGACGAAGGTGCTGTCGCGCACGGTCACGAACGAACCGCCCTGCGTGTCGTCCCAGGAACCGACTGCGAAGAGTCCACCGCCGACGTAGCCGGCGCGGTTGTCCTCGAAACGTGTGCGCTCGACCAGCAAGGTCGCGTTGCCGACGTGGATGCCGCCACCCGCCGCCGTGGGCGCGTGATTCGGCACCGCCACGCTGTTGTTCGTGACCAGCGAGTCGAGCACCGTCACATTTTCATGTTCCTCGACGGCGAGCCCTGCGCCGAAGAGACGGTTGGTGTTGTTGCTCCAGGTGGAGCGCTCGAAGCGCGCGATCGAGCCGAGCGATACGGCGACTCCCCCGCTGCCCGTGTCGGGCTGCACGGTCACGTTCGCGTCGAACACGCAGTCGCGGAAGGTGGCCTGCGCGCGCTGGACCGTGACCCCGGCCGTCAAGCCCTGCGTGTTCGAGAAGCCGTTGCGGAACACGAGACCCTCGAAGGTGACCAGACCGCCGAGCGCGGCGTCCGTGTTCTGGAAGCGGAACACGGGCCGCTCTCCCTGGCCGTCGAGCACCACGACCGCACCGTTCGCGGCGCGGATCGTGAAGTCGACGAGCCGATCGCTGATGCGGAAGCCGGGAAAGCCATCCTCGGCGGCGAGCGGCGATGGATAGGTACCCGCCGCGATCTCGATCACGTCTCCGTCCGCGGAAACTGCGGCGATTGCGGCCTGCAGCGTCGCCACGCCGCCGGGCACCTCGATCACCGCGGCGTTTGCAACGCTGGAACTCCAGAGCAGCGCCAGCAGCACGAGCCGATGCAGGCGGCCATCGATGCGGGACATCGGAACCCTCCCCGGGATTCGAAAGCAGGGGCACTTTCGGCAGATCCGTGGGATGGCTTGCGCCTCGATCAGCGCGCGGAGGCCACGATCTGGAAGACCGCGTTGCCGAAAGCTTCGACCACCTGCTTGCCATCGTCGAAGCGCCTGCCCTGGACCGGATCGGTGTAGCGATAGCCGAGGGGGTCGAGCTGCGCGAGTGACGCGGTTGCGTTGCCGGCTCCGTGCAGTTCGAGCACGAGCGTCGGGCGTTCCGATGCGAGCGTCTGCTGCATTCCGCGCAGCGCCGCCGCCTCGGCGCCCTCGATGTCGATCTTGATCAGCTGCGGCTTGCGGAGATCGAATTCCTCGATCAGAAGATCGAGCGCCGTGCAGCGCACGCGGATCTCGTGACCGAGCTTCGAGTGGTAGAACGGCGACGCGTCGGTGAGACCGAGACCGGCGTTGCCGTAGTGGATGGTGAACTCGGCCTCGCCCGCCTTGTCGAGCACTGCGACCGGCAGGATCTCGACGTTGTCGAGCCCGGCGCGCGCGACGTTGCTCTGCAAGTACGAGACGCAGACGGGATTCGCCTCGAAGCAGTAGACGCGACCCCGCGCGCCCGTCAGATGCGCCAGCCGCGTTGCGTAGAGACCGACGTTCGCACCGACGTCGTAGATCGTGTCGCCGGGCGTGACGAGAGCCTCGAGGGCGTCGAGCATGGTGTGCTCGGCGGCCGCGAGCACGCGCGCTTCCCACTCGCTTGGCGTCCACAGCGAGACCGTGGGGCTCACCTCGGAAAGCGCGGGGCCGGCCGCGAAGCGCGCGCCCGCGGAGACCTCGAGATCCCTCTCAGCCTGACCGTGGGCACCCGCCGGCGTACGCCACTGCGCCACCAGTACGTAGCGACCCGGCGCTTCGGGGAAGAAGGGCAACGCGTCCGCGCGCGTCCAGTCGGAGATCGGCTTCAGGTAGCGGAGCCCTTGGTGGCGCGCGAAGACGCGGACCTCGGCAGTCGGATCTGCACTGCTCCAAAGGATGGTCACGGCGTCGCCCAGCCGCAGCGTGCCGTCGCGATCTCCACGGAGTTCGACTTGGATCACCGGAGCCTCCTACGTCCAAGGGGAACCATCGTCGGCGCGCAGCGAGGCATTTTAACGCCGCCTCTTCGCGACTCCACTCGCGCAATTTCACTGTGGACTGCGCGCCCGCCACAGCGTCATCAGCAGGATCCGCACGTCGAGTCCGAGCGACCAGTTGCGGATGTAGTAGAGGTCGTGCTCGATCCGTTCGTGCAGCGACGTGTCGCCGCGCCAGCGATGCACCTGCGCCCATCCGGTGACGCCGGCCTTCACCTTGTGGCGCAGCATGTAGCCCGGCACTTCGCGGCGAAACTGTTCGATGAAGACGGGGCGTTCCGGGCGCGGCCCGACGAGGCTCATGTCGCCGCAGAGAACGTTCCAGAGTTGCGGCAGCTCGTCGAAGCCCGTGCGACGCAGGAAGCCGCCAATGGCGGTCGTGCGCGGGTCTTCCATGCGTGCCCACACGGGTCCCTCGCTCTCGGCGTCCTTCACCATGGTGCGGAACTTGAAGATGCGGAAGACGCGACCATCGAGTCCGGTGCGCTCTTGCCGATACAGGATCGGCCGTCCGCTGCTGCGCCAGATCGCCGCACCGATCGCGATCAGCGCGGGCAACGCGAAGATCAGCAGCAGCGCCGACACGACGATGTCGAAGACACGCTTCTGGATCGCCGCCCAGCCGACGAGCGGACTGTCGCGCAGTGAGATCACCGGCAGGCCGTCGAAGTCCTCGACGCTGCTGCGCAGCGTCGCGATGTGAAGCAGGTCCGGCACCAGGCGAAGGTCGACCAGTTGGTCGTCGAGTTCGTCGAGCAGCGATTCGAGTTGATCCTGATCCTCGCGCGGCAGTGCCAGCACGACCTGCGATGCGCCGCACAGCGCGAGCACCTTGCGCAGCTGCTCGTAGCGACCGAGCACCGGCACGCCCCCGACCCGCGGCACACGGGGGTCGTTGCCGAGCACGCCCACCACGCGCAGGCCGGCTTCGGGGTGCTCGTGCACGCGGGCGATCACCTGTTCCGCGAGGGGTCCGACGCCTACCACGAGAACCGAACTGAGGTTGTGACCATTGCGGTGTAGCGCGCGGAGGAACTCGCGTGCGATCACGCGGAACGACGCGACCGACGCGATCGAGAGTACCCAGAACAACACGATCACGCCGCGGGAGAAGAAATAGGAGCGCACGAAGAACGTCGCGACGACCAGCAGCACGACGACCGTGGTGGCGCCGGCGACGACCGATCCGATCTCGGAGAGCCTCGAGTCGGTGCGGCGCGGCGCATAGAGACCGCGGCTGCGAAATACCCAAGCCCAGAGTGGCACGATGAGACCGAACGCGACCAGATAGGGCTCGATCGGCGGCACGCCGCGCGGCGCATCGATGCCGGAGTAGAAGCGAAGCGCGTAGCCGCCGAGCCAACTCGCCGCGACCAGCAACGCGTCGCCGAGCACCACGACGGTCCGGAAGATCTCGCTGTGCCGGCGGAGCACTGCGGGGCCCTAGCGCCGGGTCTGACGGCGGGAGCGGCCGCGCGCCGCCTGCGCTGCTAGCGATCCGGTTCGACCAGCGGCTCGACGCGCTCGAACACCCACGCTTCACGTCCCCCCTGCCGGATCGATTGCAGCGGTCGCAGGCGCGTCCCTTCGACTCGCCGAACGGCCTCCAACTCCTGCGGATCGTCGAGCAACAGATAGCGGACGCCCGCTTCGTCCAGGTACGGATCGAGGTGGGACTCGGCCGACAGCGAATCGACCCGGATGAGCGGAACGTAGGGCATTCCCGCGTAGTAGCCGAGGCGCGATCGGTTGGCCGCCAGCGGCGCCGGGGGTCGGTGATCGCGTAGCCACTCGGCCGCGCTGCGCGCGGCGCGATCCTCCGCGCGACGCGGTTCGCGCAGCGTCGCGAGTTCACCGACGCCGACCAGCGCAGCGATCGATGCGGCGATCCAAACCGGCGCGACGCGGCCCGGCCAGGCGAGCCCGCGTCGCGAACACAAGCGCACGAACCCCGAAGCGAGCGCCAGCGCGCCGAGTCCGACATAACCAAAGAGCGACACCAACGGCGGGAGCGCATGCCGGCGGCTCACGTAACCCAGCAAGAACGTGAGCCCGTAGAGCAGAATGGCGTATGCGCCTACGATCGCGCCGACGAAGAGCCCACGCTGCGAGGGCCGGCCGCGTGAGACCACGAGGCCCACCGCGAGCAGCAGCAGCAAGCCGTAGCGAAAGGCCGACTTGGCGGTGCGCGAAAGCATCTTTGCGGACGCGAAGGCGCGCGCGGGCCGCGAAGCCGCGTTGTCTACGGCGAGACCATCGTCACCGCGATCGAGTTCGGCGCGCGCGGGCGTCCGCGGTCCGCGCGGCAGCGCCGCCGCGACGTCGGTCGAAGCCGGAAGAGCGCCGGTGAGTTGGCTCATGGATTTCTTGTGCGTGAGGGCCCACTCCCCGCCGTGCTGCTCGAGCGCGATCACGTACGGAGCGACGCAGAGGGCAGCTGCCGCCGCGACACCACCCGCGACCCGCAATGCGGGCGCGATCCGCCAGCTTCCGCGCAGCCATCCGAATCCCACGAGCGCGACCAATGCACACGCGAGGCCCAGGCCTTCCGGTCGCGCGAGGTACGCGAGTCCCGAGGCGATCCCGGCCGCTGCCGCGTTGCGCACCGAGCGCCGCGTCCACGCGCGCCAGCCGAACGACACGCCCGCGATGAAGAGACCGAGGTAGAGACCGTCGCTCTGGATGTCCGACGAGAACTCGACAGCGCGACTGTGTACCGCGAGCAGCCCGGCACCGATCCATGCCGCAGGCGCCCCGAAAGCGTCGCGTAGAAAGACGAACAGGAACGCGACCGCGGCGGTTCCCCCGGCGACACCGACCAGCGCTCCCGCGCTCTCCCAGCCGAAACCGGCGCCGTGCACCCCCGCCACGAGCAGCGAGTAGAGCGGGTGATAGGGATGGGAGAAGACGGCGTCCCAGCGACCGGCTGCCGCCCACTTTGCGAGCTGCAGGTATTCCGGGCCGTCATTGAATATCGTGACGGAACGCGACCAGGCGAGCCAGCGCAGCGCTGCTGCGATGCCGAGCAGCGCGAGCAGTGCAACGCGCTCCGACCTCGCGAGGGCTGCCGCTTGCGCGTCGGCGCGCTCCATGCCGGAGGCGCTTCCCGTCGCCTGCTCAGCGCCGCCCGAGCGCGCGCTCGACGGCTACGACTTCCGCGAGCAGGCGGTCGAGCGCCGCGAAGTCGATCTGCGCGGGGCCGTCGCACGGCGCGCGATCCGGCTCCGGGTGAACCTCCACGAAGAGCGCGTCGATGCCGATCGCCACCGCAGCGCGCGCGAGCGGCGCGACGTTGCGGCGATCCCCGTCGGATGAGCCCTCGCCCGCACCCGGATGCTGCGCGGCGTGTGTCGCGTCGAAGCACAGCGGTGCAAACGCGCGCATCTGGGTCACGCCACGAAAATCGACGACCAGATCGTTGTGCCCGAACGCGTAGCCGCGCTCCGTGACGAGTACGTCCTGCGCACCGAAATGGCGGGCCTTCTCGACCGCGTAACGCATGTCGAGCGGCGCCACGAACTGGCCCTTCTTGAAGTTGAGTGGCTTGCCGGTCGCCGCGCAGGCGGCGACGAGATCGGTCTGGCGACACAGGAACGCCGGGATCTGCAGGCAATCGGCGACTTCCGCGACGGGCTTGGCCTGGCCAGGCTCGTGCACGTCGGTGGTGATCGGCAGCCCCGTCTCGGCCTTCACGCGGGCGAGCACGCGCAGCCCCGCATCGAGGCCCGGACCGCGGAACGAGTTGAAACTCGAGCGGTTCGCCTTGTCGAACGACGCTTTGAAGATCAGTGACAGCTCGTGACGGACCGCGATCTCGCGCAGCCGGCTCGCGACCTCGAGCGTCTCGGCCTCGCTCTCGATCACGTTCAGTCCCGCTATCAGCACGAGCGCGGCGCCATCGCCCACGGCGACCGTTCCGATCCTCATGTCGCGCCCCCTGCCACCACGGAGAGCGTGCGACCGCGGCGGTCGGCCTCGACGGCCGCGCGCAGTTCGTCGAGCAGGCCGGGCAGTGCCGACGTGACGCGGCTCCAGTTTGGGATCTGCGGCGCGCCCATCGGGTCGTGCACGAAACTGAGCCCCGCCGTGCGCAACGCGCGCGCAAAGGTTTCGACGGCGACTTCCTCTTCGTGGCGGTCGAAGACGAGTCCGTTCAGCGCCGCGTCGTCGCTGTAGCGCGCCACCGCATCCTGCGCGGTACGCAGATACGCGGCGATCAGTGTATTGAGGAAGCCGGCGTCGAACTGCACGCCGTAGCTCGCCAGATTGCGGATCAGCGACGACGCGATGTCCACCACCATCCGGTGCAGGCCCGTGGTCGGATCGTTCTCCGAAAGCTGGCGGTGCTTGTGTTCGTAGTTCTCCACCAGCTCCACCTGACAGATGCGCTTCGCCGAACAGTTGCGAAACACCTCGGCCAGTACGCCGACTTCGAGACCCCAGTCGCTCGGGATGCGGTTGATGCGCACCAGGTCGGTGGTCATCGCGCACTCGCCGGCGAGCGGGTACCGGAACGAATCGAGGTAATCGAGCAGCGGCAGCGGCCCGAGCACCGACTTCATCGCGCGCAACAGCGGCGTCATGAACAGGCGCGTGACACGCCCGTAGAGTCGATCGGTGACGCGCCCGTAGTAGCCCTTCGCGAACTCGTAATTCAGGTTCGGGTGCACGGTCGGGAAGCAGAGCCGCGCGAGCAGCTCGCGCGGGTAGTCGCGAATGTCGCAATCGTGCACCGCCACCACGTGGGCCTCGGCGGCAGCGAGCACATAGCCGTAGCCGAGCCAGGTGGCGCGACCCTTGCCGCGCGCGCCCGGGTCCAGCCCCTCGGCGCGAAGCCGCTCCTGGATCCCGCGCAGCCGCGGTCCGTCGCTCCAGATCAGCACGGCGCCGCGGCCATCGAGGGTCGGTACGCCCTCGAAGGCGGCGCGCATCTGGTCGAAATCCTCGCGGCGCTCGGCGCCGTCGACGCAGACCACCACTTGATGCAGGTACGGCACGCGACGCAGCGTCTCGATGATCCCCGCGAGAGCCGAATCGCGCAGTTCATCGAACAGGCACGGCAGCACCAGCGCGATCGGCCGGGCGTGGGCGTGCACGCGCAGCTCCGCTTCCAGGCGGTCGATCGCAGTCGGGCCGAGGCGATGCAGCGTGGTGATGGAGCCGGTCTGGTGGAAGTCGGACACGCGGCGCAGGCTGGCACCTGCTGGGCCCCGGTGTCAACCAGCGATCCGGTCCGGCCCCAGGGGGTTCACTCAGTCGACGAGCACGCCGTCTTCGGAACTGCGCTCGATCGCTTCGAGCGCGAACGGATCGATGTCGATGAACTCGAGGCCGATCTCTTGCGTGAACGCATCGAGGTCGGTGCACCAGTTCACGCGCCCGACGGCGACGATCGTTTCGTCCTGCACGTTGAAGGTGATGCGCAGCACTTCGCCGTGCCCGATCTCGCAGCCCACGACTTCGAAGCAGATGCCGCCGACCGAGAGGTTCTTGCCCACCGCGAGGCGATCGCACGACTCGATCGGAGCAAACGAGATCAGCTGGTCGGTCTGGATTCGCGGGTACTTGCGGCGATCGCGATCGGTGTTGCGATCCATGATTCCCCCGGTGACTGCAACCGGCCGACGCGAGTTGCCGGTCGGTTGCCTGATTCGGCCGGGAGAGGAATGGGCTTTAGGCGCCTCAGCGATCGAAGAGCAAAAGTTGGCGTTCCTCGCGGCGCGGGCGCTCGAGGCCGGTCGCGGCGAGGCCGAGCAGTCGAACCGGACGCGATCCTGCGTGGGTCCGCGCGATCAGGTCCTGCGCGAGCGAGTGCAACTCGGACGCGGTTGCGACGCCGCGATCGAGCGACAGGCTGCGCGTCGCCCGTTCGCCATCGGCATAGCGCAGCTTCAGCACCAGCCGACGCGTCACCAGACCCTCGAGCGCGAGTGCCCGCTCGAGCCGTTCGGCGAGACCGCGGAGCTGTTCGGCCAGCAGGACGCGGTCGATCTCGCCCGCCGCGAGCGTTGCCTCCTGGGACAGTGTCTGCGGATGACGCGCGGCGCGGATCCGGTCGTCGCCCTGCCCGAGCGCGCTGGCGAGGATCGCGAGGCCGTGATTGCCGAGTTCGCGCTCGATCACGGCACGGCCGAGCGCGAGAAGCGCGCCGACCGTCGGCGCACCCAGTTCGATGAGACGTGCTTCGGTGTTGGGCCCCACGCCCGGGAGGCACGCGACTGGCAGCGGAGCGAGGAAGCGCTCGACCTCGGCGGCAGCGACACACAGGAAGCCATCCGCTGCGACGCGCGCGCACGCGATGTGTGCCAGCGCCTTGGTCGGCGCGGCCCCCACGTGGAGCGGCAGGTGCAACTCGCTCGCAACGATCTCGCGCAGATCGCGTGCGATTTGCGCGGCGGGCGGGCGCGACTCGCGCACGTCGAGATACGCGGCCGCGAGCCCGGCGGGTTCGAGTCGTTCGCATGCGCGACCGAAACAGGCGCGCACGCGCTTGTCCATCTCGCGATAGCGCGCCATGTCGGTACGCAGCGCGCGCGCGCGCGGGCAGCGTGAGAGCGCATCTTCCACCGTGATCCCGGGCACCACGCCGGAGGCCTGGGCGTCGGGCGTCGCGGCTTGCACGAGGCCACGCTTGCGCGGATCGCCGCCGACGATCACGGGCCGCCCCGCGAGCTCGGGTCGCGCCACCCGCTCCACTTCGGCGTAGAAGCCGGGCACTTCGGCGTAGAGCAGCAGCCCGCTCATCGCGTCATGGCCTTCGCTCGCCGTCGGAACGAGGCTCGGGTTCCAGCACCAGCCGTGCGCGGGTGCCGTCTTCGACCAGGAAGCGGTGCGTCGCGAGTACGCCCGGACGACCCACGAGCCAGCGTTCGACGCCCTCCATGCGCAGCGGATCCGTGACGTGCTCGGTTGCGCCGGGGACCAGTGCCGAGAGCGCGATTCCAGGGCTCGCGAGGTCCACGAGCAATCGATACGCCGAGACGACGCGCACCGCGTAGGGAGACGCCGCGTGATACTCGCCGACCGCCACCGTCACACCGTCGCCACCGTAGGGCCAGCTCGGCTCCTGGGCGACGCCCGGCCAGGCGCGCTCCGGCCAACCGAACGGCTCGAAGTGCAGCAGATGCAAGCGCCCCCACTGCCACCGTTCAGCGTTGGATCCGAGCTGCAAGCGCAGCGCAAGACCGGTGCGGCGAAGTCCATCGCGCACCGCCTCGCGCACGCCCTCCGCATTGACGATCGCGTCCGGCGACGGCTCCGGCGCGAGCGCGATGTCGAGCAGTGCATCGAGCAATGCCTCCTGGCTCACGCCACGCTGCGCGAGATAGCGCGCCGCCAGGTCGTGGCCGAGCGGCGCGTCGGTCAGCGACTCGATCACCGCGCCGAGCAGCACCTGCCAGGCGGCCGCGCCGCCGCTCTCCGGGGCGGCCGTACCGTCCCACCCGTCGAGCAGCCGCACGACGGTACGCGCCTCCGGTGCGAGCGTGGCGGGATCGCCGATCCCGTCGAGCAGCGCGCGCACGCGCGCCGGTGACGCGGCGCTGCGTTGGTCGGCCAGGATCGCTGCGAGCGCCGTCGCACCGATCGGTCCGCGCTGGCGGGTGTCCCGCAACAGCGTCTCGATGCGCGCTGCCCGCTCGCCGGAGCGCCACCACCACTCGACGGCCGCGCCGCCCCCGAGGCCGTTGTCCGCCGCGACGAGGAAACCGCTGCTGCCGAGTGTCTCGTGCGGCAGCGCGTCGAAAGACACGCGGCCCCGCCAGTCGTACCACGGGGAGCGACCCGGTACCGGCACGAGTCCCGTCGGCATTGCACGCTCGGGCAGCCAGCCGGCCACCTGACGACCACCGTGTCCGGCCGCATCGGCGAACACGAAGGCGAAGACCGGTTCGCCATGCGCGGCAAGCGCGGCGCGAAACTCTTCGGCGTCGTGCGCGTGCAGCCCACGCAAGAGCCCGGCCACACCATCGCCCGGCTGTGCGCCGCCCCATGCGACCGCGAGCGCGGGCCGCGTGCCCGGAAGCAGTCCCTCGACCAGCGGACCATGGTGCGTCTCGCGCACCACGAGCACGACGTCTTCGCGTCCGCGTACGGCGATGCGCTCCTCCCGCACGGTCAGCGCCTGCGATTCGCCGCCCACGCGATACCGATTCGGCGCTGCGGAATCGACGGTCTCGACATAGAGATCGGTCGCGACCGCGCGCGCGTGCGTGGCAGCCCAGGCGACGCGTCCGTTGTGACCGCTCCAGAACACCGGCACACCCGGAATGCCGACGCCCGCCACCTCGAAATCCGGCGCCGCGAGGTGCGCCTCGTAGAGCAACGCGGGCACCGTCGGCGCGAGATGCAGATCGCCCGTGACGATCGGCGCGCCGCCCTCGGTGTCGCCACTCGCCACGATCCACGCGCTGCTGCCGATCGAGCGACCCGCGAGACCGAGCGGCGCGCGAAGGGGGTCGGTCCACGGCTGCGACTCGTGCTCCGCCTGATGATTCCGCGCGGGCTGGGGGAACGGGCCCGAGCCGATCAAGGGGAAAGGTGCTCGGTTGCTTCGCGCTTCGGAATCCGGAGCGCGGGGCGACATCTCGCGGGCGGCTTCAGGCGGGAAGAACGGGCGTGCGCCGAAGCCGCCGAGTTTCTCGATCAGATCCGAGAGCACGAGCGTCGCGTCGAGCGATCCATCGAGGCCCCAGGCGACGAGCTTTTCGACTGCGAGCGAATCCGCCGCCGACCACGGCTCGAGCGAAGCGCCGAGTCGCACCAGCGGAACCGGAGTCGCCGCGCGCCCGCTCTTCACCGCGTCGATCCACGCCGAGATCCCCGCGGCGTGCGCCTCGAGCGCGCGACGCGTGACGGCGTCCACGCGCTGGAGCTGCCTGTCGCCCAGCCGACCAAAACCTAGCGTCCGCGCCAGTCGATCGGCGTCGAGACCGTCCGGGCCGAGCACCTCGGCGATGCGACCGCGCGCCGCGCGCACGAGGAAGGTCATCTGCGCCAATCGATCCTGCGCCTGCGCAAAGCCGAGCCCGAACCAGGCATCGCGCTCGCTCTTCGCCCCGATGTGCGGGACGCCGTGGCCGTCGCGCAGGATCTCGATTTCGGCATCGAGCCCGTGTACGACGAAGCGCCCGTCGACGATTGGGAGCGCCCGTTCCAGCGTGCGCTGCGCACCGAAGTTGCGCGCAACGAGCACGGCGCCGAGTGCGAGCAGCAGCGCAGCGGCGCCGATCGAGAGCCAGGGGCGACGCGCGGTCCCGAGCCGAGACTGTGTGCTCACGACCGCCCCATCCTGGTGACCTTCGTTCGACGTCGGCTCGCCGCGCGCGCCCGCCGACGATCGCGGTCGACTCGAACGCGCAGCGTAGCCGTCACCTGCAGCTGCCCCTAGGGGCCAACCCGATTCGAATCGAGTGGCGCGTGCAGAAGGACCGACGCTTTCGAGCACTGCGGCGCAGCGGACTCCGCGACCCGAGGCTAATTTGCGGCCGTTCCGGGATCCAACAGGAGGACGCCATGACGGTTCGTGTGGGTATCAACGGTTTCGGGCGGATCGGGCGCTTGGCGTTCCGCGCTGCGCGGGGCAAGGGCATCGAGGTGGTTGGGATCAACGACCTCACCGACGCGAAGACGCTGGCGCATCTGCTCAAGTGGGACTCGATCCACGGTCCGTTCCCCGGCACCGTCGAGGTCGGCGAGAACGCCATCATCGTCGACGGCAAGATGATTCCGGTCACCGCCGAGAAGGATCCGGCCAAGCTGCCCTGGAAGGAGCGCGGCGCGCGGATCGTCATCGAGTCGACCGGTCACTTCACCGATCGCGCCGGCGCCGCGAAACACATCGAAGCCGGTGCCGAACGCGTGATCATCTCGGCGCCCGCAAAGGGTCCCGACGCGACGATCGTGCTGGGCGTCAATGGCGACAGCTACGACGCCGCCAAGCACCACGTCGTGTCGAACGCGTCGTGCACCACCAACTGCCTCGCGCCCGTCGCAAAGGTGTTGCAGGACAACTGGGGCGTCGAGAAGGGCTGGATGACGACCATCCACGCCTACACCAACGACCAGGTCACGCTCGACTTCCCCCACAAGGATCTGCGTCGTGCGCGCGCCGCGGCGGTGTCGATGATCCCGACCTCGACCGGCGCCGCGAAGGCGCTCGGCGAGGTACTGCCCGCTCTCAAGGGCAAGCTCGACGGCTACGCGATGCGCGTGCCCACGTCGGACGTTTCGGTGGTCGACCTCTCGGTGATCCTCACGCGTGAGGCGACGGCCGAATCGATCAACGACGCGATGCGCAAGGCGGCGACCGGCGCGATGAAGGGCATCTTGCAGGTCAGCGATGAACCGCTGGTGTCGATCGACTTCCGCGGCAATCCGCACTCGTCGATCCTCGACGCCGAGAGCACCAAGGTGATGGGCGGTACGTTCGCAAAGATCCTGTCGTGGTACGACAACGAGTGGGGCTACTCCTGCCGCGTCGTCGATCTCGTGCTGATGATGGCTCGCTAGTTTCGTCGTGGCGGTGCGAACGCTCGATGAGTTGATCGCCGGCGGCGTCACCGGCAAGCGCGTTTTCGTGCGCGCCGACCTGAACGTCCCGACCAAGGACGGCCAGGTCGGCGACGACACGCGCATTCGCGCCACGGTGCCCACGCTGCGCAAGCTCGTGGCCGCTGGCGCGCGCGTCGTGGTGGCGTCGCATCTCGGCCGGCCCAAGGGCAAGGTGGACGCGAAGTATTCACTCGCACCGGTCGCAAAGCGGCTCGGCGAGGTGCTCGGCAAGGCAGTTGCGTTCGTGCCGGCGTGCGTCGGTGCAGAGGCCGAGGCCGCGGTCGCGAAGCTCGGCAATGGCGACGTGTTGCTGCTCGAGAACCTGCGCTTCCACGCCGAGGAAGAGAAGAACGAACCCGGCTTCGCCGCGTCGCTCGCGAAGCACGCAGACCTCTACGTGAACGACGCCTTCGGCACCGCGCATCGCGCGCACGCGTCGACAGCGGGCATGGTTCCCCTCGCCGCCAGCGCCGCTGCGGGCGATCTGATGCGCGCCGAACTCGATCACCTGCGCGTGTTGCTCGATCCTTTGCATCCCTTCTTGTGCTTGCTCGGCGGCGCCAAGGTTTCCGACAAACTCTCGGTACTCGAGGCGATGGTCCGCCGCGCCGACGTGGTCTGCATCGGCGGCGCGATGGCTTACACATTCCTGCGCGCAGAGGGCGTGGCGGTCGGCTCCTCGCGGGTCGAAGCCGATCGCGTCGAAGACGCGGAGCGCATCCTCGGCGCGGCGAGGGACGCCGGACACGCATTGCTGCTTCCGGTGGACCACGTGATCGCGCAAAAACTGGAAGCCGGCGCGGAAGCCAGAGTCGTGCGCGAGATTCCCGACGGCTGGATGGGGCTCGACATCGGTCCCGAGACTGCAAGGACCTACGCCGCGGAAGCCCTGCGTGCGAAGACGATCTTCTGGAACGGCCCGATGGGCGTCTTCGAGATCGACGCGTTCGCGAAGGGCACCGAAGCGGTGGCGCGCGCTGTTGCCGACTCTTCCGGTACGTCGGTCGTAGGCGGCGGCGATTCACTCGCGGCGGTGAACCGGCTCGGACTCGCGTCGCGCATCACGCACTGCTCGACGGGCGGCGGCGCGTCGCTCGAGTTCATCGAGGGGCGCGCACTGCCGGGCGTCGAAGCGTTGGAGAAGCACTCGTGAGGAAGCCCATCTTCGCGGCGAACTGGAAGATGCACAAGACGATCGGCGAAGCCGTCGCGTTCGCCACCGCGTTCGCACCGCTGATCGCCGAGGTGACGAGCGCCGAGATCGTGATCGCCCCGCCCTTCCCGGCTCTCGCTGCCCTCGGCGCGGCGCTGCGCGGCACGCACGTGCTGCTCGCGGCGCAGAACGTGCACCCGGAGAAGCAAGGCGCATTCACCGGCGAGGTGTCGCCGCCGATGCTCGTCGATCTCGGCTGTGCCTACGCGATCGTCGGTCACAGCGAGCGACGTCACCTCTTCGGCGAATCGAGCGGATTCGTCGCCAAGAAGGCGGCGGCGCTGCTCGCGAACGACGTGCGGCCGATCGTCTGCGTCGGCGAGACGCTCGCCGAGCGCGAAGCAGGGCGAACCTTCGCGGTGCTCGAAGAACAGCTCGGCGGCAGCCTGGCAGACGTCTCGCTCGAGCGGGCCACGGACGTCGTGATCGCCTATGAGCCGGTCTGGGCGATCGGTACCGGCCGCACCGCGACGCCCGCGATCGCGCAGGAAGCGCACGCGATGATCCGCGGCTGGCTGCAGAAGAGTTTCGGCTCCACGGGCAGCGCGATGCGCATCCAATATGGCGGCTCGGTCAAGCCCGACAACGTCGCCGAGCTGATGGCCGAGCCCGACATAGACGGCGCGCTGGTCGGTGGCGCCAGCCTCGAAGCCGCCTCGTTCGCCGCCCTCGTCCGCTACCAGGAGAAATCGAAGTGACGATCTTCCTCACCGTGTTGCACGTGATGGTGTGTCTCGTGCTCGTGATCGTCGTGCTGTTGCAGCACGGCAAGGGCGCTGACATCGGCGCGGTGTTTGGCGGGGGCGCAAGCTCGACGGTGTTCGGCAGCCGCGGCGCGGGCAACTTCCTGACCAAGCTCACCACCGCGTCCGCACTGATCTTCATGGTGACGAGCATGTCGCTCGCGTATCTCGCGGACAAGGGCGGAACCAGCGACATTTTCGAATCCAAGGCGGCGACGGCGAAACCGGCGACCGCCGAGTCCCCGCTGGCGACCGAGGGAACTGCGCCCGCAGCCGACGGCTTCCAGGAGCTGAAGCCGACGGAGCCCGCCAAGCCCGAGGCGAGTGCGCCCGAAGCGAAGGCGCCCGCGACCGCGCCCGCGGCACCCGTCGCGCCGGACAAGGACGGCACCGCGAAACCCTGACGCGCGCCCTGTCGGGTCTCGAGGGCTTCGTTATCGTTGCCCGCCCACGCTTTGCGGCAGTGGCGAAATTGGTAGACGCACCAGCTTGAGGGGCTGGCGGGGGCAACCCCATGGAGGTTCGAGTCCTCTCTGCCGCACCATTCTCCAGCTCCGAGCCGAGCCCGTGACCGAAGGCTCCGAGTCCAGGACCTCTAAGTCGCCTGACCGGAAAGCTCGAACTCCCCTGACTCGGCTCAGAGTAACCTGACTCGTGTTGGCGCGGCCGCTTCCCGCGGCCGGCGCGAGGTCATGAGGCCGGACTTGAAGGCGATCGTCTACCACGGCGCTGGTGATTTCCGCTTCGAGAGCGTTCCGGATGCCTCGCTGCGTGACGATGGTGACGCGCTCGTGCGCGTCTCGCGCACCGCGATCTGCGGCTCTGATCTCCACCTGTGGCACGGCGCCGGGCTGCCGCTGACCGAAAGCGGCTTCGCGGTCGGCCACGAATTCGTCGGCGTGGTCGAGGACGTGGGGCGTGCGGTGCGCGGCATCCGCCGCGGCGATCGCGTGCTCGCGTCGTGTACGACCGGCTGCGGCAGCTGCGCGCCGTGCCGCGAGCAACTGCATAGCGGCTGCACCGTCACCACCGCGAACGGCGCGCAGGCAGTGTTCGGTTTCTCGTGTGCGCTGCCCGGCGCACAGGCCGAAGCGGTGCGTGTGCCGTTTGCGGACGTGAACCTGTTCCGCATTCCCGACACACTGAGTGAAGACCAGGCGCTCTTTCTCACCGACATCCTGCCCACCGGCTATATGGGCGCCGAACTCGCCGAAGTCGGCCCCGGCGATGTGGTCGTGGTGTTTGGCTGCGGACCGGTCGGCGCGTTCGCGCAGCGCGCAGCCCAGTTGCGCGGCGCGGCCCGCGTGATAGCGGTGGATCTCGACGCCGGGCGACTCGCGCAGGCGGCGGCACGCGGTTGTGAGGCGATCGACCCGAGCCGCGAGGACCTCGGCGCGCGCGTGCTCGCAGCCACCGGCGGTCGCGGCGCCGACGCGGTGATCGAAGCGATCGGGCGACCCGAGCTGATCCAGCAATCGCTGTTGCTCGCACGCCCGGGCGGGCGGATCGCGGTGATCGGGCTCTGCACGGCCTCGGTCGAGATCTTGCCGGTGTTGCTCTTCATGAAGAACTTGACGCTTCGCAGCGGCCTGGTGAATCCGCAGCGCTACGTCACCCGGCTGCTCGCCGCGATCGAGAGCGGTCGTCTCGACCCCACGGAGATCATCACGCACCGCCTGCCGCTCGCGGACGGCGTGCGCGGTTACGAACTCTTCGCGCGCCACGAAGACGGCGCGCTGAAAGTCGTGCTGACACCCTAGGAGATGTCCATGCCCCGACTCGACGGCAAGATCGCACTCGTGACGGGCGCGGGCGCCGGCATCGGCGAAGCGATCGCGCGGCGCTTCCGCGCCGAGGGCGCATCAATCGTCGTGAACGACCTCGACGCCGCGCGCGCCGAGCGCGTCGCGAACGCCGTCGGCGGCTGGGCCTTTGCTGCAGACGTCGCGGACTCGGCCGCCGTCGCGCGCATGTTCGAAGCGGTCGCGGCGCGGCACGGTCGGCTCGACGTGCTCGTCAACAACGCCGGAATCGCCGGGCACGAGAGCGATCCAGCGCGCGCCGAGCGCTTCACGAACATCGCGCTGACACAAATGCAGGAGCGTGCCACGACCGGCAAAGTGAAGACGCACGCAGACGTCACGCTCGAGACGACCGACGCCGAGTGGGAGCGGATGATCGCGGTGCATCTCAACGGCACGTTCTTCTGCACGCGCGAAGCGCTGCGCATCATGTCGCCGCAGCTTGCCGGCTCGATCATCAACATGGGTTCGATCATGGGCACCGCGGGCGGCGCCGGGGTGCCGGGCTACAGCGCCGCGAAGGCGGGCATCCTCGGTCTCACGCGCGCGCTTGCACGCGAACTCGCGACTCGCCAGATCCGCGTCAACGCCATCGCGCCCGGCTGGATCGAGACCGCTATGACCGAGCCGCTCACGGCGATCCGCCCGCTGCTCGAGATGCAGACGCCGCTCGGCCGGATGGGTTCCCCCGACGACATCGCCTTTGCGGCGGTCTATCTCGCGAGCGAGGAATCCGGTTTCGTGACGGGACAGGTACTGTCACCGAACGGTGGCTGGCACATGAGCCAGTAGTTCAGACGCAGGTCCAGCCGCCGTCGACGAGGAGGACGTGACCGGTGACGTAGCTCGCGGCGTCGCTGGCGAGGAACAGCAGCGGGCCGACGAGTTCTTCGACGCGGCCCGCGCGGCCCATCGGCGTGCGCTGACGCATCCACTTGTTCGATGCTTCGTCCGCAAACATGTCGGCCGTCATCTCGCTCGGGAACCACGCGGGCGCGAGCGCATTCACCCGCACGCCGCGCCGCGCCCATTGCGCCGCGAGTTCGCGCGTGAGATTCACGACACCGCCCTTCGACGCCGCGTAGCTCGCCTGCGGAATCTGCCCGACTCCCACCACACCGAGAATCGACGCGACGTTGATGATCGAACCGCCGCCCTGCGCCAGCATCTCGCGCCCGAAGCGCTGCGCACAGCGAAAGGTGCCGCTGAGGTTCACGTCGAGCACGGACTCGAAGCTGGCCTCGGACTCGCTCTCGGCGGGAACCACCTCGACGAAGCCGGCGCTGTTGACGAGCACGTCGATGCGCCCGAAGCGCCGCAGCGTCTCGCCGGCGAGTCGCTCGACATCGGCTGCGCGCGCGACGTCGCAGGCGACCGCATGCGTCTCGGCGCCGCTCACGGTGAGTCGCGCCGCCAGCGCTTCGAGTCGATCGAGTCGGCGCGCCGCGACGACGACCTTTGCGCCGGCGCCGGCGAGTCCTTCGGCCAGCGCCTCTCCGATTCCGGCCGACGCGCCGGTGACCACCGCGACGCGGCCATCGAGGCGGAACGCGCGTGTCGGGTCTGCGAAGCTCAAGCCGGCACCGGCCGCAGCCAGCGATAGACCGCGAAGTAGAGCCGCCCGACGAACCCCGCGCTCGGGCGGAAGTCGTGGGAAAGCGTGCGCTCCGGGGCGATCTCGATGATTCGCAATGCGGTGTCGTCGACACCGCGCTTCGTCTCCTCGTCGACGTACAGGTCACCGGCGAGCCGACCGAAGTAGCGCCGCGCGAGCCTGCGGCGCATCCCCGGCTGGTCGTTCGCGACGAGCCGGGCCTGGCCGTGGACGACGGCGTAGCGGTACGGCGGGACTTCAGACTGGATCGTCAGCGAAACTGGCAGGGCCGGCGAACTTGCGAAGGACCTGGCCTTGGCGCTGGTCGCCTCGACCTGCACGCGGAAGCGCGCGCCGTCGTAGTCGTACCAGACCGGCGTCGTGAGCGGCGACCGGCCGATCCGCGGAATCGCGAGCACGGCAACGCGCCGTGCGCGGAAGAAACGTTCGAGCCAGCTTTCCGTCATGATCTTGTGTCCTTTGCGAGTTGAAGTACCAACCGCGGCAATTCGCGGGCCAGCGCCGGGTCTTCGAGATCTGCGCGGCGACCGAAGCGGAACACCGAGAGGCCCTCGAGCATGGCGACGACGAGCGCAGCGCGGCGACTCGCGCGCGCCGCTCCGAGCGCGGGATTCACCGCGAGCAGCGCCTGCGCGATGCCATCGCGATAGCGCGCATAAAAGTCCTGTACGGCACGCGCGACGGCGCGGTCGCGCGCCGCGAGCGCCCAGATCTCGCGAAACAGGTCGCAACTGCGGCCGACCTGCTGGTCCGCAATGATTCCATCGATCCCCGCGAGCAGCCGTGCTTCGGGGCTGCCCGCGCTGCTTGCCACTCGCGCCTCGATCGCGCGCATCGAATCCGCGAGGTAGCGGTCGAGCAACGCGCGAACGATGTCCTGCTTCGTCCGGTAGTAATACTGCAGGTTCCCCGGCCGGATGCCGGCGCGAGCGGCGATCTTGCGGGTCGAGAGCTGCGCATAGCCGTCGGTGGCAAGCAACGTCGCGGCGGCGTCGAGGATCTCCTCGCTGCGGCGGAATCCCTTCTCGAGCACCGCGCGCCCCGTCCGCACCTGGCGATTGGCCGTGGGCTTCGCTCTTGCACGAACTGCCATGCATTTGTTTTAGGTCGACTGACCTATTTTGTCAACACGCGGCGGGAAGCAGCGTCACCGATCGTCCGCGTTCGCCGCGCTTCAGCGCGAGGCGAGCGAGCGGTAGTGGGCGTCGTAGTAGAGCAGCGGGGCGCGCCCGGCGGCGAGTTCGGCGGCTTCCACGGCGCCGACGTAGATCCAATGGTCACCCGCGTCGTGTGCAGCGGCGACACGACAGTCGAGCACCGCAACGGTGCCCGGCAACCACGGCGCGCCGGTCGGACCACCGCGGCACGCCAGGCCTTCGAAGCGAACCGACTCGTTGCCCTCGGTCGCGAAGCGATTCGACAGCTCGTGTTGGTCGTCCGCCAGCACGTTCACCGCGAAGACGCCGCTCTCGGCGATCCACGGCAGCGTGTGCGCCTTCTTCTCGATGCACACCAACACCAGGGGTGGCTCGAGCGAAACGCTGCTGAACGCGGACGCCGTCATGCCAAACACGCGCTCACCAGAGCGTGTAGTGACGATCGTCACGCCACTCGCCCATTGCCGCAGCACGGACTTGAACAGTTGACGGTCGATCACAACGGATGATTCCGCGCCGGCCGGATCCACTCCTGTTCTCGCACCGGCCGGAGGAACCGACCGCGCCAACACGAGTCAGGGGAACTCTCGCTATACGCCGGACACATCCAGCTAGGCGACCTTTTCCATCGCGTCGGTGTACTTGCCGTAGCGCGCGGCGCCGTTGCAGCGAGCACGGTGGTAGAACGCCTTCTGACCGGCGGCGAAGTTCTCCTTCTTGCCGCTCCATGCCTTGAGTGCGGGCGCCTGCAGCGCGCGACCGTAGGAGAAGCTCATCTGCCACGGGAAGCCACCGATGCGGTTCATTTCGGACAGATGGGCACTCGCCGCCTCGTCGCTCTGCCCGCCGGACAGGAATACGATGCCGGGAACGGCCGCAGGCACGACGCGCTGGAAACACTGGATCGTGCGTTCCGCGACCTCGCGCACGCTCGCCTGCTTCGGGCACGCGTAGCCCGAGAGCACCATGTTCGGCTTCAGCAGGATCTGCTCGAGCGGAACGAGCTGCTGGTACAGCGCATCG
The DNA here is from genome assembly GCA_031362725.1 of Deltaproteobacteria bacterium. GTDB lineage: Bacteria > Myxococcota_A > UBA9160 > UBA9160 > PR03 > PR03. Next base: position 16,271 of record JANLTC010000245.1, on the reverse strand, counting down.
AACACCAAGTGCAGCGTTCGTTCCGTCACCTCATGAGAACGCTCGATGGTGTGGGTGCCGTCCATCAGGATCTCGGGCTCGACGATCGGCACGAGCCCTTCCTCGACACAGAGCCCTGCGTAGCGCGCGAGCGCGTGGGCGTTGGTCGAAAGACAGTGATCGCTAGGCAGGTCGTCGGTGATCGAGATCACCGCGCGCCACTTGGCGAAGCGCGCGCCGAGCGTGCGGTACTCGGCGAGTCGCGCGCGCAGGCCGTCGAGCCCGTCGGTGATCTGCTCGTCGACACTGCCGGCGAGGGGCGTCGGTCCCTTGTCCACCTTGATGCCCGGCACGATGCCCTTGTTCGTGAGAATCTGCGCGAGCGGCGTTCCGCCCGATGCCTTCTGACGAAGCGTCTCGTCGAAGAGGATCACGCCACTCACGAACTCCTCGCAGCCCTTCGTCGTGAAGAGCATCTCGCGATAGTCGCGGCGATTGTCCTCGGTGTTGTCGACCTTGATCTTGTCGAAGCGCTTCTTGATCGTGCCGGTGCTCTCGTCGGCGGCGAGAATGCCCTTGCCGGGCGCAACGAGAGAGTTGGCGATGGACTCGAGTTCTTTCGCGTAGCGCATCGGGAGACTCCTTGGATTGCAGCTCGCGGCGATCGGCCGACGAAGCGATGTCTTTATAGAGAATCTGGCGGTCGCGCGGCAGGCGACGCGGGGCTTGCGCGTCGCCCAGCCGACGCCGCGGCTTCCTTGAACGGGAAGTCGGGGACGAGGCAGTGCCCCGTCCCCAATTCGGTCTGCAACTCCGGGCTGCGCGTCGCGCGCCGCTCTACTCCGAGTCCGCCTCTTTCTCGGCGGCGTCGATCTCGTCCTGGAACTCTTTCGGAATCTTCGGAACGTCCACCTTTCGCGCGTTGCGCCGCGTGGCGTCGGCCGGGTCGGGCTTCCAGTACACGATCACGACCATGCCGGGCTTCACGTCGTCGAATTTCGCGACCTTCCCGTTCATCGTGACCGTCGTTCGCGTCAGCACGGAACCCTCGGCCTTGACCTGGTAGGGCTGTTCCTTGCCGCCTTCCTTGACGACGATCGTCTGCGCGGCGGCGTCGTATGAGACGAGCTTGCCGTTCGTACGTTCGCTCTTCACCTCATCGGCAGCGCGCACCGGTGCGGCGACTGCGAACACGACGAGCGCCGCTCCGGCAATTGCCGCGAGCCAGGCACCGCGACGCGGCGCCCCGTTCTTCTGCAACATCAGCATTCTCCCATGCAACACAGTGTCGGGTCGTCTGGCTACTCGGTCTTGCAACCGGCGTCTTCCATGATGTCGGGATCGGGCTTGCCGGTTTCCGAGTTCATCATATTCGGCGCGTCGACCTTCGACGCGAACTTGTCCTCGCCCTGGGGCACCCAGTACACGATCAACGGGTGATTGGCTTCGAGGTCGGCGAGCTTCGAGCCGCGACCGTTCTTGGCAACCGAGGTACCCGTCTTGTCGAGGACCGAGGTGCCCTGCTTCACCTTGAAGGTCTCGTCCTTGCCGCCCTTCTTGTCCTTGACGACGATGGAGCCAGCCGCGGCGTCGTAACTGATCAAGCAGCCCTCGGTCTTCTTCTTGCCCTTGTCGGCTGCAGCCTGTGCGCGGGCGTCGTGCGGCGCGATCCAGACGAACACGGTGGCAATCGCCGCGATTGCAACGAGAGCGATGGGACGTCGGCTGCGGATCGGCATCGAGGTTTCCTCCAGAGTTCGGGTTGATTCGAGTTCGATGAAGTGGAAGCAGTGGAAAACGCGTCGAGACCTTCGAATGCGCCGGCCATGGCGTGGGCGAGAATCCTACACGCTCTTTGACGCATTGGGAAAGGGAAGATGCGCCTCAGCCGGCGATCCGAGATTGCACTTCGATGAGCACCAGGTCCATCACATTGGTGCCGGTCGGCCCGGTCCGAAACAGACCGCCCTCTTGCGCGAAGAAGCCGTAGGCGTCGTTGTCGCCGAGGGCGCGTGCGGCGTCGATTCCCAGCGACGCGGCCCGCGCGACGGTCGCGCCATCGGCGAACGCGCCCGCCGCGTCGGTGGGGCCGTCGCTGCCGTCGGTGCCGGCCGCGAGCAGCGCGAGATCGTCGCAACCGGCGATCTCGATCGCCGCCGCGAGCGCGAGTTCCTGCGAGCGACCGCCGCGGCCAGCACCGCGTACCGTCACGGTGGTCTCGCCGCCGACCAGCAAGCACGTCGGCACGTCGGCGGGGGCGAGCGCGCGCGCGAGCGCGGCGAGCCGCCGCCCCGCGTCGCGCGCCTCGCCCCGCAGGTGTGCGCTCACCGCGAATGGTCGCATCCCGTGCTCGCGGGCCGCCGCTTCGGCTGCTTGCAGCGCATCGCCGAGCGACGCGACGAGCGTCGTGCGCACGCGTGCAAAGCGCGGATCCCCCGGCTTCGGCGATTCGTCGCGTTCGCCACGCGCGCCCGCCTCGAGGTGAGCGAGGACGCGCGACGGGATGCGGTCCCGCAGGGCGTGCGCGGCGAGTACCGCGAGCGCGTCGGCGAAGGTGGACGGATCGGGCGTGCACGGACCCGAGCCGATCACATCGAGCGGATCGCCGAGCACGTCCGAGACGACCAACACCTCGATGCGACGGGAGCAGGCAGCGCGCGCAAGACGCCCCCCCGAAACCTCGACCAGATGCTTGCGGACGGTATTCAGCTCGCGAATTTCGGCGCCCGCCGCGAGCAGCGCTGCGGTCGTCGCGGCGATCTCTTCGAGCGTGAGCCCCGGCTGCGGACACGCGAGCAGCGACGACGCGCCTCCCGAGAGCAGCACGACCAACACGTCGTCGGGTCGCGTCGCAGCCGCCATTTCGAGCACTTCGCGCGCGGCTGCCTCGCAACGCGCGTCGGGCACCGGGTGACTCGACTCGCGCACCGCGATGCGTGCCAGCGCGCGCCCGTGGCCGTCCTTGGTGACCGCGAGACCCGCGACGATCTGATCGGCCGCCACCGCTTCGACGGCGCCCGCCATCGCGGCCGCCGCTTTGCCGGCGGCGAGCACGACCAGTCGCGCGTTCGGGGCGAGCGCGCGACCTGCGACCGCGAGCTGCGCGCCGTCGCGGTGCAGCACGCGACGCACCGCGGCTCCGGCGTCGACGGCAGCGAGCGCGGCCCCGAAGATCGCCGTGAGCCTGGTTCGCGCGCCAGGCTTCATTTTGCAGCGGGAGCGGGGCTCGCGGTCGTGCCGCCGTCGGCCTGTTGGAGTGGGGGAGCGACTGCGCCAGGCTTCGCGCCGGGCAGCGGGATCAAGCGGATCTCGATGCGGCGGTTTGCGGCCCTGCCTTCGGGTGAGTCGTCCGGCCCGACCGGTTGCTTGTCGGCGCGCGAGACCGCGGAAAGCCGCGCGCCCTCGACGCCCGACTCCTCGAGCGATCGTACGACGCGTGCGGCGCGCGCGCCTGCCAGTTCCCAGTTCGTCGCGAAGCGCTCCGCGAGCGCGCCGCGAATCGCCACGCCGTCGGTGTGGCCCTCGACCAGGATCTGATAGGGCGCATAGACGTCGCGGCGCAGATCCTTCGCGAGGTCGGCGAGCACGCGCGCACCCGCAGCGGTGAGATCGGCCGAGCCCGACGTGAAGAGAACCTCTGCCGGCAAGCTCATGCGCAGACCTTCGCGGAGCTGATCGATCTGCGTGTTGTTCGACGCGACTTCGGCTTCGAGGTCCTTCACGAGGCCCTCGTAGGTCGACTGGAGCTGGTCCAGCTTCGCGGTCTGGCTGGCGACTTCCGTCTCGCAAGCCGGGAGCGACTGCTCGATCCCACGCAGCGTCTCGATGTCGCGCGCGCTCGCTTCGTGCTGGATGCGCAGGTCTTCGAGTTCGCTGGCGAGCCGGTCGCGCTCGCTCGTCAGCGCCTCTACAGATGCTTCGGCCCGCTCGTTTCGCTCTCGCAACGCATCGCGCTCGTCGAGAGCGGCCTGATGCAGCGTCGGGCTGACGCAGCCAGCGAGCCCGAGCACGCCGGCCGCGACGAGCGCGCGCTTCACGCCGCGACCGGCGCGAGCGTCTTTCCGAGCGCTTCGTCGATCGTGCCGACGTAGGAAAGACCGAGTCCCTCGATCAGGTGTTTCGGGATCTCGTCCACGTCGCGGCGGTTGCGTTCCGGCAGCACCACTTCGAGGATCCCGGCGCGCTTGGCTGCGAGCACCTTCTCCTTGATGCCGCCCACCGGAAGCACCTTGCCCCGCAGCGTGATCTCGCCGGTCATCGCGACAAAGGGGCGCGCGACTCGACCCGTGAGCAGCGACGCGAGCGACGTCACCATCGCGACGCCCGCGGACGGTCCGTCCTTCGGTACGCCGCCCGCCGGCACGTGCAGATGCACGTCGGAGCTTTCGAAGAGCTTCGGGTCGATCGCAAGTGAGCCGGCCTGCGTGCGCAGCCACGACCGCGCCGCTTCGGCGGATTCGCGCATCACGTCGCCGAGCGAGCCGGTGAGCTTGATGCCGCCCTTGCCCGGCATCCGCGTGCTCTCGATGAAGAGGATGTCGCCGCCCGCCGGCGTCCACGCGAGTCCGACCGCGACGCCCGGCATGCCGGCGCGCTCCGCCAGCTCGGGCTCGAATCGCACCGGCCCGAGCATTTCACTCAAGTCCTCGGGCCGCACCGTGACCGCGCCCGAGACGCCGTCCTCGGCGACGCGCCGCGCGACCTTGCGACACACCGAACCGATCTCGCGTTCCAGGTTCCGCACGCCGGCTTCGCGTGTATAGGAATGGATCAGCGTACGCAGCGTCTCGTCCGGGATCTCGAGTTCGACGCCGGCGACGCCATTCTGCTTGCGCTGGCGCGGCAGCAGGTAGCGCCGCGCGATCTCGACCTTGTCCTCTTCGATGTAGCCGGGCAGTTCGATGACTTCCATGCGGTCGCGCAGCGCCGGCGGCACGGGATCCATCAGATTCGCGGTGGCGATGAACAGCACCTGCGAGAGATCGAACGACACCTCCAGGTAGTGGTCGCTGAAGGTGTGGTTCTGCTCGGGATCGAGCACTTCGAGCAGCGCCGAGGACGGGTCGCCGCGGAAATCCTGGCCGACCTTGTCGATCTCGTCGAGCAGGAACACCGGATTGCGTGTCTTCGCCTTGCGGAGCCCCTGCACGATGCGGCCCGGAAGCGCCCCGACGTAGGTGCGGCGATGGCCACGGATCTCGGCCTCGTCGCGCACGCCGCCGAGAGAGATGCGCACGAACTCGCGGCCGAGCGCGCGCGCAATCGAGCGACCGAGCGACGTCTTGCCGGTGCCGGGAGGCCCCGCGAAGCACAGGATCGGCCCCTTGAGATCGCGCTTCAGCGAGAGAACGGCGATGAACTCGAGAATGCGATCCTTCACCTTCTCGAGGTCGTAGTGATCTTCGTCGAGAATGCCCTTGGCCTCGGCGACGTCGAGCCGATCCTCGGTCTGCTTCGACCACGGCAGATCGACCATCCATTCGAGGTAGGTGCGGATCACGCCGTGCTCAGCCGATGCGGGCGGCGTGTTCGCGAGGCGCTCGAGTTCGCGGCGAGCCTGCTTCTGCGCGTCCTCGGGCATTCCGGCGGCTTCGACGCGTTCGCGCAGCCGATCGCCCTCGGCGCCGTCGTCGATCGTCTCGCCGAGTTCCTTGCGGATCGCGTCGAGCTGCTGGCGAAGCAAGTAGTCGCGCTGCGTCTTGCCCATCTCGCTCTGGACCTTGTCGCGGATCTCGGCCTCGATCGTCAGCGCCTCGCGCGAACGCGACAGCTCCGCGAGCACCATCCGCAGCCGCTCGCCGACGTCGCCGGTCTCGAGCACCTGCTGCTTCTGCGCGACGTCGAGGTCGAGGTTCGACGCGACGAGATCGGCGAGGCGGCCCGGGTCGTCGAGATTCGACGCGAGCACCTGCAGCTCGTCGGACAGCTTCGGGCTCTCCGAGACGAAAGCAGCGAAGCTCTGCGCGACGTTGCGTTGCAGCGCGGTGATCTCGACGGAATCAGGATCGCAGGCATCGGTGAGCCGCTGCACGCGGCCGCTGAGGAACGGCTCCGACGCGACGAAGCTCTCGATGCGCGCGCGCGCCACGCCCTGCACCAGCAGTCGGTACGAGTCGTCGGGGAACTTCAGCATCTTCACGATGCGTAGCACCGTGGCGACACGGAATACGTCGTCCGCGCCGGGACTTCCTTCGACCGGTCGACTCACCGCAGGCGCAATCAGCAGCCGCTCCGGTGTCACCAGCACGTGGTCGATGAGCCGCTTGCTACGGGTCGTATTGACCAGCAACGGTGACAGCAGGTACGGAAACAGGACGGTGTTCTTCAGAGGCAGCACCGGCAGGATCTCGGGGATCTCGACGCGCAACTCGCCGCCGTTCCCGTCGCCGCCGACGCCAACGCGAACTTCCGTACCCCGCCCGCCCACATCGGGCTCACTCACGTGCCACTCCTCCCGGATCCACTGGTTCCACGTTCTGCGTCGAGGCCGATGCGCCGCGGGCCCGACGGTTTCTTCGGCAGTACGACGCGCAACAACCCCTCTTCGAGCGAGGCCGTCACGCGCTCGCGCTCGAACGGAATGCCGATTCGGATGGCGCGCTCGAAGGGTCCACTCGCGATCTCCATCTGGTGCAGGCGCTGCGCGTCACCGTCGACGCGTGGCCGTCGTACACCGCGGATACGCAGGATGTCGCCGTCCACCGTCACCGAGATCTCCGCGCCGCGGACACCCGCCAGCTCGAGTCGCACCACGATCGCCGCTTCGGTCTCGTAGACGTCGGCGGCGGGCTGCCAGCAATCGCTGCCGAGTTGCTCGGACAAGCGTCCGAACCACTGGGCGAGCGGGTCGTGATCGCGTGAGGTGCTCACGGCTCGTTCGGGCTAGCGGTCGCCCTTCTCCTCCGTGTACTCGGCATCGATGACGCCCTCGTCCTTGGCGGCAGCATCAGCCGGGCCCGCGCCCGGTGCGGCACCCGCGTCGGCCCCTCCCGCCTGCGCTTTGTAGAGCGCTTCGGCGACCGCGTGCATTTCCTTCTCCACGCGCTGGCGCGCGGCGTCCATCCGCGCGGCGTCGTTGCTCTCGAGATCCTTCCTGGCTTCCGCCAGGACCTCGGCAACGCGCGCTCGATCCGCCTCGGCGATCTTCTCGCCGTTGTCGGCGAGCGTCTTCTCGGCGCCGTAGATCATCGAATCGAGCTGATTGTGTTTCTCGACCTGTTCACGGCGCGCATGATCCTCGGTGGCGTGCGTCTCCGCGTCGCGGATCATTCGCTCGATCTCGCCCTTGTCGAGACCGCCCGAACCCTCGATTCGGATCGACTGCTCCTTCGCGGTGGCCTTGTCCTTCGCGGACGCCGACAAGATGCCGTTGGCGTCGATGTCGAAGGTGACCTCGATCTGCGGAATGCCGCGCGCCGCGGCCGGAATGCCGTCGAGAATGAAGCGGCCGAGTTCTCGATTGGCGGCCGCGACGTCGCGCTCGCCCTGCAGCACGCGGATCTCGACCTGCGGCTGGCTATCGCTCGCGGTCGAGAAGACCTGCGAACGACGCGTCGGGATCGTGGTGTTCTTCTCGATCAGCTTCGTCATCACGCCGCCGAGCGTCTCGATGCCGAGCGAGAGCGGTGTCACGTCGAGCAGCAGCACGTCGCGCACTTCACCGGAGAGCACGCCGCCCTGGATCGCAGCGCCGATCGCCACGACCTCGTCGGGGTTCACGCCCTTGTGCGGCTCGCGACCGAAGAACTCCTTCACCTTCTGGTACACCAGCGGGATGCGCGTCGAACCGCCGACCAGCACGACCTCGTCGATCTGCGCGGCCGAGAGGCCGGCGTCCTGCAGTGCGATCCGGCACGGCTCGAGCGAGCGCGTCACCAGATCCTCGATCAGCTGCTCGAACTTGGCCCGCGTGAGCTTCAGGTTCATGTGCTTCGGGCCGGCCTGGTCCGCGGTGATGAACGGCAGATTGATGTCGGTCTGCATCGCCGAAGAAAGCTCGATCTTCGCCTTCTCGGCCGCCTCGCGCAGCCGCTGCATCGCCATCGGATCGCGCGAGAGATCGATCGCCTGATCCTTCTTGAACTCGCCGATCAGGTACTCGATCACGCGCTGGTCGAGGTTGTCGCCACCGAGATGCGTGTCGCCGTTGGTGGACTTCACTTCGACGACGTTCTCGCCGACTTCGAGCACCGAGATGTCGAAGGTGCCGCCGCCGAAGTCGTAGACGGCGATCTTCTCGTCTTTCTGCTTGTCGAGGCCATACGCGAGCGCGGCCGCGGTCGGCTCGTTGATGATTCGCTTCACCTCGAGGCCGGCGATCTCGCCAGCGTCCTTGGTGGCCTGGCGCTGCGCGTCGTTGAAGTACGCGGGAACGGTGATCACCGCCGCGGAGACCGGGTGACCGAGATACGCCTCGGCGGCCGACTTGAGCTTCTGCAGGATCATCGCCGAGATTTCGGGCGGCGAGAGATCCTTGCCGTCGATGCGGATCCCGACCCGACCTTCCTTGCCGTCGACGACCTCATACGGGACGAGCCGGATCTCCTCGGGCACTTCCGACTTGCGACGCCCCATGAAACGTTTGACCGAGTAGACGGTCCGGGTCGGATTGGTGATGGCCTGCCGCTTGGCGGCTGCGCCAACGACGCGTTCGCCATCGTCCGCGAAACCGACCACCGACGGCGTCGTGCGCCCGCCTTCTTCGTTCGGGATCACGACGGGCTGCCCGCCTTCCATCACCGCAACCACGGAGTTCGTGGTTCCGAGGTCGATCCCGATCACCTTTCCCTGCGCACCCGCATCCGCCATCTCGCCTCCTGTACCGCGCGGTTGCACGGCGTGGTCGCGAACCTTGGGCCGGGGGGAGTCGAAGTCAACGGCCAGCGGCGATTTCCACCACTAGCCCTGATCGAGATTCTGCGGCGGCCGCATCCGTACCCGGACCTCGCGCGACTGCTCGAAGAGCCGATCGCTCGACCACGGGACGCGTCCGAAGACTTCGACGCGGAGAACGTTGTCGCCCGTCAGCATGCCGGAGAGCTTGCCGTAGCAACCGTTCTCACCGGTCGTCAGCAGGTCGGTCACGTCCGCCCCGTTCAGCAGCGCGCGAAAGGTCTCGGCCGCGGCGTCGGCCTGTCGAAACTGCACGAGCACTTCGACGCCATCGAGCCCGATCGTCGCGCCCGGCAGCGGCGACACGACATCCATCAGCAGCGGGCCATTCGGCGGAAGCGACGGCCATAGTGCGACCGCCACGAGTGCGGCCACTCCGATCAGCGCGCTTCCGAGTCGTCGCAGCATGGCGAGCCGCTCCCTCGTGCCGAAACTAGCCTCGCGCGGCGCGCGCGGCTCCGTCGCGGCGCGCGACGATCAGCCGGCTCGATGACTAAGTTCTTGAAAACGCGCCGAATCCCCCGGGACCGTCGGCGAAGTGCCGGGTTATACTGCGCGCCGCTTTGGGGGGAGACGGATTCTATCGCGGTGCGTTGGCCGGGGCGGCAACGTCGCGCTGGCGCCCCCATTCGTCCGGATCGGGTTCGGGCTCGCGAAGCTCGAATCCGAACGCAGGGGAGCCGAACTGAGTGGTGGACCAGCCGAGGCGCCATTTCGTGACGATCGCTCCATGACGATTGGCCGAATGGGCATCTGGGTCGTCAACGCGGCGCTCTTCGCGCTCTGTTGCTTCCTCGTCGCGGGGCTCGCCAACACCTGGATCGCGGAATGGCTGTCGTCGCGCCCGAGCACGGCGCAGGTCGCGCACGTCGGGGCCGCCGAACCGGCCCGCGCGTGGTCGGATCGACAGACGATCCTCGACCGCAATCTGTTCCAGGTCTCGACGCTGCTGCCGGACGAACCCGCGCCTCCGGAGCCCGCCGTGACCGATGAAGATCTGGAGGCGACGCGCCTGCCGCTGAAGCTGCTCGGCACGATCTCCGCCGACGATCCCGCGGACGCGTGGGCAGCGGTCGAAGATCAACAAAGCCACAAGAAGATCGTCGTGCGGGTCGACCAACGCCTGCTCGAAACGGCCACCGTGGTGCGCATCGAGCGTCGCCGCATCGTGTTGCAGAACGGTACGAAGCGCGAGGAACTTGCGCTCGACGACGACGAAGCCGTGCCGGGTGGTGGCATCCGTCAGGCCAGCGCGCGGCCCGCGGCAGCGCCCGCACCGCCCGGCGCCGACGATCTTCGCGACCGCATCAAGCGACTCGCCGAAGGCAGCTTCCAGGTCCAGCGCCAGGACATCGAGGAAGCCGTGCGCAATCCCGCCGAGCTGTTCTCGGAAGCGCGCATCCTGCCCAAGTACGACAACGGGGCGATGGTCGGCGTGCAGCTGTCGTCGATCAAACCGGGCAGTCTCTTCGAAGAGATCGGCATCCAGAACGGTGACACCGTCACGCAGGTGAACGGCATCACCGTGACCAGCCCGCAGGACAGCGCGGCGCTGCTCAAAGAGTTGACGTCGGCGAGCGAGTTCCAGGTCAACGTACTCGGGGTGGACGGGCAGACCCGTTCGCTCACCTACTCGATCGGCCAGTAGAGGGGGACCGCGCATCGTGATCCATGCACTTCGAGGCGGCCTCGCAGCTGCGACGCTCTTGCTGATTCCGCTGCTCGCAGCGGCGCAGCCGGAACAGCTCGCCCCGAACCCGCCGCAGCGGCCGCTGCGCACCCGACCTGCGACACCCCCGCCCGGCCGATCGCCCGACGTCGCGCCGCCGGTTCCGGGCGGACCGATCGACCGCAGCGCCGGCGCCGAGAAGGCGAGCGTCACGGCCGAGGGCCTCGTGAACCTCGACTTCGAGGACGTCGAGCTGGCCGTGGTGATCGACACGATCGCGAAGCTCACGGGCAAGAACTTCGTCTACGACGACCGCGTACGCGGCCGCGTGACGATCATCTCGCCGTCACCGATTCCGGTCGGTCAGGCGTTCACCGTCTTCGAGTCGGTGCTGCAGGTGAAGGGGTTCACCACGGTGGAGGCGCCCGGCGGCGTGTTGAAGGTGATCCCGATTCGTGACGCCAAGGAAACCAGCGTCAGCACCGAGCGCAGCGGAGTCGCGAGGCTCGACTCCGACCGCTTCGTGACGCGCTTGATCCCGCTCACCTACGTCGATGCGGAGCAGATCTCGAACACGCTGAAGCCGCTGGTCTCGAAGGAGGCCGCGCTCGTCTCGTACGCCGGCACCAACACGATCATCCTCACCGACTCGGCCTCGAACATCACGCGCATCCTGTCGATCATCGAAGCCATCGACGTCGAGACGTTCAAGGAAGAAATCGCGCTGATCCGGATCCAGTACGCCGACGCCTCGGTCATCGCCGACCAGCTCTCGCAGCTCTTCGGTGCGGAAGTCACGAGCGGCGCACGCCCGCAGGGCGGTGCCGCGCGGGCGCGGCCGCGCCCGCAGCCCGTGGTGCCAGGGCAACCGCAGCTTGGGCAAACGCCCGAGGCGACGCGGCGCGGCCAGTTGAAGATCATCACCGACGAGCGCACCAACTCGCTTGTCGCGCTCGCGGCGCGCTCGACGCTCGAGGACGTCCGCGATTTCGTCCGCAAGATCGACGTACCCGTCGAAGGCGGCGGCCGCATCCAGGTCTACTACCTGAAGCACGCGGACGCCGAAGAGTTGGCGGACACGCTGAACTCGCTGCTCGGCGGCGGGGGCGGCGGTGGGGGCGGCGCCCAGGGAGTCCAAGGCATCCCGCAGATCGCGGGTCAGGTGACCGAGATTGCGAGCGGCGTCGATCTGGTGACCGCCGACGTCGCGACGAACTCCCTCGTGATCCAAGCGAGCCCCGAGGGCTACCAGGTGTTGCTGAGCGTGATCGAGAAGCTCGACATCGCGCGGCCGCAAGTGCTGGTCGAGGCGCTGATCATGGAAGTCGGGCTCACCGACAACAAAGACCTCGGCTTCAACGGACTCGTGCGGCTCGTGAACGGCGCTACCGACATCACGGTTGCGAGCGCGACGGGTGTCGCGACCGCAGGCGTCCCCGGCGCGGCCGCGGCGGCGGCCTCGCCGTTTCTGACGAACTTCCTGCGCCGGACGTTCAAGGTCGACAGCACGGGCAATCCGACCAGCAACGGAACCCTGATCCAGGGAATCATCACGGCCGGGGCGACCGACAACAGCATCAACATCCTGTCGGCGCCCCACATCCTCACGTCCGATAACGAGGAAGCCGAGATTCTCGTCGGCAACAACATCCCGATCATCACGAGCCGTGTGCAGTCTGCGGGTACCACGGCCACGACGACCGTCGACCCCTCGCTCGCCACGTCGGTGAACGTCGAGCGCCAGGACATCGGCGTGACGCTGCGCGTGACCCCCCAGATCACCGAGGGCAACACGATGCGCCTCGAGATCTTCCAGGAGATCACCGACATCAACAACCAGATCCAGGGCGTCGGCAACGTCAACCAGGTCGGCCCGGCGCTTTCGGATCGGCGCATCGAGAACGTCGTCGTCGTCGCGGACGACGAAACGGTCGTGATCGGTGGACTGATCGGCGATCGCTATCAGAACGACGTCACCAAGGTGCCGTGGCTCGGCGACATCCCCGTGCTCGGTTGGCTGTTCAAGACCCAGAACAAGAAACTCACGAAGGCGAACCTGCTGGTCTTCCTGACGCCCCACATCGTTCGGAGCGGGGAAGACCTCGAGAAGGAGTCGATCGTCAAGCGCGAGGAGTTCCGGCGCTGGACGCGGCCGTCGGGGCAACCGGACGATGACCAGCTCGCCGATCGCGCGATCGGCGTACTCGGCGATCCCGCCGCGAGCGCGAACGAGAACCCGACCCGCACCGTCGTCAACGCGCTCGACAAGCGATACCCGCTCGATCGCATGCTCGAGATCGAGCGGCAACAAGCGGTAGAAAGAGCCAATACGCGCGCCTCGGCGAGCGCTCCCGGTCCCACCGCGCGTTACCTCGTGCTCGGTGGCGTGTTTGCCGACTCGACGGTGGCGCAATCGACGCTGCGGCGGCTGATCGACGCGGGCTACGAGGGAACCCTCGTCTCGTCGCGCTCGAACGGACGCGTGCTGCTCGAACTGCGCATCGGCCCGTACATCAGTCTCGACGAGGCGGAGCGCACCGCGAATGCGCTGCGAAGCGCCTACGCACTGGCCCCACAAGTGCTCGTGCAGAAGCCGGAGGACGCAACGCCGTGACGAGTCCGGCCGCCGTCGCAGCACCCGGGGCGCTCTCGCTCGGCGCGCTGCTGCTGCGCACGACACGCCTGACGCCCGAGCAGCTCGACGACGCGCGCACGCGCGCTGGCGACGGCGAGCTTTCGCTCGTCGACGTGCTGATCGAGAACGGCATGCTGGAGGAGCAGGAGATCCTCGCCGCGCTCGGCGAGGCGCTGGGCATGCCGGTACGCAGCCCGATCGCCGCCGACCGCATCGACGCCGAACTCGTCGACAAGATCCCGATCGCGTTCGCGAAGACGCACGGCATCCTGCCGCTCGAACGCACCACCGCCGGCATCCTGCACATCGCGGTGGCGGATCCCTTCGACACCGACGCGATCGACGACCTGCGGTTGCTCTTCGACGGCGCCGAGGTCGAGCCGGAACTGGCGAGTCGCCGCGCGATCCTCGATGCGATCAACCACGTCTACGATCGAGGCCCAGCCTCCTCGGAGGCGCTCGCGCTCGACGCGTCCGAGGATCTCGACGCGCTCGCCTCCGAGATCGGTGCGCACGAACCGGAGGATCTGCTCGAAGCGGCCGACGACGCGCCGATCATCCGGCTGGTGAACTCGCTGCTGCAGCACGCGGTCAAAGAGCGCGCCAGCGACATCCACATCGAACCCTTCGAGCGCGAGATCCGCGTGCGCTTCCGGATCGACAACATTCTCTACGAACCGGTGCGGCCGTTGCCTCGTGCGCTGCACGCGCCGATCGTGTCGCGCATCAAGATCATGGGCGGCCTCAACATCGCCGAGAAACGACTGCCGCAGGACGGCCGCATCCGGCTCAAGATCGCCGGCCGCGACTACGACGTGCGCCTCTCGACGATCCCGATTGCGCACGGCGAGCGCGTCGTGATGCGCCTCTTGCCGCGCACCAGCGAGATGCTGAATCTCGAGAACCTCGGATTCGACGAGGATCACCTCGCGGTGTGGAACAAGCTGATCGCGCGTCCGAACGGGATCGTGCTCGTCACCGGTCCCACCGGCAGCGGCAAGACCACGACGCTCTACGGCGCGCTCTCCCGCATCAACACGCTCGACGTGAACATCATCACCGTCGAAGACCCCGTCGAGATCCAGCTCGCCGGCGTCGGCCAGATCGAAGTGAACCACAAGATCGGTCTCACCTTCGCGTCGGGACTGCGCTCGATCCTGCGCCAGGATCCGAACGTCGTGCTGGTCGGCGAGATCCGCGACCTCGAAACTGCCGAGATCGCGATCCAGGCGTCGCTCACCGGCCACCTGGTCTTCTCGACGCTACACACCAACGACGCGCCGAGCGCCATCACGCGGCTGGTCGACATGGGCGTCGAACGCTTCCTGGTGGCATCGTCGCTGGTCGCGGTGTTGGCGCAACGACTGGTCCGGCTGATCTGCACCAACTGTCGCGAGTCCTACGAGCCGTCAGCCGAGGAACTCGCTGAAATCGGCCTGCGCAGCAGTCGTGCGGTACAGGCCTTCCGGCCGGGCTCGTGCGAGCGCTGCAACTACACCGGCTATCGCGGTCGGCTCGGCATCTTCGAGTTGATGCTGATCGACGACGCGATTCGCGATCTGGTCGCGCAGAACGTCGATTCGAAGCGCATCAAGCGCCAGGCCGTCGCGAACGGCATGCGCACGCTGCGTGTAGACGGCGCCCGCAAGGTGTTGCGCGGGCTGACCTCGATCGCCGAGGTGCTGCGCGCGACCGAAGAAGAGACCGTAGTCGCGGAAGTCTGATGCCGGTCTATGCATACAAGGGAGTCACGCAAGCCGGGCGCAATACGCGTGGCTTCGTGGATGCGGACAGCGCGCGAACGGCGCGGGCCAAGCTGCGTCGCGATGGCGTGTTCCTGACCGATCTCTCGGAGAGCGCGGCGTCGGCGCCCAGCGGCGCTGGTGCCGCGAGCGATGCGAAGTCGCGCAGCGTCTCGCTCGGACTCGCGCGCTTCCAGCGCATCTCGCCGCTCGACCTCGCGCTCGCCACACGCCAGCTCTCGACGTTGATCGGTGCCGGCGTGCCGCTCGTGCAGGGTCTCTCGGCGCTCGCCGAACAGGCGGAGAGCGCGCGTTTGAAGGGCGTGATCGGCCAGATCCGCGATCGCGTGAACGAGGGATCCACGCTCGGTGACGCCATGGCGCAGGCCGGTCCGTTCAGTGACCTCTACGTCGGCATGGTGCGCGCAGGCGAAGCGGGCGGCGCGCTCGAACAGGTGCTCGCGCGCCTCGCCGAGTATCTCGAGAGCGAAGTGCGGCTGCGCAACAAGGTCGGCTCGATCCTGATCTATCCGAGCGTGATGTTCGGCTTCGCGCTGATCGTCGTCGGCGTGCTGGTGACGGTCGTGCTGCCGCAGATCACCGAACTGCTCGCGAGTCTCAACCAGCCGCTGCCGTTCTACACGCGCGCGATCATCGAGATGGCGCGCTTCATGAAGTCCTACTGGTGGGCGGTTGCGGCAGCGGTGCTGGTGGTGGCGATGCTGCTCCGCGCACTGCTGCGCACCCAGGCGGGTCGCGCGAACTTCGACCGACTGAAGCTGCGCCTGCCGGTGGTCGGGCGTGTCGTGCGCCTGATCGCGATCTCGCGCTTCACGCGCACGCTCTCGACGCTGCTCGCGGGCGGCCTACCGATCGTGCGCGCGCTCGACACCGCGAAGCACGTTGCGAACAACGTGGTGCTCGGCGCCGCGATCGACGCGGCACGCGATTCGGTGACCGAGGGCCAGTCGCTCGCGCAGCCGCTGCGCGCGAGCGGTGAGTTCCCGCCGATCGTCGTACACATGGTCGAGGTCGGCGAGCGCTCGGGCGAACTCGAGGCGATGCTCGAGAAGGTCGCGCAGACCTACGAAGACCAGGTCGAGACCGCGGTCACGCGCCTCACCGCACTGCTCGAGCCGCTGCTGATCCTGCTGATGGTCGGGATCGTGATGTTCATCATCGCCGCAACGCTCGTGCCGCTACTCCAGATCACGAGTTCGATCGGCCGCTAAGGAGAACCTCGCATGTCCGCACGCCTCGCCAGCACCCAACCCCGATTCCCCCTCGTCCCGCGTAGCGAGCCAAAGGCGAGCGGCGATTGCGCCCAACGCGCGCTTCAACTTCGAAGCACGAG
>JANLTC010000275.1:0-1660 GCA_031362725.1 Deltaproteobacteria bacterium | reverse complement strand
CGCCGGCGCCTCGTCCGTGGCCGTCACCCCCGCGACGATCGTCGCCAATGGGTTGCAGGCGGCTTCGATCACCATCGTGCCGCGCGACGCCGGCGGCGTGCTCCTCGGGCGCGGGCTCGCCGTCGGCATCGACTCGTCGCTGCTCTGGCCCGCGCACCTGTCCGGCCCGATCGTCGATCTCGGCGACGGATCGTACAACGCGACGGCCGTCGCGTCGGTGCCGGGGATGGGGTCGGTGCGCGTGATGGTGGAGGGCGTGGACCTTGCGTCTCTCCCCACGATCACCGCCACGGCCGTCAATCCCGCAGCGTCGCTGCGCGATCTCGCGTTGCAAGAACTCGCCGGACTGGCCGGGGCAGGCGGTCCGCTCGCCGCGCTGCTCACCGCCGCAGGCCCCGGCACACCGCAGGCAGCGGCCATAGCAGCCGCCCAGGCGCGAGCGAACGCCGCGCTCGCGACGCTCGCGAACGGCGATCCCGCCCGCGACGACAACGTGGTGAAGACCGACCTCGACGCCGTCTTGAAGTTGCTCCAGGGTGTCTTGGCGTCGCCCGGCGCACTCGATCCGTTGGACGTCCGGGATGCGATGGACGACATCCTCGGCATCGCGCGCCTCATCGCGGAGTGGCACATCGAGCGCGCGACCGGCGTGTGCGGGGTGTGCGACGGTTCCGGCAACCCGAACAAGCTCTGCGATGCCATCGCGATGCTGGCGCAGGCCGACGCGATGCGCGCAGCGATCAGCCCCGATTGGGGCGCGGCCGCCGACGCGTACGCGCGCGCCGTCGAACTGGCCCTCCAAGCCTTCGACTTCTGCGGATAGACGGAGCGGATCCCTTTTCTGAATCATTTCAAGACCTGACCCCATTCCCCCTATCATGCGCGGATGCCTCTCGAACCCGGCGCCCGCTTAGGACCGTACGAGATCGTCGGCCCGCTGGGCGCGGGCGGCATGGGCGAGGTGTACCGGGCCGAAGACACCCGCCTCGGGCGCGACGTCGCGGTCAAGATCCTCCCCGCGCATCTCTCGGACAATGCCGAGGTCAGAGAGAGATTCGAGCGCGAGGCGCGCGCCATCTCCTCGCTCAACCACCCGCACATCTGCACGCTCTACGACGTCGGCCGCGAGGGCGATGCCGACTACTTCGTGATGGAGCTCCTGGACGGGGAGTCGCTAGCGGCACGGCTCGAGCGCGGGCCGATGAAGCTCGACGAGGCCTTGCGCATCGGCGCGCAGATCGCCGACGCGCTGGCGGCAGCGCACAAGCGCGGCATCGTCCATCGCGACCTGAAGCCGGGAAACGTCGCCCTCACGAAGGCCGGGGCGAAGGTTCTCGACTTCGGCGTGGCCAAGCTGCGCGACGAAGCGGTCGTCGAGACGGCAACGCGCACGACGCCGTTGACTTCGCACGGCGCGATGGTGGGAACCGTTCAATACATGTCCCCGGAACAGCTGGAAGGCAAGCCCGTGGATCATCGCGCCGACTTGTTCGCCTTCGGCGCTCTGCTCTACGAGATGCTCACAGGTCAACGGGCGTTCGCGGGGCAGAGTCAGGCGAGCGTCATTGCCGCGATTCTGACCGCCGAGCCGCGGCCGGTGTCGGAGCTGGTGACAGCGACGCCCCCGGCGATCGACCGCGTGATCAAGAGTTGCCTCGCG